>NZ_CP051516.1:304895-609791 GCF_012689525.1 Paraburkholderia aromaticivorans
TCGATGGCAAGCGCGTGTACGTACCCGTCAGCGAACTCGGCTTTGCAAATACATTGAAGTCCCTGTTGGAAGGGTTGGTTCGGACAGACGGCCAGAAAATCGACGTATTGATGTTGACGGGAGAGACGAACAACGAGGATCGTCACAAAGCGTTCTTCCAGAATCCGAACGAAGAGGCGAAGAAATATCAGGTTCTCATTTCCACATCGACGCTCAGCACGGGCGTTAGTATCGATGTCAAATGGTTCGAAGCCGTGTACGGCATTTTCAGTGGAAACATTTACACCTATCAGGATTGTGATCAGGCCATCAGCCGCGTCCGCAAATGCGATACGGTGAAGGTGTGGATACACGGTGGCGGCAAACGGGAGTTTGAATCAGAAGCAGCAATTCGCAACGGAGTGTTGGAGAAGGAGGTTCGAACTCGACGTATCATTTTTCCAGATGAAGATGCCTCGATCACCCGAGCGCAGGAAACATTCCTTGATATGCATGCACGAATCACTTGGTGCAATCAGGAATGGAAGATGAAGCGCATCGAGAAATTCCGCGATCTGAAGATCGAAGAAGGCTGGCGGGTTTCGTTGGTGGCGACCGATGTGGCGATGAAGAAGGCCGGCAGTGAGATGTTGAAGTTTGGTATAGATCCGTTCGGTACGAAAAAGGCTACCCTCATCCTAGAGGCAAAGAACATCGACTTCGGAGAAGCCGATGTGTTGCGTGCGAAAGATCGTTCCGATCTTTCCCGCGACCAGAAACGGTCATTGACGAAGTGGGCTGTCTGCGAATTCTTCCGGCTGAAATCGCCAGCGCAGGTAACGTTGCAGCAGATCCAGCAGTACCAAACCGACGAAGTGCGTGAGGTGCTGAAGAATGTGCGACTGCTGCGGGATTCGAGAGCACTGGCGTTGGAGCGTGACCAGTACGAACGGACGAGTGATCGGGTCACCCGCGCTTTAACCGACTATGAGCACCGCGTCATGAAGCGCGACCTGTTCGATGGTGCGCTTGAGGCATCAGGCATCAATCGAGGAGAGGCATTTCGGCGGGCTGCGCGTTATAAGGAAATCGAAGATGAGTACGCTGAATCAATGCGCATCATCGGCGATTCGAATTCGCGTCCGGGCCGAGAAGCATCGAAGCATCGGCGCGAGCAGTTGGCGCAACTGGAATGGATCGTAACAGCCGAGATGATCGATAGTGTCTCGCGGTATGCTTCAACGAAGATGAAGGAGGTGAACATGTTCTTGGGCACCCACTTCGCAACGCCAGAGGCACTGGAAGCGAAAACGAAGGTCTTCAACGCAATCTTAGGCCGTCTTGGTATCGCGATCAAAAAGAATCGAAAGAAGGACAGCACTGGCTATGTCATCGACTACAAACGCATGGCAGAGCTATCGCCTTTGGTAAATGACGCAGAAGTTGCTGCCATTTAGGGCTTCGGCGATGTACAAAAATGTTGAGCTTTTCGGTAGATATGTAGTAACACCAACGTATATCAACCTACTGGGCTCGGCTGCAAAAATGTACATCGACCGGGCAATATCAAGATGGGAGCGTCGGGCTGGGCGCTGTACAAAAATGTCGAGCTTTTCAGTGGACCTGTAGTAACACCTACGTGTATTCGTCTACTGGGCTTGGCTGCGAAAATGTACACCTTGAGGCGGGCCACACAGGGCGGCGGCTTGCGTCGGCCTGTGTTGACCAGTCCGGCCAGCCGCTCGGCCGTCCCTGACGGCGACCTTGGCGGCTGGCCTTTGATATGTCCATGTTCAGCCAGTGTCCCAGCAGGAATGTTTACTAATTACAAATAGTAAACATTTCGTTGCAGCAAGCCATCCTGCCAGTGTACGAAGCCCAGAGGGCTGGATAGAATGTTTATAAATGATTCGCATAGCGAAATTAATAAACATTCTGAGGTGAATTGTGCGCGATGGTCAGGCGAAGGTATTGACCGAATCGGAGTTCCGCCGCGTCGTCAACGCGATGAAGAAAGAGGCCCATGCGAAGCGAAATGTTGCGCTTCTCTATTGTTCGTTCGGGCTCGGCCTTCGCGCGAAAGAGATGGCATCGCTTCGAATTCGTCATGTGCTCGGCGTTGATGGCGAACTGCTGGACGAAATTAATCTCGACGGCTCGATGACGAAGGGCAATAAGCAACGCCATGCGTACTTGACGAACCCGAAAGTTGCAGATGCGATTCGTGACTATTTGAACGAGCGGCGGAAGGGCGAAGGCATCCTGTTCAACTTCGATGCGCCATTGTTCCGTTCTCAGAAGGGTGGACAATTCTCACCGAACACGTTGCAACAGCTTTTCCATCGAATGTACGCGAAGGCTCGATTGCAGGGCGCATCGAGCCATTCGGGTCGTCGCACGTTCGCGACGACCCTGATCGAGAAGGGTGTAGACATCAAGGCCGTATCGACATTGATGGGACACGCATCAATCGGCATGACCGCGCGATATGTCGAAGACAACCCGGTACGATTGAAGCAGATCAGCGCTGACCTGTTTTGAGGATACCAACGCGAGACATGTGGGCGTATGAACAAGGAGACATCTCGTGAATGTGCGGAAGCGTATCAAGAGGGCCAACGACGCAAGAGTTCAACATAACCACGTATTGCTCGCCAGAATCTCGAAAACGAACGATACCGGCCTTGATGATGGAGTTGTGCTATCTATCTTGCGAGCGAAGAAAGGTCCGTGGACTGAATATACTTCGGTCGAAGAAATGCTTGCATTCATAGGTGCCGAAACGTGACGATGTCTGTCAAAGACGTTAGACTTCCTGCTTCGTGACGACGCTAACGTATGTCTAATCGTGCGTGGAAGTTACAATAATATATGTACATCATCCTAGACTCGAATATTTTCTTCAACAACTGGTATTTGCGCAGCGCAGAGTTCGAGCGTCTTGTCCATCATGCAAACAGTGTTGCGGCAACCTTGGTGGTTTCTCAGGTCGTCGTTGATGAAGTTAGTGCTAAGTTCGAGGAACATGTCAGCAATTTCCGGGCGGACGAAAAGAAGCTCAAGGATGCCTGTGCAAGATTGACATTCGCGCGTTTCGATTGGCCGGAAATCACCACGCCCGACAGCTACGATTTTGTCCAAATCTTGCGTTCTCGCTTCCAAGACGTCGCGGTTGCTTCGTATGATCATGTTGGTCATCAGCGTCTTGTCGATAAAGCGATTCGGAAGGAGATGCCATTTCAGTCAAACGAGAAGGGATATCGCGACGCGCTGATGTGGCTGACGCTGCTGGCTTTCATCAAGGGATCGAACTCGGATCGCTACGTTGTGTTCATCAACGAGAATAAGAACGACTTTTTCGAGAAGGGCGGCGACCGCCTGAGGCTTCACCATCACTTGCAAGCGGATTGGGATACAAAGAAGCTCGATAACGAGCTTTTTTTGTACAACAAGCTTTCTGACTTCAACGATGTTCAGATGCAACCGGCCGGTCACGACATCGATCTGGTTGCGTTCATTGAGCAACATACAGACACGATCGAGACTGCTATATCTTTGGATGTTGGCGATTACCTTGAGGGCGACGGGACTAGGAAGTTCCTTGCGATGCTGTGTCTATCAGGGCTAGTGACCCAGAATTCTGATTGGGAAGTCATTGAGGGCATTGAAGATTTCACTGTTGTCCAGTGCCAGCATATATCCCCGACGCTTTCCTATGTGGGCGTTCGCTTCAACCTCCGAATAGTCAGCGTATCGTTAAAGGTCGCTGCAGACGTTTACCGCGCGCAGAAGCACGAAATTGACGCTACGTTCCAAACCATCACGCCCGATGGGGATTTCGTAGATATGAGCATGTGGGTGCGCTGTTATTTTGAAGCCAGCCTACTCTACGACGCGCGAAACGAAGACGTTCGCGAAATTGCCATAGGCTTGACGGATCTGCGTACATAGGTTCACTAAAACCGACTGATAGCTCTAAAGTCGGGCGCGACCAATGCCGATATCCAATGCATGAAGGTGTGCACAGACCGACCAAGGAACGGAGCCTGTGTCGATGCGCAAACGCGGCATATTTCGGAGAAGCTAGAGTGAGCTTTGAGCGTGAATTGTGGTCTGGTGAGTATTCCCGAAGCGAATTGCCTCGCTTCTCGTGCCCGCGGTGTAGGTCGGGCCGTTTGGCGCAGGCTGTTGATTCACTGTCAGTCGTTGAGCCAGAATATTCGAAAACACAGGCACAACACCCTGACTGGGAGCCGGACTGGGATGTTGAGCGATTCAACCTGAAGCTGTTGTGCGATAACTCGGGCTGCGCAGAGGTGGTTTGCGTCGTTGGCGACACGACGATATCCGAATACTATGACGAGGAACTGAATTCTTGGGCACTCGTATCCTTGCTTCGGCCTAGAGCTTTTTTTCCTGCGCCTCCGATGATGGCCTTGCCTAAGGAGATGCCGAGAGAGGTTGAGGCTCAAATCGAAAAAAGTTTTGAACTTTACTGGACAGATTTCAGTTCGTGCGCGAACCGCTTACGCGTCAGTGTTGAACTTTTGCTAGATTACTTTAAGATCTCTCGCTCTGCTATAAACGTAAAAGGAAAGTCTGTCCAGCTGGATCTCAACGCACGAATCAATTTGTTCGCGAAAATCGAGCCTGAGCACGCACCTACCCTTACCGCGCTGAGAATGATCGGAAACCTCGGTTCTCACGGCGATGAGGTTAGCCGTGAGGCGCTACTCGATGCGCTCGAAATTTACGAACATGCGCTCGCTGAACTGTGTGGACAGCGCAGAGCCCGGATAGACAGCCTCCGCAAGAAACTGATCGCTTCGAAAGGCAAGTATTAAACCCCGACTTGGGGCTAACTTAGCAGCTCATTCGCTTATGATACTTTCTATCACGATCTTCGCAGTTTCCATTACGCTCACCCTGTTCCAGTATCTAAAACAGTCTCGGTTTGGGTGGCAGGTTGCAAAAGGACTCTCCCTTCTGCTCTTTGCCTTGTCCATCTGGAACGTATATGAGCAAAACAAGGATCGAGACTTCTATATCACTAGCCTTGAACAGATTGGGACTCGCGTCAACTGGGGAGATACGGACGTTTCTGTCGAACTTCTGAACGAAGCTGAAATGGTGCCTGCTGGGGCGGTTTCAGTTCAAATGAAGCTTCTCGCGCCGACTCAACTTCGATTGCCACCGAATAGCGCGATTGAGCTTGATGCAATCGAGCGCTCGTGCATTGTTGATGCACAACAGGGCCTCGGGTACATGTCCGCCCAAGATGCCGAAAAACTATTCCACGCGTTTGCACGCCCTGATGGTTCCATCTATCTCAACACGGAGAAGAAGGCTGGCATCGAACACCTTATGTACCTGGGAAAGGAGACGGTTCGTGGACCTCTTGGCAATGCTCGAGTGCAAATGCGCCTCGATCGTGGTCCAGATACCCAAAGCCAGTTCAGTTCACTTTCGGACTTGAACGGGGCGATTGTCATTGCCCTCATTCAGGCAGTATCGGTGCAGAATCCGATAATTTCATCAGTGTCCATGCAACTGGTAACGGCTGCTGGATTGCAGCGAATCGACGTTCCGGTGCGCCTCCTTGATCCCAGTAATACCCGACCGATAACGGGCAGCCGCTATGTCGGTCTATGCATTCCTAAAGAGTACTTTGGTGTCGTCAAGCGTCAAATTTAGCAGGTCGCCTTCTGGAAATGTCCATCGACATTGCTGGTGAACACGAACGCACCGTGTTGCTTCGTGAACACAAAAATGCAGCAACTATGCTGTTTGCAACACATTGGACCTCTCATTAACCAAACACGCGATTGCAGAATGTTATCCAAATTAGTAATCAAGTTTGTGCATTGGAAATGGAAGACCTTCGACGCTCAGCGTCTTATTCAGGCACTTCGGGCGCAGGGGAAAGAAAAGGAGGCTGACGCACTTGAGAAAATTCGTCAGGAACCTGCACCGAATAGCCAAGATGAAATGGTTCAGTCAAACGTAAACAAATTGCTGGCCCAGGGACGAATGGATGATGCAATGAAACTAAAAAAAATGGCACAGAAGGTTAAGCACTGGCAGAAGCATGGTGGCGAACGGCCTTGGTAGGTCATGCGAAGTTCTTAGGAGTCGCCTGTCCTTCGCGTTGATCAGCCGATGCTTTCGTCCAACCGCCGCAGCATGTCGAGCGCACCACCGCTGATGCCGATTCCGCCACTCGGATCAATCGCGTAATCGAGTGGATTGATCCGAATGACGCGAGGCCCGTTTCTCTCGCTCATGTTCCGAACGGTCGGAAGGGCCCGGCCTGCACCAAGTTCGAAGACGACCAACCGTTCGACGCTCAACAGCCAGGCTTCGAATCGCATACGCTGACGCTTTGCGTGAGTTTCGATCCAGTCCCAGTCGTTGAACATGAGGATGTTCGGTCTTGCTACGCTGCCGCACTTCGGACAACGCGGAAGCGGCGATGTGAGGAAGTATTGCTCCTCGTCCACCTCAGGTTGGAATTCATCTGCCGACCGAACGTCGTGTGAACAGACTCGCGAGCATTGAAGGAAGTGGATTGAGCCGTGACATTCGAGAACGCGATTCTCCGGAAAGCCAGCCTTCTGGAAGTGTCCGTCCACGTTGCTGGTGAACACGAACGCGCCGCGTTCTTTCGTCGATGACCAGCGCCGAAGGATGTCGTAGCCTGCATGCGGAACGGTGCGGCGATAGAGATTGAGTCGGTGGCCGTAGAATCCCCACGTCCGTATCGGATGATTTCGGAATGCTTCGCCGTTAGCGATGTCCTGAAAGCCGATGCCTTCTGACTTCAATGCAGGATACGCGTTCCAGAAGCCATGTGTGCCACGGAAGTCCGGCAGTCCGGAATCGATGCCCATACCAGCGCCAGCCGTAATCAGAATTCCGTCAGCGTCCCGTAACCACTCCACAGCGATCGTCAAGCGGTCAGCTAGGTCCATTTGCGTCGCCGTCATCACGTCAGTATTCACTCGGAAATAATACAGCGGTCGAGGTCTGATCGGCTTCCGTGATGATCCATACGCGCTTGCCCGCGACCTCATATGCTGAAAAGATTCGTGCGCCGTGGATTGCTGCGAGCAGGTTCGTTTCTGCATCTTTCGGCGTAACGTCGCCCCAATCGCCGTGCTCGTGACGGTATAGGTACGGGTCGATAGCGATACCCTTGTGTTCAAGGTGTTCAAGTACAGCGCGGGTAACGACGACCCTTCCTAGTTCTATCAGCGGAAAGGCGAAACCAGCGAACGGATTATTGGTCGCCGAGGTGTCACGGTCGTTGGTGGCGGACATTTGGACTACTCCTTGAGAATGTTAGTGCGGATTCAATAGGCGAAAAAAAACCAGGGCAGGTGCCCTGGTTCGTTAGTCGATTCGTTGACTTGTATGTCGATGGCGCTTGCCACCTCGTCGCGATATAACGTGGAAGCATCAATGTCCGGTAGACCCATCGGGATTGACCGCGCCGCTGTTTGCGAGACGTTCGTGTTGGAGCTGGTTGTATCGGGTGTTGTATGCGTCACCGATGCATTGAACGGTCTGGCAGGCGTTTCGCGTCTTGAGCCATTGACGCTGCTCCTGTTTGGTCTGGTTCTGGTTGTCAGATGCCTGCAAGACTTCCCGATACAGATCAGCGTTGACCGAATCGGCTGCAGATAGCGTCGGGTCTGCACAGATCATCTTTTCGACTTTGGTAGAGGCTCTGGCGCAGTTAAAAGCAGGACCATTAGCGAAAGCTGAGGTTGATGCGACGATCAAGAGTGACGCCAAAACGATGCGAGTTTTCATATGCTCTGCGTGTTGTTGTATAGGGTCGAAAAGTTAGCGTGTTACATCCCGCAAATCAATTGGGCATTGCGAATCGGCTGGTCGAGCATCTGAGCATCCGATTCATAGATGGGTGACATGCTGGGATCGTTCTCCGGATCAGCAGCGTTGCTGCGTCGAAGCATGTTCAGGCGCGTCTGGATACCGTCGCTAAGGTGATCGGTGAGTCTGGCTAACTGAACAAGGCTCGCATTGCAACCCGGATATTGCTGCTCCGGTAGACCACCACTGTCGGAAAGATCGGCCATCTTTTTTATCTGCACGAATCGCGCAGCAAGCTCCCGACGCTCAGGGGATACATAGGATGCGCGAACTACCGAAGCACTCTCCGAGCCTGCGGAGGACTGCGAGTTTTCGCTATCGCCAGAAAATCGCGCGGCATGAGACACGACGGCGGTCAGTATCCAACAGGTGAAAAATGGAATCAGAAGCTTGCCGCGCGTAGGAACTGTGTTGCCGACGCGTAAAGCCAATTGCGGGCGAATAAGTAGGATGAGGAATCCGATTGCAGCGACTGCGAGCAGTTTGGCGAGGATATGCATGATGGAGGTTGCTCTACATTTCGTTCGCGCTATCCATCGGACAGCGCGAAAATTTTCATTAGTGATCGATCAGGTGCATTTGTCTGCTACTGAGCAGCCGAAACACCGTACGTCGAATTGATAGCGTCAATCTTTCCTTGATACGGAATGATCCAGTTGATCCAGGACGAGCCATTCGGATAGTTCGCGTTGCCGACATAGATCTGCGACGAACTGGAACCGACATCCTTCTCGATGTCGCTGAAGCCGTACAGCGGGCCGGACGTGTTGAGGTGGACGTTCGTCGTGTAGATCGCGCCGTTCACTGACAAGACATCAAGAGCCAGTTCGTACGTCGGGTTGTACGGCAATTCGGTAACGTTCGTCTGGCTGTATGTATCGTTGCCGTTGTTCTTGAAGATCGTCGGAACCCAGTTACCCTGATTGCCATCCGGTGCAGTACCGCCGAGGAACAGGTCGTACTTGCCGGTGTTGTTGAGGTCGATCAGTTCAGTCGTGTAGATCTGCGCGCCGCAGTTCGATGTGCACGTCAGGTCCGGTTGCGATCCATTTGTGCCGTACTTGACGACGGACGGGAGCCGGGTTGTGCTTTTCGTGAACGTTCCATCGCCGTTGTTAACAAGGAAGTACGGCGTTGCGGCTATGAGCGGATCGACCACGACGATGTCAGCGAATCCTTTGCCGCTGTAATCAGCAGCGGATGCACTATGGAAAAAGCCCGTGAACGGCAACGTTACGTTTTTATACGTGCCGTCCGACTGGCTCAAGAGCATGTGCATCTGTTCGCCGGGGAATGGCGACGCATCGAAGCCATGGCATGCGAAAAGTACATCGGGTTTCCCGTCGCCATTGAAATCGGCCACGATTGCTTTGCGCGGATGCAGACAGCCGACATTGTTGGAGAGGATGTCCGACGTGTGATCGACCCACGATCCATTCACGCTCTTATAGAAGCGAATGTGGCCGAAGTCGTTCGCAGTGGACGGGTCCGACGAGTTGTATTCGAGCGTGTGCGTGACCATCGAGTACGTGCCGTCCTGAAAGAAGTCCGCGAACGCCACGGCATTTCCAGACGTGACTTCAGCGGGCAGCGTTTGCGGGCCAATGGCTTGCGCCGCAGTGACCTTATTCAGATACGACGACTTTTGAACCGGAATGGGCGTAGCCGGGGTCGGTTCTGATACGACAGGTGCGGACGCTGAGACGGGCGCGGACGCCGACTGCGGCGGACTGTTGGAACTGCCGCCACTACCTCCTCCGCAAGCAGAAACCAATACTGCGCTTACCCCGATGGCCAGTGCTGTTGCAACTTTCAACATCATTTTTGTTCTCGTCTGAGTTGGTATTGCTTCTTCAATTACGTTGAGTTCGACGCACGATGCCTCGATGGCTACGTAGCCAAACTCAACGGCCAAACGCGCCGCCACGTCATTGTCGAGGCAACGCACATTCGGAGCGCGGGCGCATCTCTGTACGCCCGGTCATTCAATACGTCAGGCACGGTTCGCGCTCAGAGCTGGACGAGCTGATAGACGATGGCCTGCACTTCCGGATCGTTCTTCCGAAGCAGGGACGCAAACCGGGAAACGAGCAGGCGATTCTTTTTCGTCTCAATGCGATTGATCTGACGGATGACCACCGGATCGAAGGCGCGCCCCGGCTTCAGGTCTTCGATTGCCGACTTCGCGAGCGCCGTGCGTTCCGCGTCCAGTTCCTGCAATGCAGCGCGGAATTTCTCCGGCGCATCGGTTGCGGGCGTCTTGCGGACGGGCTTCGTGGTTGCAACTGCCGGTGCTTCGGCAGCGGTCATAGGGGCAGCCGAGGTCTTCGCTTCCGGTTTCGTGCTCATAGCTTTCTCCAAATAGTTCGTCAAATCGACAGTTAAATACTATCCAGAGTTTTCGCTTTCGTACATATTTTTTGTCGAAAAATCAAAACGTTAGGACTATTCTCGCTGTTCCCTGAACTTATCCCATCGCCTCGCTCGTCCTGCATCAGGGCCAACATCCACTGTTTACGGCATTTTTTTGGAAAAGTTAACATGAAATGCAACTGTTGCATTTGACGTCATTTCATTGTTGGTCGCTACAGGCAACACTCGGCGTCATTCGATGACGTGATATGAGGGATTGCCTTGAGCGAGGCGACGCACAAAGAGCAAGGCAGGCGGATCACTGAAGAGGTGGGCAAACGCTTGGCCGAATACAGAAAAAAGGCCGGATTGAGTCAAGCTCAGTTAGGCGAAATGCTTGGTCTCGAAAAGGAGAGCGTGTCCAGAATCGAAAGCGGGAAAATTGCGCCTTCTCTGTCTCGTTTGGCGATGTTCTGCGAGTCGTTGAACGTGTCGTTCGAGGAGCTACTAACCCAAGTCTCTCCACATCCCACGGATGAGGCGAGGACGCTCATTGCTTCGCTGCAAGATCTTTCACCGCGTCAGCGTGACATCGTGCTTCGAACTGCCCACAACTTGGCAGCGCTGCTGCGGCAAGAGTGAAACGCTGTCGTAAATAACCGGCGCGGCCGAAAAGTAGATGACGTTACGCTGCGGTTGAGTTGCTGACTTGCAGGAGCGGCAGGACTACGATCGAGTATTTGGTCAGAAGCAAGGATGCGAACATGCCCTGATCTAAAGCCCATTCTTCAATTGGGGAGCTCCAGCGATCATGCCGAAGCAGTTCAAATCGTGGCGCGATTTCTACGCGTTCTCCAGATCGGTGAGGCATTCATCCCGCTTCGTTCATGATCGGAAGGTCATGTCCTTTCTCAACACGCTGCTTGAAACAAGCGAAGAGCGCCATCGACTTGTCAGTGCGGGAAAATATGTCTGGTGTGCGCAATTAGGCTGTTCATCACGGGAGCGTGAGCAGGATGGAGCTACGTGGGATGAGCCCGCTCCGTATCCCGCTGTCCGCATGAAACCACTGTCGCATGCTGCTCACGAAGGCAGAGTGAATCCGAAGGGCATTCCATGTCTGTACGTGGCATCGAACAAAGAAACCGCTATGTCAGAGGTTCGGCCATGGGTCGGAGGTAGCATATCGGTTGGCCAGTTTCGCACGATGCGAGAACTCCGCTTGATTGACTTCTCGGTCGGCCACGATAGTAATTTCAACTTCTTCTTCGGAGAGCCTTCACCGGAAAAGCGCGAGAAGGCCATCTGGGCCGAAATCGACAGAGCATTTTCGGCACCGGTTGTCTCCGACCCATCCACTGCCGAATACGTGCCGACCCAAGTCATATCAGAGTTCTTTCGAATGCGCGGGTTCGACGGTGTGGTGTACAAAAGTCAACTTGGACCCGGTTTCAATCTCGCGCTGTTCGATCTCAACGCTGCAAACTTGACATACTGTGCGTTGCATACCGTAAGGTCAGTCACATTCATGTTTGGAGACGCCGAGGATGCTTACCATGTCAAAAGTGACTCCGGCACTGATCAGTCATGAGTGAGACTCGTCAAACTTTGGGTACTGAACGATTTAAGCGACCCACGACCGAAACATCGGCGCGGCGCGCGGCAACCATGTGTGCGAATCCGGATTGCATGGCGCTGACCAGTGGGCCTGCCGACATTGAAACAGCGGCTATCAACGTTGGCGAAGCTTGTTTGGATGGTCATCCCCTCCATTGAGTCGAGATCCCGTCTAGCCATTTCGATTACAAGTACTTTCTTCGACTCATCAAGAAGAGAACAAGACACGAGTTAAATCTTTGCAACATTGTCTCAGCCCACCTAGATTTAGAAGTCACGTACAAACGTGTGGAATTGCCAGTACTTGTCTGCAAAGGCTCAAGGCTCCCGCCATGAGGGTTAAATGATGTCCCGCCTTGAATGGGCTTCGTTGAAGCAACGCCCTTTTATGCAAATTCGAAACTGACGAGCAAGAAAAATCCGGTGCGGCCGGTCGTTCAAGTTTATCGATGGTCAAATCGCTGGAGATATCGTGATCGCACTGCTTCGTGTGCTTGAAATAGGCGTTGTGCGTTTCGCGACGATACTAAACATTCTTGTGGTTGGGTTACTTGCGATCGGCACGGATGATTCCAACGCAGGTGACGTCACCATGACCATGCATGTCGATCGATCCACTGGCGGCAACGGCGTCGAATGGTGCACCAATCCTAGCCACGATGGTTCGAAACTGTATAGAAAATTGGAGCCCGTACGCAAGAATCCCCGGTGCACGCCCTATCAGTCCGATCTTTGCTCGTTCCTTGCACCGCTCGTCACCAGCGATAAACCTGACCACATCTGTTACACGAGCTATTGTTATAACAAAAAGGAAGACATTTGCTCGGTTGACTGGGAGATAACGCTCTCGGAAGTGACCAACGAAAAGGGAGCGCCACCTACCCCGAAGACCCAAACGATCTTCGTAGACAATGGCAACTACGCGAACCAACGGATTTGCGCCGATCCGCCACCAACCGCGAACGCTCGTGTGGTCTATCGAAACGTGCAATGGGCAAACACCCGCCCTGGCCGGGAATTCGCCTACGGAAGTTCACGTGTTCCTGATGCAGACGGTCGACCATGTTTCGTAGCGAGATGCACTGCCTCGACTGCGGGCGACGCCTGCAGCGGTCAGTTCTCACTTACGGTCGATGTGTATCCATAGTCGAAAGCGTGATAAATGGCCGGGGAAGGATTGGCGCGTTGCCGTCTTTGTTCACGTC
The DNA here is from genome assembly GCF_012689525.1 of Paraburkholderia aromaticivorans. Taxonomy (NCBI): domain Bacteria; kingdom Pseudomonadati; phylum Pseudomonadota; class Betaproteobacteria; order Burkholderiales; family Burkholderiaceae; genus Paraburkholderia; species Paraburkholderia aromaticivorans. The sequence continues at coordinate 317,945 of NZ_CP051516.1, forward strand.
TCGGCGATAGCCTGACGACGACCACGGAAGTTGCGAGATGCCGTGACAGATTTCGAACTGCTGCATCTCGCCGATCTTATAATTCGTGCACACGATGGCAGTTCGGCTAATTCGCAGTCGATGAGCGTGGTGCGATCAATCTAACCAACGTAAATGCCGTTCGCGCAGTTCGTCCGCGCTCCCTTATCTCCCGAACCTTGACGAGTACGCGCCAATCCGTGCGCGAAATTTCGCGAGGATTGATGGGTGGTTGACCTAGTTCCGCCTCCCCAGCAAGTTGACGCAGAACATCCCGACTAACCGATCCGCTCAGTGTGATAGCGTCCCCATCTTTCGAAGTGTGAAGCTCGAATCGCTTCGAGTCTGGCAGCAAGAAAAGTGCGCCTTGAAACTCCTGCCCGCTTTCATCAATTTCGATCGCCTCTGTGCGCGTCCTCGCTCGGTTGACTGCCGTTCGATCAAGGAGAACGTCACGTTCGTCCTCAACTAATCGAACCGTCGCCTGACTGTCGTCGAGTCGTTTGAAGAACTTGCGCAAGGACAGCAGAATTCGCCCGTCCAAAGCCTCCGTCGCGCTTTGAAACTCTGCCTCGTTCGCAGACGAGATCTGCCCTAAGAGTTCGGCAACTTCGTCAACCACATCTTTGAGAACCGTATCGATTATCGCGGCATCGTCCCCCGCTTCCTCAAGTACGAAACCAAACGATCCGCGTGCCACATCAGTGACGATAAGCTGCGCGTTCCCCTTCAACGGCACGCGTCCACGCTCGCTGAGCGCACCCAACTCCCGAGTCGCCAAGCATTTGCGAATAAGTTCCTGCACGTCATCTAGCGCGCCACCGGCGAAGTCAGCATTGATACCACGGGATCCTTGTACAGGTTCCCCACCAAAGAAAATCGCAATCGAAGCATGAGGATTAAAAGACGCCCGAGTCTCTTCCAACTGCCGCTCCAGTTCCGCCTTCCTCATCCTGAATTGGTAAACACCGGTGGGATCGTCCCGAAACGACCGGGAACCCAAGAGTGCGTTCACAGAAGAAAGATCCGCTGCAAGCGCGTCAATTTTCAGTTTTTTTAGCATTGCTTCTCCTATCCCAAAAGAACCAACGCGTCATCGTCGTTAGACTCGAGCCTAACCCATACCATTCCCTTCCAAAGGAAGGTTTCCCTTTGGTGCGAGAACAGGCCGTACCAGTAGCGCACATCGTCGACGAGATAGTGAGCGGGCTTTTGCATATCGATGAAGAACGCCTCGCAATGAAGACGGGCTTTCAACCCCCAAGGATTGAACAGCGATTCGTTTTTTTCGAACCATTCATAGAATGCGTCACCCTCTTGCAAATGCTCGGGTCGATAAGCGTATGTAACGACGTCGATATCACTGGGCGGCCGCCCCCTCGTCTTTTCAACGTCTTCACAAAAGCTACCGTCCAGCCACTGGAAGCCGTGCACGAATCCTGCCGCTCTCAGTTCGGAACGATACGCCAACAGACCGCGGAGGATCTTTCGGCGCTCTTCCGATGCTCCGAATCGAAACACCACCTCCGCCATGCTGGCGTAGTAGGGAGATCCGGTAGCGCGATCGGTTGGCGATTCCCCCGCGAAGGGCGGCAAAACAAGCGATGCATTGAATCCAGGTAGCACGAATGTACCCCGTCTCTCTGATATCTGTTGTTCGCTGTCCGCTGATGCCGAGAGCTCGGCGCTTGGACGCGGCTCGCGAATTTTATCCGTGGAGTCGATGTTGGTCTAACGAAATGACCGAAAATTGCACGGATGCCCCCCGCGATTGAACAGTCGGATGCAACACGTTCACAAAGACCAAATAAATCCGACTGGGGGTCCGATTGGGGGATTGGCAGCGGGCTGGTGAAAAATGGCAGCTAGGAGGCAGTGAAATCCGATTTTTCGGGTTTAAATGGCCCCAAGGTAAGAATATTCGAGCCGCCAAAGCCTGAGTGTTGGCGCTGGACTGGTGCCGCAGAGTGTTCGAACGATGACTGGTGATGCTTTGAGCGTTTGTTGGCGGCACCGATCGAACGATGCGGACAAGCTTTCTTATTGATGCGGTTCATTAAGTGCGAATGGGATCACAACTGGGATTGGATGTGAACCGGATCTTCGCGTGCCCATTCAACGTTGACGAGTTTGCAGGCGCGTAAGTCATCGCCCTATCGCGAAGACTTTCGACCTTGTCTCCACCTCGAGACGGGTTGTTTTCGCTTCTACCGCATGGTTTTTCTTCATCAGTCGCACATACTTTAAGAGGCCCGGAAGAGGCAGGTCTCTTTGCCTCCAACGACATCACGGCCGATTGCGCCGTAGCGACAGGGTCAGTGTCGAGTCTTTAACAGGAGGCTGAAATGAAGTTATCAATTCTTGCGTGCGTACTAGTTGTATCAGCTTTTTCAACGCTACTGTTTGCCGAAGACGTCCATCGATTCCAAGGCGCAGACCTTAGGATACCGATTGGGCATCCCAACGCTATACCGCTCGACATGTGCTACCAACCCGGCGAGTGCGACGACATTGGACGCAAACATGCCGCCGACACTTATTGCCAAATTCAACACTTCTCCAAATCCGTACCGCCGTTGCTGGTTATAAGGGCCGATAGCCCTACTCGCTTTATCGGTGCGGTACCGCAGGCCGACTGTCCGAATCAAGGCTGCAATACCTTCCAGTTCATCGATTGCAGTAATTGAGGTGCATTGGACGGACCGCGAGGAACTGTAGAAAGGTCGGATTTAATTGGATAGAAATTAACGTGATCGGTCCGCCAAAATTCGTGTTTTGGCGGATCGTCTGCACCCAACGGTGTGTTCGAACAGCGTCCTGTAACGTATCGAGCGCTACCGCGTGTTAGGAATAGAAGTCAGTACTCGGAAATGTATGGGCGCGACAGCTGCGGGGGCGGCCCTCGACCCGTAACGGTCGTTGCGAGCTCTGAAGGAGCGATGACAGCTTTCGAACCGCACCGGCCGCACCGACTTCGATCCAGGCAAACGCCAGCGATACTATCGTCAGCCAATGGTCTTGGCTCCAACGTTTTTCGCGCGGAAACGAATCGGATATTCGCTGGAACCATCGGCCGAGCTATATCCGCAATCGTAGTCTGACTTGTAGATAGTTCCATACTTCATATATGCCTTTGCGCGGCATCCACTGCCACATTGACCGAGCGCGTTGGAACATGTGCCGCATCCGCCAATGTCCCGCAACTTTATGTTTCTCATCGCGACGAAACAATCTGCGTTCTGCCATTCATGCTGCAAGCTTGTTTTCCAAACAGATTCCGAGCGGAACGCTGTTTCCGTAAAAAGCGAACACGGGGCGAGTGATCCGTCAGCGGACAAGGCTGCATTCACGGTCGCGGCAGCACAAAGCATAAGTTGATTGGGATTGTCGGTATATTCGTACGGTTTTTCGTAACTCCAAGTATAACCGGCACCTATCCGAACGGATGGGATGCGTGAGGAAAGCTCGCTTCTCACTTCGTCGAAAAGCGGGACGTATTTCTGCACTTCTCTGTGCGAGAGAAATTGCTCCTGCGAATTCATAGCGCGACCGCTGTAAAACGGAAATCGAACTGTCCATGTATGTCCGCCCAGTTCTGCAACGAGATACCCCAGCTCCTTAACAGCGTCAATCGTACGGCGTGTCAGAACGGATTGAACAACTACCTGCACGCCTCGCTCACTTAAGAGGCGGATCGCGCTCGTAGTCTTCACGAAGGCTCCTGGATACCCCCTGAACAGATCGAATTCTTCGGCAGTATTGGTGTCAAGGCTTACATTCACGAAATCAAACAGTTCTGCGATCTTATCCGCGTTTCCTTCATTAATCAGCGTGCCGTTTGTTCCTAGAACGAGTTTGTATGAGATAGGTCTGCACTGCTCCGCAATCGTCCAGAAGTCTTTACGCATCATCGGCTCGCCGCCTGTGATTGTTAGGGAGCGCAGTTGAACGTTCTCTAACTCTTTCAACGTCGTCGAAATTTGCTCAGACGTGGGATGCGGCCCCGTATTGTCTGAATTGTTGTAGCAATGAACACATCGCTCATTGCAGCGACGAGTCACTTCCCAATATAAATCGAGCGGATACGAAAGCGTTGGGAAGCTTTTTAGCCTCCCTTTATTTGATTTGAATAAGTGGAAATTCCCTTCCGTAGAAACGATCGTCTTTAATGCATCGTAACTGGCTCCATCGACGGTAGTCTGTTGGAATGCGGTTTCGTCGCCGTTCGATAATCCTGCCAATTGCAGAAAGGCGTTAGCACCATCGTGATCGAGAAGTAAAACATCCTCCCCGTCGCCCTTCGCGACGACCGCGCCAAACTGCTCCGGACGATACAGAAGTGCGCACATTTTTATTATTTATTCTTCAAGACGAACACACCTTTATGCCCGTCTCGGGCAGACCTAGTATTGCTGACGCTCACGTCGGCGGTTTTCGCTAGGCAGCCACATCCGCAAGTGATCATTTCGAAGCTTCCATTTTTATTGGCTTCGGGCTGATGATGCTCTACGGTAAAAAAATCCTCCATCTGATCGTTCGTTTTCATTTGACTCTCCAATATTATGCATGCACTCCATGCTTTCGATTTGAAAACACCGGAGACTGAGTAACGCTGAACGGCGGCAGATCACGAAGTAAGAGGCAGGCCAACTACAAGCTAACGCATCTTTATTAGCGACCTACGAACGTGCAGTTTGGGGCAATGCATCATGTATAGGTGCCTGAAACCTACTTTGCAAGCTAATTTAGAATTGTTGGAGGGGCAATCTATGTTTCCGATCGTTCGCGCTTCGTCCGAGCGGCGCGAATGCGAAGTGAACCGGCCTATGTCAGTGGAAACGGCAAGCTCCAACGCACTCGTTCAATCTTGGACAAATTTGATCTTGTCCGTTCTATGGCGCACACAGCAACGCAAAAATTGTCCCTGTTAAAAGTAGATTCTGTCGCATATGCTAGGACGAGCACTACTTCTTAAGCCCCGCCCTGATCTCCGCACATCAAATTAGAGGCAGCCAATGCGTTCAGAAGCAGTGGAAGTGACACTCCAGAGCGGACGCAACATCCTCATCGAGGTGTCGGTGCAGGGTGAAGAGCCCGTTTCCAACGCCAGTCAGACTTTCAGTGATTTCGGAGAATCGCTGACTGAACTCGCCAAATCGATTAGTTCGGCCATAGAGGCAATCAAGCCAGATTCCGCTGAAGTGGAATTTGGTGTTGAGGCCGCACTTGAATCGGGAAAACTAACCACGTTCCTCGTGAAAGGCTCCGGCTCAGCGAACGTAAAGGTAACCCTGCGTTGGGGAAAATCTTGACGAATCGGCCGGTTCTCACCCGCGAGTTTGAGAAGCTGTTTCACAGCTGCACTCTACGAATATACTCGGGAGGAACGGTTCGAGGAACGGCGTTCTTTATAGCGAAAAATATCGCCGTTACATGCGCACACGTGATCAAGGATCTTCACGCGTCGGAAATCGATGTGCAATGGTCCGACCAGAAATTGAAGGCATCAATCATTGACGGAGTCGACTTCGGAAACCGAGATCTCGCTCTTCTATCGATCAAACAACTTAATGGATCTCACGCCTGCGTGAGAATCAGTTCAAATACCTGCGCTGGTGACTATTGCTACGCCTTCGGTTACAGTGACCTTCGTACCGACGGAGATCCGGTAACGCTCGAAATAGAGGGCAATCTCTTGAGCGATGTAAAGCTTAAGGGTGGCCAAGTACGGCCCGGGCTAAGTGGCAGTCCGATTCTCAATCTTAGAACGGGCTACGTTTGCGGTGTGCTACGAACAACTCGTGATAGAGCCATCGACATCGGCGGCATCGCAGTCGGATTACAGGACACCGAAGTCTTGAAGCGTAACAAGAGATCTAGGGTTGGGGCGAGTCTATGGGAACGACGTCGCAATGAATGTCTCGCCGGCCTGGATGGAACCAAAGGGCGCCCGCCGACTAAAAAGGAACAACGAATTGCGGAAAAAGGCCGCCGCAATTCGTGGCGGTGGTGGATTTATGGTCTATGGGGTAGCCGCAAAGAAACCCCAATTGCGTCGGTTGGTTACTTTCGTCTTTTCACACTGAATAAGAACACGGGAATCGTCTCAGATGGCCGCGTATTTCGCGTTGATCAAGCCACGTGGCGAATTATCGAAGCAAGAGGCCAATGGGCATCGAATCCATTCCTCTTGGAGCCGGAACGAATGACCATCTGTTACACGCTCAAGCGACGTCATCTGGAAAATCCTGACCCGCTGGCTCCTCCTCCGGAGCATCGTAGTGTTATGGAACTGACGCGACAATTAAAGACCCCACTTGTAGGAGATGAATGCTGGGAAGGACCGTTCGATGATCTCGGACGGCATCGCAGAGATGTCTCCGGCTACATCCTTGCAGAGCGTCTACCGCTTGAGGTTATGGAGCCAGACTCGGCGTACGCGCTGGTGGAAGAAAACGGCGGCAGGTTTATCCAGATACTTCAAAAATCGATGTCGACCTAGCTAATTAGATGCCAAGCATGAGCGACCACGGCGAATGCAGGCGACGCTAGACCGCTTAAAAATGGGTTTAATTGGCCATAAGTTAAGCACATTTGGCCCGCCAAAACCCGCGTTTTGGCGCTGTATCGGTCCAACAGTGCGTTCGAACGGCGTCCGGTTGATGTCCCGAGCGTTTATGCGCGTTACGAATAGAGGCCGCACCCATATGTCTCGGGCGCAACTGCTGCTAGGCAGATTTTGACCCCTTGCTGTCGTTCGGATCGCCGTCCCGCGAAACGCCGTTATCAACTGGTCAACGGTCATTTCCTAATCGGGCATGTCCACACGCAGGTTTCCGCGCCAGGCCGCTTGGGCGGTAAGTCCTCTCCGGGATCGATGCAGATTCGAAGCGCGTCGTCGACCGTACGAAGAATTTTTCTTGACCGGCCGGTGGCGCATGCTTTACTTATTCGGACAGTCGGAGGAGGGGAAGATGAGATTTGTCGCCGTCTTACTTTGTCTGCTCGGGTTGTGCGTCATGATGGGCACTCAGTCCATCGCGCAGGATAACGGCGATAGCCACGAAAGCGAGATGATTGCCCGGAAAAAAACTAAAAAATCTCACCACAAGAAGAGTGCGGAGTCCGCAACAGCCGCCTCGGCTTTAGATATTGGGGGATCGAAGCGTCGAGGAGGCGTTCCTAAAGAATGCTGCAGCAAGCCGGGCGATGAGCCCGACGGGGATCACAAATGATCTGGCGGAGATCGCGGCAGATCGCCGACCGCAAGGCGTCGACGGAAGAGGAACGCAAACAACAGGAAAAGGCGGATCACGAGAGGCGGCTAAAACTCTTTGACGACTTGCAAGCGGACATTGATAAGCGCGATCTCGCCACTTCGGACGGATTTGATAAATCAATCTTGACGTACGCATCCGGGGGCTTGGGCTTTTCACTCTTGCTCTATAAGGATGTTCTGCCACATTCGACGCTTGGCATACCCGTCGCATTGCAACTGTCATGGATGCTATTCACGCTTGCAATACTAGCGATCGTGCTTTCCTACTTGATCACCCCGAAGCTGCTCAGTGATCAATTGGACTTAGGGGAAAGGTGGCTCGTGGACTGCGACAAATCGGCAGACAGGCCCAGCAAATGGGAGCCTGTCGTCACATATACTGCGTACGCGGCCGGCGCGTTCTTCGTTGCAGCCATCGCGTTGACTGTGTATGTAGCCATTTCGGGCAGTGCCCATTTGCCGGTTGGCAGCGCCGCTACGTCTGTGGCATGTGCGCCGCCAACGGATCAACGCGCATTATCGACCCAACGTGGATCTGCCTCGGATCACGCAAATAAGAACGAGCCTGCGCCGCTTCGCAATGGTCACTGAGCGGACGCCTATTCATCGGGGTTTGGATTCCGACTGCATCTCTGACCGTCAAGCGGTCTTCTCTACCTTGGGAGCATGAACGAAGACGCTATTGGCGGAATGGCCGCGAAGCCGTGGACCTTCTGAACCGCAGAAGCTTCACCTGCCAAAGCGCGATTTCGTTTCGTCAGGTAACAGCCTGATGCGAACAAATGTCTGATCGCAGTCATGTGGCGGTCTTATACAGAGGCCACCACTTGGTCGTATGAACGGCCACGGGCGAATGCAGGCGAAGCTAGCCCGGTTACAAATGGGGTTTGTTTGGCCACAAGGTAAGACGTTTGGCTCGCCCAAATCGATGGCGGTGTTCGTCTTATCGATCACGCTGGCGGTTCGAACGATGTCCCACCTCTTTCTGTCCGCAATGGATACACGGCAGTGTTCGAATGCATTCGTTCCGAACTTGTACGGCAGATATCGACCGTGAACGGACGTTAGATTTCCTCGACAGCAGACATTCACATGTCCTGCGCCTAGTCGCGGATACGTCGTCCGTGACGGGGCCGCGCAACTCTGCGTCGCTATCGATAAATAGCGAGAGGTTACTGGCGTGGCTCGCCAGGTAGACGCTCAGGTTCCGTCATTTCCACCGTGGAGACGGTTCCGCGCGCAGTTACGACCTTGAAAACGCTATCTGCATAGCTAATCGGGATTCTGTAGGTCCAGGCATCAAGACCGCTCGCCATTGGTTCAAGGTCGTTGCCCATTACGTCGGTTCGCTCTTGGCGCAACTGCTGCATGAGTTCGCTGACCTTTAAGGCTTTGGGCTTTTGTTCACCACCCTGTGCAGTCAGTAGCTTCCAGACCAACGGGGCAACCTTTTCGCTAATCATCGTGGGCGCGCGCACGATGATAGTTCGCGCCTCGCCCCCGTCAAGCATGATCGGCAGGGCGAGGCGTTGGCCGTCTACGGTTTCCAGGATATCGAACTTGCCGCCGACGAAGGTGGGCTTACCCTGCACAGTGTTAAATAAGTCCTGATTCACAATAGAGAGACGGTCCTCGCTCTGATTCGCAATCGTGACTTTCCAGCACAGACCCACTATTCCTACTTTTGGACCGCCGCTATATTGCACGGCACACTCACCGGTCGGGATGGCTGTCATCGTGACTGCTTCGCGTTTTGCCTCGTTAGCCTGCCATGAAAAGAACGCGGACGCGCTACCGACAATTAACGCGAGCGAAGCGACGATTGAGTTGATCCATTCGTGTAGGTTCGTATTTTTTGGTGCCATTTGTATAGACGGCGGATGTGAAACGGACTTGCTAGATCGTATTGTCTACGATTGAGCCGACGTCGAAGGATCGCTTCTGGCCGAAGAACGACAGCGACCAATCGCGGGAAGGGCGAACACATCTGGGGCCTATTTGTAGTGAGGCCGTCAGTCGGTCGCATGAGCGACCATGAGCAAACAGACGCGAGGCTAGTCGCTACTAGCGGGGTTTAATTGGCTACAAGTCAACATGTTCGGCGCACCGAAACCGATGGCGGCGTTCGTCGCATCGATCCCACCGGCGGCTCGAACGATGTCTCAGCCGCTCTGAGTTCGTTATGAACGGGCGGCGCGTTCGAAACTGGTTCGACTCGAATCGGTGCGGCAGACCCGACACGACTCCAGTCATCCAGTTAGCTAGGCCGGTGACGGCTGCTTCCGAATTACGACCGACGCTCGTCCTCGACAATACCGTCTGACAACGTAATGCTATCAGGCACAACAGGAAGCGTATTCGGCCGCACACTATTTCCGATAGCGGCGAGCACTTCGTCCATAGACAGCTTCTTCGGCCGCGTGCCATCGGGATAGACGCGCTGGTAGATTGCTTGATTCTGTTGCGTCTTGCCAGCGAAGATGATTTTCCACTCTTGCGTGCCCTTACCGCACGTGTGGATAACATTTTCGACTGCCTTACGATAGCGCTTACCGATCATCTTCCGATCATTGGCTTCGACGCTTTCCCACTTGCCCAGGCCAGCCTCCCAAAAGATGTCTTGGACTTGGAATTCGTCTTGCGCCATTCCAATACCAGTGAAAGTGCGCTGCGCCATTTTCTCAACATAGGCGTTGATTTTGATGTCGCGTTGCTCGGAATCCTCCTCGGTTTCCAGATCACGTTCAATTAGACGCACGATATATTCCTCGAACGTCTTCTTGTCGGTCAGGGCTTTGTCGAGACCCTCCCGCATCAACAACTCAGGTATTTGAACCGTCACTGCGACCATCTCTGCTCTCCGTCGAAAGGATGAGTTCATCATAATACGGTCGCCAGTTGTTATCAATAGCTATCGAATTGTTTGGTTTTCTTTATAAAACAATAAAATGCGTGCTTAGGCAAGAAGTTCGCAGCGCTTCCTAGTTACGCTGCACCGCGACTTCTTGCTGGATGGGCGGGTTTAATTGGCCATAAGGTAAGACGTGATGGCCGCCGGCCGCGGCAACTTCGAGTGCGCGGCGCGCGCCGCGTTGACCGATGACGTCGCCCATATCCGGGACCACAGCCGCTGGGCTTTCGGCGATGTCCGGCACGGCGACTGGATAAAGCCGGGCGTCCGGCGCTTCCGCGAGGTGAGCGCACAACGAAGGCAGATCAGCGGCGCCGTAAACATCGACGCCGGGTACGAGCGCCGCTTCCGCCGCGCTCGCAGCGGGCAGGTAGAGCTGAGGCGTGGAGTGCGCGCGTGCTTCGCATGCGGCAAGGTCGCTTGCAATCGCGGCGGATTGCGGCGCACCGCCGCCATGAACCACAGCGCTGCGCGCCGTTCCGCACGCCATGGCGAAAGCGCCGCGCATTGGCCTGAGCGCGCCGGTCAACGAGAGTTCGCCCGCGAATTCACGATGCAGCAAGGACTCGGCGGGAATCTGGCCGCTCGCCGCGAGAATGCCCAAAGCGATTGGCAGATCGAAGCGGCCGGATTCCTTTGGCAGATCGGCCGGCGCGAGATTGACGGTGATGCGTCGGACGGGGAAGTCGAAATTGCAGTTCTGCAGCGCCGCGCGCACGCGCTCGCGGCTTTCGCGCACTTCCAGATCAGGCAGGCCGACGATCGAAAAAGAGGGTAATCCGTTCGCGAGGTGGACCTCGACGGTTACTTCGGGCGCGCGGCCAGAGGCCGGCGCGCGACTGCGCACCACGGCAAGCGACATGTTTTCTCCCGTCGGACGGCGCGCCGAGGGCGCGCGCAAGTCCCCTAAAACGCTGATGACGTCACGGCTCGCTTGCCTGTGATGTGCAGCACTGCGCGGCGATTACGCCGCGAGCAAAGCGTTACGGCGTTTGCGTGACCGGCAGCTTCTGTTCGAGTTCGGCGACGCGGCGTTCCAGCTCTTCGAGGCGAGCGCGCGTGCGCACCAGCACCTGGGTCTGGGTATCGAATTCCTCACGCGTGACCAGGTCGAGCTTCGAGAAACCCTGCGACAGCATGGCTTTGACGTTGCGTTCGACATCTTTGGCCGGCGAGTTCTTGAACAACTCGCTCATGCGGGCCTGAAAGTCGTTAAAAACATCGTTCGGTTGTTTCATGGTGTTCCCCTTGGTGCACAAAAAATGTGCATGTTTCGTTACGCCTGTGCTTTGTAACGGCAAATGGGCGGTGTTGGTGCATGTCCCGTTGCGTGCCGTTGGCACATGAGCCCCTTTGGTGCGCGCCCATGCGTTCCAGACCTGCGAACACTCTAGCAACGATCCATACGCCGCGCCAGCGTGCCCCCGCCAACGTTGGCCGTCCGGCCAGGGCGGCTTGCGCCCCTTTTGCGACGTCCACGGGGCGGAGTCTGACACAACATGGCATGCGAGTTGCTGTTACTGCCCCGCGCGCACTGCCGGCGCCTTTTTGCCGGCAGCGGAACGAGACCACGCGAACGGTTTACAGGTACGCAACGAGAGTTACGCAAACGGGTTACGCAACTAAGCGAGGGATTTCATGAAACTCATTACCGCAATCATCAAGCCGTTCAAGCTCGATGAGGCGCGCGAAGCCTTGTCGGCCATCGGCGTCTCGGGCATCACGGTGACGGAAGTCAAAGGTTTCGGTCGCCAGAAAGGCCACACGGAACTGTATCGCGGCGCTGAATACGTCGTCGATTTTCTGCCGAAGGTGAAGATCGAGGCCGCTGTCTCGGACGACATCGTCGACCAGGCGATCGAGGCGCTCGAGCGCGCGGCACGCACCGGCAAGATCGGCGACGGCAAGATTTTCGTCACGCCGATCGAACAAGTGATTCGGATCCGCACCGGGGAGACTGGCGCGGACGCTCTGTAATACCAAAAGATAGCGACACAGATAGCGACAAGAGGAAACGAAAGATGCGCAAATTAATGATGTCCATGCTGATGGCCGGTTCGCTGCTCGCGGGCGGTATCGGCGCCGCCCTCGCGGACGACGCTTCCGCCCCCGCAGCCGCTTCGGCCGCTGCTTCCGATACGACGGCGAGCGCGCCGGCACCGGACGCTTCGGCGGCACCTGCTGCCGCCGCGGCTTCGGCACCGGCCGCTGACGCGTCCGCCGCACCGGCTGCCAGCGCGGCCGCCGCCGCACCTGCAGCATCGGACGCTGCGCCGGCTGCCCCGACCGCGCCGTTCTCGGTCGATTCGTCGAAGATCAATTCGGGCGACACCGCCTGGATGTTGACCTCCACCGCGCTCGTGCTGTTCATGACGATTCCGGGTCTGGCGCTGTTTTACGGCGGCATGGTCCGCAAGAAGAGCGTGCTCGCGATTCTGATGCAAAGCTTTGCGATCACCTGCCTCGTGTCGATCGTCTGGGTCGTGGTGGGCTACAGCCTCGCCTTCACGCCGGGCGGTTCGTTCATTGGCGGCTTCTCGCGCTTCTTCATGTCAGGCATGAACTACATCAAGGGCGACAAGGCCACGACGCTGACCGTCAGCCACCTCGCGCCGACGATCCCGGAAACGGTCTACGTCGTCTATCAGATGACGTTCGCGATCATTACCCCGGCACTGATCACGGGCGCGTTTGCCGACCGTATGAAGTTCTCGGCGATGCTGGTGTTCATGACGCTGTGGTCGATCATCGTCTACTCGCCGATCGCGCACATGGTCTGGGAACCGACCGGCTGGCTGGCTAGCGCGGGCATCCTCGACTTCGCGGGCGGCACGGTGGTGCACATCAACGCCGGTATCGCGGCGCTGGTCTGCGCTCTGGTGCTCGGCAAGCGTGTCGGTTACGGCAAGGAAGCGATGGCGCCGCACAACCTGACGCTCACGCTGATCGGTGGCGCCATGCTGTGGGTAGGCTGGTTCGGCTTCAACGCGGGTTCGGCAGTGGCAGCAGACGGCCGTGCCGGTTTCGCCATGTTCGCCACGCAAGTGGCCACCGCAGCAGCAGCACTCGCCTGGATGTTCGCCGAATGGGCAACCAAGGGTAAGCCGTCGGTGCTCGGTATCGTGTCGGGTGCCGTGGCAGGTCTGGTGGCGATTACGCCGGCTTCGGGCTTCGTCGGTTTGGCGGGTTCGCTGGTGATCGGTATCGCGGCAGGCGTGATCTGCTTCTGGTCGGCAACGTGGCTCAAGCACAAGCTCGGTTACGACGACTCGCTCGACGCGTTCGGCGTGCACTGCATCGGCGGTATCGTGGGTGCGCTGCTGACCGGTGTGTTCGCGGTGAAGGACATCGGCGGCGCGGATGGCAGCGTGATCCTGCAAGCCAAGGGCGTGCTGACGACGCTGGTCTACAGCGGCGTGGTGAGCTACATCCTGCTGAAGGTCATCGACATGGTGATGGGCCTGCGTGTGACCGAAGAACAGGAACGCGAAGGTCTGGACGTGACGCTGCACGGCGAACACGTCGAATAAGGAACGCACCGCGAGCCCCTGCTCCCGGGCTCGCGGGATCACGAATAAGCGCAGCGATTTTGGCCCGCCTTCATGGCGGGCTTTTTTCTTGCGGGCTATCTTGTAAACGGTAGTTTTCCCCGCCTATTATGGCGATAGCGAGAATGCATTCGCGTCCGCTTGCGAATGGAGAAACCGTCCCCAAATGGACAAAGCATTTGCTCTACAATCTTTTTTCTCCAGTCTGCGAGTGATCAATGGTTCCGCACCTAGTTACGGCGTTAAACGGCCCGCTGCTCGATCTTGAGCGGAAGATCCTCGACGCTACTCCCGCCATCGAACGCTGGTTCCGGCTCGAATGGCAGGAGCACACGCCGCCGTTCTACTGTTCCGTCGATCTGCGCAACGCGGGCTTCAAGCTCGCGCCGGTCGATACCAATCTGTTTCCTGGCGCATTCAACAATCTGCCGCAGGAAGTGTTGCCGCTGGCCGTGCAGGCCGCGATGGCCTCGATCGAGAAGATCTGCCCGGACGCCAAGAACCTGCTGGTGATTCCGGAACGCCACACGCGCAACGCGTTTTATCTCGAGAATGTCGCCCGTTTGGCCGCGATCATGCGCCAGGCCGGCTTGAACGTGCGTTTCGGCACGCTCGACGAAACCATCAACGGGCCGGTCACGATCGCGCTCTCCGACGGCCAGAAACTCGTGCTCGAACCGCTCGAACGCTCGCAGCGCCGCCTCGGCCTGAAGAACTTCGACCCGTGCTCGATTCTGCTGAACAACGATTTGTCGGGTGGCATCCCGCCCATACTCGAGAATCTGCACGAGCAGTACCTGCTGCCGCCGCTGCATGCCGGCTGGGCCGTTCGCCGTAAATCGACGCATTTTTCCTGCTATGACGACGTCGCGAAGAAATTCGCGAAGATGGTCGAGATCGATCCGTGGATGATCAATCCGTACTTCGCGCATGTGGAAGGCGTCGACTTCCAGGAGCGCACCGGCGAAGAAGCGCTGACGGACGCGATCGACGGCGTGCTGAAGAAGATCGCCAAGAAGTATCGCGAGTACGGCATCTCCGAAAAACCGTATGTCGTCATCAAGTCGGATGCGGGCACTTATGGCATGGGCGTGATGACCGTGCACGACGCGTCGGAAGTCGCCGCGCTCACCAAGCGCGAACGCGCCAAGATGGCCGCGACCAAAGACGGCCTTGAAGTGCATGACGTGATCGTGCAGGAAGGCGTGTACACCTTCGAACGCATCGGCGAAGAAGTGGCCGAGCCGGTCGTGTACATGATCGACCGCTACGTGGTGGGCGGCTTCTACCGCGTGCACGGCAGCCGCGAGCGCGATCAGAATCTGAACGCGCCGGGCATGCACTTCGTGCCGCTCGGCTTCGAGCATACGGCGCTGCCCGACGCGCACGCCAAGCCCGGCGCGGCGGTGCCGAACCGCTTCTATATGTACGGCGTGGTGGCGCGGCTCGGGCTGCTGGCCGCATCGGTGGAACTGGAAAAAACCGATCCGGAAGCGATTCAGGTCTAAGCCACGCTGGTTGGGCGATGGCGGCATACGTGCCGCCATCGCCATTTTCAACGACACTATTTACGATCAATGCGAAGCCCGTCAGGGCGCACCGGGACCTTCATGGACATTCTTTTCATCGCCGATCCGCTCGCGCAATTCAAGATCTACAAAGACTCGACCTACGCGATGATGGCCGAAGCGGCGCGCCGCGGTCACGTGGTGTACACGTGCGAGCCGAAGCATCTGGCGTGGACGGGCGGTGACGTCGAGGCGAACGTGCAGCGCTTTGCGATTGTCGGCGACGTCACCGATCTGCATCGCGAAGTCTGGTACGACGCTGAAGCCGCCGCGCCGCGCTCGCTCAAGAGCTTCAGCGCCGTGGTGATGCGCAAGGACCCACCGTTCGACATGGAATACGTCACGTCGACGTGGCTGCTCGAAATGGCCGAACGCGGCGGCGCGCGCATTTTCAACAAACCGCAGGCGATTCGCGACCACTCGGAAAAGCTCGCGATCGGCGAGTTCGCCCAGTTCGTCACGCCCACGCTGGTCACGCGCGACGCAACCCGCTTGCGTGCCTTCCATGAAGAACACGGCGACGTGATCCTGAAGCCGCTCGACGGCATGGGCGGCATGGGCGTGTTCCGCGTGAAGGCCGACGGCATGAACCTCGGTTCGATCATCGAAATGCTGAGCCACGACGGCGCGCGGTCGGTGATGGCGCAGAAATTCATCCCCGAGATCAAAGAGGGCGACAAGCGTATTTTGTTGATCGGCGGCGAAGCCGTGCCGTATTCGCTCGCACGTATTCCTCAGGGTAATGAAGTGCGCGGCAATCTCGCGGCCGGCGGCCTCGGCGTGGCGCGGCCGCTGACCGAGCATGACCGCAAGATCGCCGATACGCTGGCGCCGGTGCTCGCTGCGCGCGGTTTGCTGCTGGTCGGGCTGGACGCGATCGGCGACTGGCTGACCGAAGTGAACGTGACGAGCCCGACGTGTTTCCGCGAGATCATGGATCAAACCGGCTTCGACGTCGCCGCCATGTTCATCGACGCATTGGAGCGCGCAACGGGTTGATGGCACGGCCGGTGCCGGCACTTGAATGCCCGCCATGCCCCCCAAACTGTGTAGTAAATCCGCATCACGCAGCACGCCGGATTTGGCGCGAAAATGAGCCTGATACAATGCCCGCTCTTCCGCTCCAAGGTGAATCGATGGCACCCGACGGGTGTCATGGGCAGCGGACTGTAAGCGAGCAGTGTTTCGCCGGCGCAGGCACGATGCCATGCGCGGCAAGCCGCTCGTCAATCGATGCGTTCCGGCCCTCATGGCCCACGGCCGGCAGAGGGCGCTGACGAACCGGGCATCGTCCCGGTTCACGGTTCGGGGCCGTTCTTTTGCAGTAAGGCTGACATGGCAGGCATTCTGATCATTGCGCACGCTCCGTTCGCCACCGCGTTGCGCGATTGTATTTCGCACATCTATGGTGGCTTGCCGGCTCGCATCGGCGTGATCGACGTATCGCCGGATTGCGATCCCGCACAGCAGGTTGCGTTTGCGAACTCGGAAATCGAGCGTCTCAAGGAAGAAAACGGCGCGCTCGTCCTCACGGATATGTTCGGCGCCACGCCGGCGAATATCGCCGGACGGCTCGCGTCGTTGCCGAACGTGCGCGTGCTGTGCGGCGTCAACTTGCCGATGCTGGTGCGCGCGGTCTGTTATCGCGCCACACCACTCGACACGCTGGTCGACAAGGCACTCGCCGGCGCCACCAAGGGCGTGCACGCAATCGGGCCGGCCACGCCGGCGCCCGTCGCACCCACGGCGGAATCCGGCGACTGTTTGCCGGCTCTGCCGCCGGAGGCGGCATCGGCTGACTGTATGCCCGCCTTGCCGCCCGAAGCCGACCTGACGCAGAAAGCCGACTCGGCCGGCTTATAAGTCGTTCGGCCGGCTCGCCCAGGGTTTCAAACGCATTGCAACCGCTTCGCAGTTTCACCTTTCACCACAACACTTACCCGCGCTTCGGACCATCACATGCTGCAACAGGAAACGACAATTGTGAACAAGCTGGGGCTGCACGCGCGCGCGTCGGCCAAGTTGACCCAACTCGCGGGCAACTATCAGGCGGAAATCTGGATGAGCCGTAATGGCCGCCGTATCAACGCCAAGAGCATCATGGGCGTGATGATGCTGGCCGCGGGCATCGGCAGCACGGTGCTGATCGAAACGGAAGGCTCCGACGAAAAAGAAGCGATGGACGCATTGTTGAAACTGATTGCCGATAAATTCGGCGAGGGGCAGTGAACTGGCGCGTCCACGTTGCGATGAGCAGAAACGCCGCGGTTGTCCGCGGCGTTTTTTTTAGCGCATGACAATGGGCAGACGAAACGCGCGTGAGGGCGCGCGCGTCGACATGCGCATGCAAGACTCAGCCTTGCTGAAACGCGAGACGGATGAAGGCGCATCACGACGGCTGCTTACGGTATTTCGTGCTGCACTGCACACAGCCCCAGCGCACCTGCAAAGGGCGCGGAATTTATAATGACGAACAGTGTCTGAGAGCATTGCAGCGGTTTGCCGCGGCATTACACAACTAGAGGAGGTGCGCGTGTCCTTCACGCTGCATGGAATTCCCGTGTCACGCGGTATCGCCATCGGGCGGGCTTATCTGATCGCCCCGGCTGCACTTGACGTAGACCACTATCTGATCGAACCCGCCCAGATCGAGAGCGAGATCGAGCGCTTTCGCACGGCCCAACAACACGTGCATTACGAGCTCGAAACGCTGCGTGCCGATCTCGCCGCGGATGCGCCGAGTGAAATGGGCGCGTTCATCACCGTTCATTCAATGATCCTGAACGATGCGATGCTCGTGCAGGAAACCTTCGACCTGATCCGTACACGCCGCTACAACGTGGAGTGGGCGCTGACCGAGCAGCTCGAGCGCCTGTCGCGCCATTTCGACGACATCGAAGACGAGTACCTGCGCGAGCGCAAAGCCGATATCGAACAGGTAGTGGAGCGCGTGCTGAAGGCGCTGGCCGGCGCGTCGGTGGGTCTGGGAGACGGCGTGCACGGCGCGTGCGACGAAATGATCGTGGTCGCGCACGACATCGCGCCGGCCGACATGATGCAGTTCAAGACCCAGACGTTTCAGGGTTTCGTCACGGACCTCGGCGGCCGCACGTCGCACACGGCGATCGTCGCGCGTAGCCTGGGCATCCCGGCGGCGGTCGGCGTGCAGCACGCGAGCGCGCTGATTCGCCAGGACGACCTGATCATCGTCGACGGCGATCACGGGATTGTGATCGTCGACCCCGCGCCGATCGTGCTGGAAGAGTACTCGTATCGGCAAAGTGAGAAAGCGCTCGAGCAGCGCAAGCTGCAGCGGCTCAAGTTTTCGCCCACACAAACGCTGTGCGGCACCCGCATCGAACTGTGCGCGAACATCGAGTTGCCGGACGACGCGCGCGCGGCGATCGACGCGGGCGCGACGGGCGTCGGCCTGTTCCGCACTGAGTTCCTGTTCATGAATCACAAGGACCGCTTGCCGGAAGAGGAAGAGCAGTTCGGCGCGTACCGTCGCGCGGTCGAGCTGATGAACGGGCTGCCGGTCACCATCCGCACCATCGACGTGGGCGCCGACAAGCCGCTCGATTCGATGAGCGGGGGCGATAGTTACGAAACCGCCGCGAATCCGGCCCTGGGGCTGAGAGCGATTCGCTGGAGCCTTTCCGAGCCGCAGATGTTCCTCACGCAGTTGCGCGCGATTCTGCGCGCGTCGGCGTTCGGCTTGGTGAAAATTCTGATTCCGATGCTCGCGCACGCGCAGGAAATCGACCAGACGCTCGATCTGATTCGCGAAGCCAAGCGTCAGCTCGACGACGCGGGTATGGCCTACGATCCGAACGTACAGGTCGGCGCGATGATCGAGATCCCGGCCGCCGCCATCGCTTTGCCGCTGTTCCTGAAGCGGCTCGATTTCCTGTCGATCGGCACCAACGATCTGATCCAGTACACGCTCGCGATCGATCGCGCGGACAACTCGGTCGCGCATTTGTACGACCCGCTGCATCCGGCGGTTCTGTATCTGATCGCGTTCACGCTGCGCGAAGCGAAGCGGGCGGGCGTGCCGGTCTCGGTGTGCGGTGAGATGGCCGGGGATCCGGCGTTGACGCGTCTATTGCTCGGCATGGGCCTCACCGAGTTTTCGATGCATCCGAGCCAGCTGCTGGTGGTGAAGCAGGAAGTGCTGCGCTCGCATCTGAAGACGCTGGAGAAGCCGGTGGCCGATGTGCTGGCATCGTTCGAACCGGAAGAAGTGCAGGCTGCGCTGAAGCGCGTGATGCTGGCCTGAGTCGCCGCCGTTCGCTTCATTAGATAAAGAAACGCCGCCCATTGGGCGGCGTTTCTGTTTCAGCGTGCGGCTGAAGAGGCTAGTGTCAGGCGAGGTGCGTCTGCCCGCACACCGGGCAATCCGGCTGGCGCGTGATGCGCATCGTAGTCCACTCCATCCGCAGCGAATCGAGCATCATCAGCCGGCCGAGCAACGGCGTGCCGATTCCGCCGATCACCTTAAGCGCTTCAGCGGCCTGCATCGAGCCGACGATGCCGACTGTCGGCGCGAACACGCCCATCGTCGAACACGCGACTTCTTCGAACGGCTGGTCTTCGGGAAACACGCAGGCATAGCACGGCGAAGCTGGGTCGCGGAAATCAAAGGTGCTGATCTGGCCGTCGAAGCGCAACGCCGCGCCCGACACCAGCGGCACGCCGTGTTTCACGCAGGCGCGGTTGATCGCATGGCGCGTGGCGAAGTTATCCGTGCAATCGAGCACGACGCTCGCGTGCGGCACTTGCGCGTCGAGCCACGCGTCGTCGACGCGCTCGGCCACCGCGTTCACCACGACCTCGGGATTGATCTGCGCGATCGCGTCGCGTCCGGACTCCACCTTCTTGCGTCCAACCGATGCGGTCACATGCAGGATTTGCCGCTGCAGATTGGTCAGGTCGACCGTATCCGCATCGACCAGCGTCAAACGGCCGACGCCGGCCGCCGCCAGATACATCGCAGCGGGCGAACCCAAGCCG
The DNA here is from genome assembly GCF_012689525.1 of Paraburkholderia aromaticivorans. Taxonomy (NCBI): domain Bacteria; kingdom Pseudomonadati; phylum Pseudomonadota; class Betaproteobacteria; order Burkholderiales; family Burkholderiaceae; genus Paraburkholderia; species Paraburkholderia aromaticivorans. The sequence continues at coordinate 338,285 of NZ_CP051516.1, forward strand.
CCCGCGCCGACGACGATCGCGTGCGCATCGAGAAAGCGCTGCTGCGCCTCGATACCGATTTCATCGACGAGGATGTGGCGGGAATAGCGAAGGAGTTGATCGTCGTTCATGGCGGGGCGCGTGAATGTATCGCGCGATGTGATGCAGGACCGATGGACCTGCCGTGCGCGTTGTCGATATTTTAATCGCGCCGGGAGCGGGTGTTCTGACTGGTGCCGGGTATTACAGCGTGTCTTCGCAGCATGTTCCACTGCGAAGACACGTCAGGCTTGCTGCTTAGTTGCTTTGCGAAGCAGGCGCCGAGGCCGGGGCCGATGCACCCGGCACCGGTTGCGTCGGCTTCACCGCGACCGGCGCGGACGCCGACGTGGCCGGCTTGTTTTGCGCGAGACGGCGCTCGGTCAGCGACTTCGATTCCTGCACCGGCTTGCCTTCCAGCTTGTTCAGAGCCTGTTGCAGCATGAAGTCGTCGGCCGAACCGAATTCCACCGGCTTGCGCTCACGATCCTTCTGACGCTGTTCCGGCGTCTTCTTATCGTTCTGCTCTTCAAGCTGGCGCAACTGGTCCATGCGTTCCTGTTCGCGCTGTTCCGCTTCCTTCTTCTCGTTCGGGTCTTGCGTGTTCGCAAGGTGATTCGTGTAGTCGACTTCGCGCGTGACAAGTGCGTCGTCCGGATCGCCTTCTGCGTATTGATCGACCGCGACGTCAGGACGGATGCCCTTGTTCTGGATCGACCGGCCGCTCGGCGTGTAGTAGTACGCCGTGGTCAGACGCAGTGCGGTTTCGGCTGTCATGGGACGCACGGTCTGCACCGAACCCTTCCCGAAGGTGGTCTTGCCGACGATCAGCGCACGATGCTGATCCTGCAGCGCGCCCGCGACGATTTCCGACGCCGACGCGGAGTACGCGTTGGTCAGCACGATCATCGGCACGGTCTTGAAGATCGGCGCTTCGTCCTTCAGCGGATCGCTGTCGAAGGATTGCAGGCGGTAGTTGTCGTAGGTGTCGCGATAGACCTGTTTCGAATCCGGAATCTGGCCGTTGGTGGACACCACAACCGAATTCGGCGGCAGGAACGCGCCGGCCACGCCGACCGCGCTTTGCAGCAGGCCGCCGCCGTTGTTGCGCAGGTCGAGCACGAGGCCCTTCAAATTCGGCTGCTGACGCGCGATGTCTTGCAGTTTCGCGGCAAGGTCAGGCGTGGTGCGTTCCTGGAAGCTGGTGATCCGCACATAGGCGTAGCCCGGCGCAAGGATCTTCATCTTGACCGACTGGACCTTGATGATCGCGCGCGTCACGGTGAGCGGGAACGTGCGGTCGTCGGTCTTGCGGAAGATGGTGAGCGTGACCTTGGTGCCCGGGTCGCCGCGCATCTGCTTGACCGCCTGGTCGAGCGTCATGCCGCGCACGGGCTTGTCGTTGATACGCGTGATCAGGTCGCCCGGACGAATGCCGGCGCGGAACGCGGGCGTGTCCTCGATCGGCGAAATCACCTTGATCAGGCCGTCTTCCGAAGAAATTTCGATGCCGAGGCCGGCGAAGCGACCCTTGGTCTGCTCCTGCAGTTCCTCGTAATCGGTCTTGTCGAGATACGACGAGTGCGGGTCGAGGCTCGACACCATGCCCTTGATGGCGGCGGTGAGAAGCTTTTTATCGTCGACCGGTTCGACGTATTCGTGCTTGATTTGCCCGAAGACTTCGGCAAAGAGCCTGAGCTGGTCCAGCGGCAGCGGAGCAACAGCGTTCGACGCTGCGCTGGCGGGTTGCTGGGCTGAAGCCGAGAGTTGCAGGGTGGCAAATACGCCGGTAGCAAGGCCCGCGGCAATCAGGCCGATATTTTTCAGGTTCTTTCGCATAGAGTCTGTTGCGGTCGGAAGCGCGTGGCAGCGTCGATAGAGATGGGGACGGACAAGTATAACTGCACACCCGCCAAGTCAGGGCGCGGCGCAGGCAATCGTGATTCGACAGCACGAGCCGGGCCTGGTTCGTTGGATTGCGGGCACAACGATGAAGTAATGTGCCGTAACGGATGGAAGGCGGCCAGAACGGCGCGCTCGAATGACGCGAGCCGCGCTGACCGGTACGTCTCGCCGGCCGGCGCGACCCGTGAGCCGCCACTCGCCGCGTTTCTGACGGCAACATGGCGGCAAGATGGCAGAATCAGCCCGCCTTGCCTTGCTTGGCAACAGCGGCCTGTGCCTTGGCGATCGCTTCCTGGTCGCCCAGATAGTAGTGCTTGATCGGTTTCAGGTTTTCGTCGAGTTCATAGACGAGCGGCACGCCGTTCGGAATATTCAGGCCGACGATGTCGTTGTCCGAAATATTGTCGAGGTACTTCACCAGCGCGCGGATCGAGTTGCCGTGGGCGGCGATCACGACCTTGCGGCCCGACTTGATGGCCGGCGCAATCGACTCGTTCCACAGGGGCAGAACGCGCGCGACCGTGTCTTTAAGGCATTCGGTGAGCGGCAGTTGCTCGCGCGGCACCTTGGCGTAGCGCGGATCGTCGTAGGGCGCGCGTTCGTCCGTCGCCTCGAGCGCCGGCGGCGGCGTGTCGTAGCTGCGGCGCCAGACCAGCACCTGTTCGTCGCCGAATTTGGCGGCCGTCTCCGCCTTGTTCAGACCCGACAGCGCGCCGTAGTGGCGTTCGTTCAGACGCCACGAATGCACCACCGGCAGGTACATCAGATCCATTTTGTCCTGCACATGCCACAAGGTGCGGATCGCGCGCTTGAGCACCGACGTGTAGGCGATGTCGAACGTGTAGCCCGAGTCCTTTAGCAGCACGCCCGCTTGCTGCGCTTCACTGTTGCCTTGCTCGGTGAGGTCGACGTCGACCCAACCCGTGAAGCGGTTTTCCTTGTTCCACGTCGATTCGCCGTGGCGGATGAGAACGAGTTTGTACATGAGATTGCCGGTCGGTAGTGAGGAAGCGGTAAAGCGCTGCGCGGGGTCCTCTGAAGGAGCGCCGCCATCGCGTCAGACGGTTATTTTATAATGGCTGGATTGCCCTTTTCGATTTCTCTCTTTTTCGGCGGATTTTCCGTGAAGTTTTTCACTGATTACACAAACCTTGTACTGATCGCGATCGTCCTCATCTCCGGTGGGTTGCTGCTGTGGCCGACGATTCGCCGGCGCGGCCGTGGCGGCCTGTCGGCCGCTGAGGCCACGCAACTGATCAACCGGCGCAATGCGGCGGTCATCGATCTGCGTCCGTCCGCCGACTACGCCAAAGGGCATTTGCCCGCGGCACGGCACCTTGAATTTGCAGAGTTGCAGGCGAAGGTCGCGCAACTCGTGAAGAACAAGAGCAACCCGGTGCTGCTGGTATGCCAGACCGGCCAGCAGTCGAACAAGGCAGCGCGTATCGTGCAGGATGCAGGTTACGCGGAAGTCCATGTTCTCGAAGGCGGCGTCGACGCCTGGCAGAAAGCCGGTATGCCGGTTGTGAAACAAGGAGCAGCCAAGTGAACAAAGTGATCATGTACAGCACCCAGGTGTGCCCGTATTGCCAGATGGCCGAACGTCTTTTAAAGTCGCGCGGCGTCGAGCACGTTGAAAAGGTACTGATCGACAAAGACCCGGCCCGTCGTGAGGAAATGATGACCCGGACCGGTCGCCGCACGGTGCCGCAAGTGTTCATCGGCGAGACGCATGTGGGCGGGTACGATGACCTCTCCGCGCTCGATCGCGCGGGCGGCTTGATGCCGCTGCTCGAAGCAACCGCCTGAATTCGCGCGCCCACGGGCGCATGAAGGCGGGTGAACCACAAGCCGGCGCGTCCTCGCCCCATCAGGGCGGGCGAAGCGCCGCAACGATCTGGCGGCCCATGCAAGCATGGGCCGCCGCCATGCATACCTATCAGGGAATCACTTCATCATGTCCGACGAGAATAACCAGCCGTTCTTCAACATCCAGCGCATCTACCTGAAGGACATGTCGCTCGAGCAGCCGAATTCGCCGGGCATCTTCCTCGAGCAGGAAATGCCCTCGGTCGAAGTCGAAGTCGACGTGAAGGCCGAGCGTCTCGCCGACACCGTGTTCGAAATCCTCGTCACGGGCACGGTCACGGCCAAGGTGTCGGACAAGGTGGCGTTCCTGATCGAAGCCAAGCAAGCCGGCATTTTCGACATCCGCAACATTCCGGCTGAGCAGATCGACCCGCTGGTCGGCATTGCCTGCCCGACCATCCTGTTCCCGTACCTGCGCTCGAACATCGCCGACGCGATCACCCGCGCCGGTTTCCCGCCGATCCACCTCGCCGAGATCAACTTCCAGGCGCTGTACGAGCAACGCCTCGCGCAGATGGGTGGCCAGGACGGCGCGGCGCAGAACGGCGTCACGCACTAAAGTGTCGCAGGCGGTGCCGGCTATGAAGGTTGCTGTCCTTGGCGCCGGCGCATGGGGCACAGCCCTCGCCGGCCATCTGGCCGTGCGGCACGACACGCTGCTGTGGGCGCGCGAGTCCGCGCTCGTTGCCGATCTCTCCGCTTCGCACGAAAACGCCCGCTATCTGGCGGGCGTTGCTTTGCCGCCGGCGCTTCGCTATGAAGCCGATTTCGACGCAGCGCTCGACCACGCGCTCGCCGACGACGCGTTATGCGTCGTGGCGACGCCCGTGGCTGGACTGCGCGGTCTGTTTCAGGCGATGCGCGACGCGGGCAAAGTGCCGGCCCATGTGGTGTGGTTGTGCAAAGGGTTTGAAGCCGACTCGCAGTTGATGCCGCATCAGGTGGTCGCGGCCGAATTGCCGGAGCACGGCAGTAATGGCGTGCTGTCCGGTCCGAGCTTCGCGCGCGAAGTCGGGCAGGGCTTGCCGGTTGCGTTGACCATCGCGAGTGCGTCGGCGGCGTGCCGCGAGCGCACAGTCGCCGCGTTTCATCACGGCGCCATGCGCATCTATACCGGCGACGACGTCGTCGGCGTGGAGGTGGGCGGCGCGGTGAAAAACGTGCTGGCCATTGCAACAGGCATCGCGGACGGCCTCGGTCTCGGTCTCAATGCGCGCGCGGCGCTGATTACGCGCGGTCTCGCCGAAATGTCGCGCCTCGGCGTGACGCTTGGCGGACGGGCGGAAACGTTCACCGGTTTGACCGGCCTCGGCGATCTGATCCTGACCGCAACCGGCGATCTGTCGCGCAATCGCACGGTCGGCGTGCAACTCGCCGCGGGCCGCACGCTCGACGATATTCTCGGCGCCCTAGGTCACGTGGCCGAAGGCGTGCGTTGCGCGCAGGCAGTCCTCGCGATTGCTCGTGCGCATGCGATCGAGATGCCGATCACGCAGGCGGTCTGTGCCGTGCTGTTCGACGGCGTGGCGCCGCGCGACGCCGTCAGCGCCCTGCTGCGGCGCGACTCCAAAGCTGAATAAGCCTTGTCTTTCAGCCGTTTAGCGCGCAAAAGCGCTGAACGGCTGCCTGCTCTCGCTGTCCACGTTTTTATCGACGCTTCGGATCAGCGAGGTTCCCATGCTCAGATTCAATCGTTGCACGCTGGACGCATGCGTGGTCGATATCACCACGCTCGCCGTGGATGCGATCGTCAATGCCGCGAACACGTCGTTATTGGGCGGAGGCGGCGTTGACGGCGCGATTCATCGCGCGGCCGGCAAGGCGTTGCTGCGCGAGTGCGAGACGTTAGGCGGCTGCGCGACCGGCGACGCGAAGCTGACCGCCGGCTATCGTCTGCCGGCCAAACACGTGATTCACGCCGTCGGCCCGGTCTGGCGCGGCGGGGCGCATGGCGAGGCCGACTTGCTGGCTTCGTGCTATCAGCGCTCGCTCGAGGTGGCGCGCGAAGCGCAGTGCAAGAGCATTGCGTTTCCCGCGATCAGTTGCGGCATCTACCATTTTCCTGCTGACGAGGCCGTGCGGATCGCGGTCGGCACGGTGCTCGACACGTTGCCGCGTGCGCCGCAAATCGAACGGGTGGTGTTCGCCTGTTTCGACGACGCCATGTTCGCGCGCTACGAAGCCGAATTGAAACTCCGTCAGGCGCCGCCGTCGAAGCCGGTTTGACGCCACGCTTCAAACACCACGACCGCGACGGTATTCGACAGATTCAGGCTGCGGTTGCCTGGCCGCATGGGCAAGCGCACGCGTTGCTCGTTGGCGAACTGATCGAGCACCGAGTCAGGCAGGCCGCGCGTCTCGGCGCCGAACACAAACCAGTCGCCGGATTGAAAGGCGTGCTCGTGAAAGCGTCCCGAGCCGCGCGTGGTGAAGGCAAACATGCGCGCCGGGTCCGGCGATTCCTTGGCGATAAACGCCGCCCAATCGGCATGCACGTTCATTTGCGCGTACTCGTGATAGTCGAGGCCGGCGCGGCGCAACTTGGCGTCGTCGAGTGGAAAGCCGAGCGGCTCGATCAGATGCAGCCGTGCGCCGGTGTTGGCGCACAGGCGGATCACGTTGCCGGTGTTGGGCGGGATTTCCGGTTCTACGAGAACGACATTGAACATGGTGAGCTCAGGTGGAGACTAGTTTTTCGGTGTGCGCAGCGCGACGAAGTTGGTGACTCGCCGCGCACCGGCGGCCTTCAGCGTGCGCGCTAGCGCTTCGAGCGTGGCGCCGGTCGTCATCACATCGTCGACGATGCCGACGTGCAGGCCTTGCACCGACCCGGCGACCTTGAAAGCGCGGCCTACGTTCAGACGACGGGCGTCGAGGTCGAGTCGCGACTGCGGCGCGGTGTGAATCACGCGATCCAGCAAGATTGCGTCGCTGCGCACTGTCAGCGCGCGGGCCAGCGGCCTGGCGATCTGCCAGGCCTGGTTGTAGCCGCGCTCGGTGAGCCGTTTTCTGGCAAGCGGCACGGGCGCGATCACATCCGGCCATTCGGCACAGTCTTGCCAGGAATCCTGTGCAAGACGCGCGAGGCGTTGTGCGAACTCGCGCGCCAGCATCAGCCGGGCGCGAAATTTCAGGCCGACCGCGAGCGTGTCGAGCGGCGCCCGGTAGTCGGCGAGGGCGAAGGTCGCGTCGAACGGTGGCGGCTCGCCGATGCAATCCGCGCAGCGATATTGCGTGTGCGCCGCCCATCGCGAACTGGATAACGGCACGGCGCAGACGGTGCAGCGCAAGCGGCTTTCGTTCCAGTAGGCTGCGTCGCAACCGGCGCACAGCGTCGTATGCGACAAATTGCCGCATAACGCGCAGAGGTTCGGCAACGCGGCGTGCCTCACGCGCGGCCACGCTGAATGCAAGCCGCTCGCGAAACGCGCGAATCTGCCGCCGGAAAATGACGAATTGGGTCGGAATGGCACGGTGGGACCGCCCGCGAAGGCCTTTCACGCTGAATGGAAGGAAGCGAGCGAGTATACTTCCTGCTTCACGCCAGCACGACACCCATGTCCCCAACTTCCGCTCAAACAGGCCGTCCGGCCTATGATTCCCGGCGCCTCCGGCGGATCTTCGACCGTCGCGCAGCGACTTTCGACGACGTCGCGTTCCTGCCGCGCGAGATCGCGCAACGTATGCGCGAGCGCCTCGACTTCATCAAGGTCACGCCGGCAAGCGTGCTCGACGCCGGCTGCGGCGCGGGCGAAGACATTCCCGCTTTGCGCGAGCGCTTTCCCGAAGCGCCGGTGTTCGGCACCGATCTTTCTCACGGCATGCTCACGCGCGCGCTCCAGCACGATTCCGGCGACACGAGCTGGCGGCGGTTTCTGCCGGCATCGCTTGGCAAGGCGCTCGGCGCCCGCGGTCCGCGCTTCGCGCAAGCCGACTTTTCGGCGCTGCCGTTCGCGGCCGGCGCGTTCGAATTCATCTGGTCCAATCTGGCGCTGCACTGGCACTCGCGGCCCGATCTCGTGTTTCCCGAGTGGCAGCGTGTGCTGAAAGTCAACGGCCTGCTGATGTTCAGCACGCTCGGTCCCGACTCGCTCAAGGAGTTGCGTGGCGCGTATGCCGAAATCGAGGCCGCGCACGGCGTCGCCTCGCGCAAGCATGTGATCGACTTCGTCGACATGCACGATCTCGGCGATATGCTGGTCGAAAGCGGCTTCGAGATTCCCGTGATGGACCAGGAAGTCCTCACCATTACCTATAAGTCGCCGCAGTCGCTGCTCGCCGACGTGCGCCGCTGGGGCGCCTATCCGTTCGAGCGCGAAGCGTCGTCGAGCGCCGCCGCACGCCGGCTGCACAAGGCTTTGCTCGCGGCCCTCGAAGCCCGCCGGCGCACCGACGGCACGATCGCGCTGACCTTCGAAGTGATCTACGGACACGCATGGAAAGCCGTGCCGCGCACCACGGCCGAAGGTCATGGCATCGTGCGAATCGAGGACATCGGACGAGGTTCGTCGAGGAATCGGTGAGGAATCGGCGAGGCGGTAAGAGGACACCTGTTATGTCTGAAATTACCGCTTCAAAAGACGCGCAAAAGGTGCGTCAAAACGGCGCGGAGGCTTGTCGCGCCTGGCTTGTGGGCCAATTGAGGCTTGCTTGTGGATGCTATGGATCGCGCCTATAATGCGTCAGTTTGTCGCCCGGAGTTCCCACATTTGGGGCGGCAGGCCCGAGGCACAGGGCAGCAAGATAAGATGGCGCGGCGGTGATCGAGCGGCTGGAATAATGGTCGCGAAGATTGGCCGCTGGCGGCGATTGGAGACAATCGGCGGGAGGCAGCGATGGAAGCATCAGATCTGCTGGCGGATTCAGAACCAGTTCTCAAAGACTGGACGATGAAACGCAACTGTTCGATATCGCCGCGGCAGTTCGTGTATTTCTACGTGTCGCTTGCGTTGTTCTCGTTGGCAATTGCTTTCATGCTGGTTCTGGTCGGCGCCTGGCTGGTGTTGCCGTTCACCGGTATCGAATTGCTGGCGGTGGGCATCGCGTTTGCCATATATGCGCGTCATGCTGTGGATTACGAGCGCATCCGGTTGTTTCAGAACCGGCTCGTCGTCGAGCAGATCAGCGCCGAGCAGCTCACGCAGTTCGAGTTCAATCCGCGCTGGGTGCGAATCGAGGCGGGCGCAACACCGCGTGACCAGATCAAACTGGTCTCGCGCGGGCAGACGATCATGATCGGGCAACATCTCGCGCAGTATCGGCGCGCGCAGTTCGCAGGCGAATTGCGTATGTGGCTCACGCGTTGTTAGACGCGTGGGGTCGCGCGCGGTTCACGGGGAGCGCGAGGCAAGCTGCCAGCGGGGTCGAGGGTTTGAATGGAAAATTTGGGTAAGGAAGCTATGAAAACAATCAAGCGAGCCCTCATGGGCGTGCTGGCGATGAGCGGACTGCTTTTCGCCGGTGCGGCCCTGGCAGTGGGCGATGTTCCGGGCGGCCCTGCCGTCAACGAGATCAATCTCCAGCCGCCTGCGACGAAGATCGCTGAGGAGCTCTTCAGCCTCCACATGTTCATGCTGGTTCTTTGCCTGGTCATCTTCGTCGGCGTGTTCGGCGTGATGTTCTATTCGATCTTTGCTCACCGCAAATCGAAAGGCCACAAGGCTTCCAACTTCCACGAAAGCACTACCGTCGAAATCATCTGGACGATCGTGCCGTTCATCATCGTCGTGCTGATGGCGCTGCCCGCCACCAAGACGGTGGTCGCGATGAAAGACACCACCAACGCCGACGTCACCATCAAGGTCACCGGCTACCAGTGGAAATGGGGCTACGACTACGTGAAGGGCCCGGGCGAGGGCATCAACTTCCTGTCCACGCTGGCCACGCCGCGTGCGGAAACCGATGGCCGCGAACCGATTTCCACCACGTATCTGCAGGAAGTCGACAATCCGCTGGTCGTCCCGGTCGACAAGAAAATCCGCATCATCACCACCGCGAACGACGTGGTCCACTCCTGGTACGTGCCGGCTTTCGGCGTGAAGCAGGACGCGATTCCGGGCTTCGTGCGCGACACGTGGTTCAAGGCTGACAAGGTCGGCACGTTCCGCGGCTTTTGTACCGAGCTGTGCGGCAAGGAACACGCGTTCATGCCGGTCGTGGTCGAAGTGCTGTCCGCCGACGACTACGCGAAGTGGGTCGACACGCAGAAGAAGAAAATGGCCGCCGGGCAGGACGACCCGAACAAGACCTACACGATGGCCGAGCTGATGGAGCGCGGCGGCAAGGTCTACGCGGCGAACTGCGCCGTCTGCCACCAGCCGACCGGCAAGGGCGCAGGCGCATTCCCGGCGCTCGACGGCAGCAAGATCGCCAACGGCGCGATCGCCGAACATGTCAGCCTGGTGCTGAAGGGCAAGAACGCGATGCCGTCGTGGGCGCCTACGCTGAACGACGTCGAAATCGCTTCGGTGGTCACGTACGAACGTAACTCGTGGGGCAACCACACCGGCGACATTCTCCAGCCGAAGCAGGTTGCGGACGCCCGTAACGGCAAGCTGCCGGAAGGCGGGAACCATCTGGCCGACGCAGGCGCGGCAGCGAGTGGCGCAGAGGCAGCTTCGGGCGCGGCCGCCTCGGGTGCGGAAGCGGCAACAGCACCGGCAGCGGCCGGTTCGGACAGCGGTGCAACGCAAGCGGCGCTCCCGGCCAGCATCTACTTCGACACCGGCAAGAGCACGCTGCCGGCCGACGCGAAAGCGGCAGTCGACGCAGCCGCAGCTTATGCGAAGGCGCATCCGGACGCGAAATTCACGCTGTCGGGCTTCACCGACGCCACCGGCTCCGCCGATCTCAACGCGAAGCTCGCGAAGAGCCGTGCCGAAGCCGTGCGCGACGCGTTGAAAGCAGCCGGCATTGCCGAAGACCATATTATTTTGAAGAAGCCGGAAACGATCACGGGCGGCAGCGATGCGAAAGAAGCCCGGCGTGTCCAGATCAGCCCGGCTGCCTGACGTGTTCATGGTCAGCACCGCAGTATTCGCTTTAGGAGATTGTCATGTCTAGCATCGGACACGATGTAGTCGCAGGCCACGAACACGTGCACGGCGACCATGCCCACGAAACGCCGCATGGCTGGCGCCGTTGGCTGTTCGCAACCAATCACAAGGACATCGGTACGCTGTACCTGATCTTCTCGTTCACCATGTTCCTCTCCGGGGGCGTGATGGCGCTGATGATCCGTGCCGAACTGTTCGAACCGGGCCTGCAGATCATGCGTCCCGAGTTCTTCAACCAGTTGACCACCATGCACGGCCTGATCATGGTGTTCGGCGCGATCATGCCGGCTTTCGTCGGCTTCGCGAACTGGATGGTGCCGCTGCAGATCGGCGCATCGGACATGGCTTTCGCCCGCATGAACAACTTCAGCTTCTGGCTTCTGCCGGTGGCCGCTGTTCTGCTGGTCGGCTCGTTCTTCGCACCGGGCGGCGCGACCGCCGCGGGCTGGACGCTGTACGCGCCGCTGTCCACGCAGATGGGCCCGGGCATGGACTTCGCGATTTTCGCGGTCCACTTGATGGGTGCGTCGTCGATCATGGGCGGGATCAACATCGTCGTGACGATCCTGAACATGCGCGCGCCCGGCCTCACGCTGATGAAGATGCCGATGTTCGTGTGGACGTGGCTGATCACCGCGTACCTGCTGATCGCCGTGATGCCGGTTCTGGCCGGCGCGATCACCATGGTGCTGTTCGACCGCCACTTCGGCACGTCGTTCTTCAACGCGGCAGGCGGCGGCGACCCGGTCATGTACCAGCACATCTTCTGGTTCTTCGGGCACCCCGAGGTGTACATCATGATCTTGCCGGCGTTCGGGATCGTGTCGCAGGTGATTCCGGCGTTCTCGCGCAAGCCGCTGTTCGGCTATAGCTCGATGGTGTACGCAACCTCGTCGATCGCGATTCTGTCGTTCATGGTCTGGGCGCACCACATGTTCGCAACCGGCATGCCGGTGACGGGCCAGCTGTTCTTCATGTACGCGACCATGCTGATCGCCGTGCCGACGGGTGTGAAGGTGTTCAACTGGGTCGCGACGATGTGGCGCGGTTCGCTGAGCTTCGAAACGCCGATGCTGTTCGCTGTCGGCTTCCTGCTGGTGTTCACGTTCGGCGGCCTGTCGGGTCTGATGCTGGCCATGGCGCCGCTCGACATCCAGTACCACGGGACTTACTTTGTGGTGGCTCACTTCCACTACGTGCTGGTGGCAGGTTCGCTGTTCGCGCTGTTCTCCGGCTGGTACTACTGGGCGCCGAAGTGGACCGGTTGGATGTACAACGAAACGCGCGGCAAGATTCACTTCTGGGCGTCGATGTTCTTCTTCAACCTCGCGTTCCTGCCGATGCACTTCGTCGGTCTCGCAGGTATGCCGCGTCGTTATGCTGACTACCCGGCACAGTTCACGGACTGGAATCAGGTCATTTCGATCGGCGCGTTCGGCTTCGGTCTGGCGCAGGTCTACTTCCTGTTCGCGGTTGCGCTGCCGGCCTACCGTGGCGGCGGCGAGCTCGAAAAGGCTGGCGACAAGCCGTGGGACGGCGCAACGGGCCTCGAATGGACCGTACCGAGCCCGGCTCCGTTCCACACGTTCGAAAACCCGCCGACCGTCGAGTAATTGGTCGTCGGTGAGAGTGCCGGCTCAGGTGGCGCAGCAGTTCGCTGCCGGAGTCGGCAACCACGAAAGTAGTGGCGGCACCCGTGGTCACGAAAAGTATCCAGAAAGTCGAGCATGACGCGCAATCCTCAAGAAAGACGTACGCCCGAGCAGATTCGTGCAGGCAACCGGCGTATTGGTTTCGTGATGTTCGTGATCGCCGCAGTGTTTTTCGCGAGCGTCATCATTCATCAGAAGTGGTTTTCCTGACAAAGTGATTCGAGTCTGTGTGCAGGTTTGTTGAGGATTGAGATGTCGACGCAACCGCCGGCTAAGGCCGACCGTTCTTTTAACCGTTCGATGCTGATCAAGCTGTTCGTCGTCGCGTTGATGATGTTCGGTTTCGGTTTCGCGCTGGTGCCGATGTATCGCGCGATCTGCCAGATCACCGGCATCAACAACCTCGTGCAGCGTGATGCCACGGTGCGTGAGGCGAAGAATACGCAGGTCGACATGAGCCGCACGATTTCGATCGAATTCGATGCGAACGCGCGCGGCCCGCTGGGTTTCAAGCCGGAGCAGCGTAGTCTCGACGTGCATCCGGGTGAAGTGACGACGGTGATGTACGAGGTGAGCAACGAACAGGCGCGCACGATTCAGGCGCAAGCCATTCCGAGCTACGCGCCGAAGCAGGCCACCGAGTACTTCAAGAAGATCGAGTGTTTTTGCTTTACGCAGCAAACGTTGACGGCGAATCAGACGAGGCGGCTGCCGGTGGTGTTCGTGGTCGATCCGAAGTTGCCGAAGGACGTGAAAACGATCACGTTGTCGTACACGTTCTTTGAGTTGAATACGCCGGCAGCGGCGACGACCGGAAGCGCGGCGCCCACGGCCAATACGGATAAAAGCGCGGCGGCCACGGCAGCCAATCCCACCTGACGGCTCGCGCCGCAGGCGAAGGAAAAAGAAACGAGATGAGCGATAACGGCGGCAGCCCGCGCAAGAGCAGTTTTGGTCAGTCGATGCGTGCGGTGCTCTGGTCGTTTTTCGGGGTGCGCAAGCGTCGCGATCTGGAGGCGGACGCCACGCAGTTGAACCCGCTGCACGTGATCGCGGCAGCGTTGATCTGCGCGGCCATTTTTATCGTGGTGCTGATTCTGATCGTACGCGTCGTAGTAGGTTGAAGCGCGAGACGCACGCGTAGAATCGGGCGAAGCAGCGCCCAGAAATTAGAGCGAAGCGGTGCGGTATCGACGCGCCGCCGAAGATACAGCCGGAGATTCCGGAACAACTGGACTGAAGTGGAGAATCAAGAATGAGCGGTCAAAACGAGAGCCCGTACTATTTCGTACCGCATCCGTCGCGGCATCCGATCAGCGCCGCTGCTGGGTTGCTGGTCATGCTCGGATCGCTTGCGGCCTGGATCAACGAACATGACTGGGCGCCGATCGGCGTCGTCGCCGGTTTGTTGTGGCTGCTCTTTACGCTGTGGCACTGGTTCGGCGACGCGATCGCCGAGTCGGAAAGCGGCATGTACGGCAAGAATGTCGACAAGTCGTACCGCTGGAGCATGAGCTGGTTCATCTTCTCCGAAGTGATGTTCTTCGGTGCGTTCTTCGGCGCGCTGTTTTATGCGCGTGAAATCGCACTGCATCAATTGGGCAGCCTCGATTACAAGCTGATCTGGCCGGACTTCTCGGCGGTGTGGCCGAACAACGGTCCGGCAGCGCTGGTCTCGACCTTCAAGTCGATGCAACCGTGGCCGGTGCCGACCATCAACACGGCGCTGCTGCTTTCCTCGGGCGCGACGCTGACGGTCTCGCACCACGCGCTGCGTGAAGATCATCGCAAGAACGCGATCATCTGGCTGGCCGCAACGCTCGTGCTTGGCGTCAGCTTTCTGTTCCTGCAAGGCTTCGAATATTTCCACGCGTACAACGAACTGAATCTGACGCTGTCGTCGGGCGTGTATGGTTCGACGTTCTTCCTGCTGACCGGCTTCCACGGCTTTCACGTGTTCCTCGGCGGCACGATGCTGGCCGTCGTGCTGGCGCGCATGATTCGCGGTCACTTCACGGCGGAGCATCACTTCGCGTTCGAAGGCGCGGCCTGGTATTGGCACTTTGTGGACGTCGTGTGGCTCGGGCTGTACATCGTCGTGTACTGGCTGTAACGCAGTCCGGTCTGCGCGCCGACCGGCAAGCCGGAAGGTGTGCAGGCTGTTCGCGCAATGTCCTTCGGGGCGTGGCGCGCGAGCAGTGTGCAACTCGGCAGTATGCAAGAAGACCCATGCAGCGCCGCCCTCGACCCTGTCAGGGCGGCGTTTTGTTTGGCGGCGTGGAGATTTTTCCGCCGGGCTCAGCGCCCGTAAGGAATACCAGTCGACTGAATCCAGCCCATCCAGTGAGCGAACAGGATGAACAGGAACAGCGAGATCGACAGGCCCACCCGCGTGGCGAGCGACCAGACCATCCGCTTGGTTTTGCCCTTGTCATGCATCATGAAGTACAGCGCCGACACCATGCTGGCGATGATCAGGACGAAGGCGATGGGAACGAGAATGTGCATGGAACCAGTTGAAACCAGGAAGCGCAGAGGCAAGACCTTTATTATCTCACCGCGCGCCTGCGTTTGCCGTGCGTTCCCCGTGACGCCACAGGTGCTGTCGGAGCGTGCGCGATGAAGTTTCGCCTCTTTCCCGCGCTGCTGATTCTGCTAGTGATCGTGGTGACGGTTCGGCTGGGTTTCTGGCAGCGTGACCGCGCGCATCAGAAGGAAGCGCTCGAAGCGCAAATCACGCAGTTCGAGAACGCGCCCGCGCAACCCTTGAGCGGCGCGCCGGTTCAGTTGAAGGACATCGAGTTTCATCGCGTCACAGCGCGTGGCAGTTTCGTCGCGGACAAGGTCGTCTACCTCGATAATCGTCCGTATAACGATCAGCCGGGCTTTTACGTCGTGATGCCTTTTAAACTGACCGACGGCGGCTACGTGTTGGTCAATCGCGGCTGGCTGCCACGCAACATGAACAATCGCGAGACCATCGCGCCGTACACCACGCCGCAAGGCGAAATCGAAATCGAAGGCATTGCGCGCGCCGATGCGTCGCGCGCTTACGAGTTGGGGCAGGGCGGCTCGGCCGAGCATCAACTGATCCGCCAGAATCTGGATGTCACCGCGTATGCCGCGGAAACCAGTCTGCCGCTGCAGTCGTTCGTGATTCAGCAATTGAGCGGCGACGGCGACAAGCTGGTGCGCGATTGGCCCGCGCCGACTGAAGGCGTCGAGCGCAACTACGGCTACATGTTCCAGTGGTGGGGCATGGCGGCCGCCGCGCTGGTCTTCGGTCTGTACGCTGCTCGGCGTGCCGCGAAGAAAGAGCACGCGCCGGGCGTGTAATGCAGCACATGCTGCTTGTGGCCTAGGTTCGAGCCACAAGCAGCGCAATCATTGAAAGAGGTCCTGTAGTGTCGACGCAATCTCCCCGTTCGCCGCAAGCCGGCAAACCCGCAGCGCCTAAAGTCATGCCCGGCCAACCCAACGGTAAGGGTTCGTGGGAGCGCGGCCGCTGGATTCTGCTGCTGCTGGCGATCATCTGCGCCGCGCCAATCGCCGTGTCGTATTTCACGTACTACGTGATCAAGCCGTCCGGCGGCAGCACGAGCTACGGCGCTCTGGTCGAGCCGCAACGCCCGATCCCCGACTCGCTCGTCGTCACGGGCGAGGATGGCAAGCCCGTCAAGCTCGCTACGCTGCGCGGCCGCTGGTTGCTGATTTCGGTCGACAACAGCGCGTGCGACAAAGCGTGCGTCACCAAGCTCTACTTCATGCGACAAATCCGCACAGCCCAAGGCCCGGAACGCGAGCGCGTCGTGGAAGTGTGGCTCCGCACCGATGCGGGCAACGTCGCCGACGTGATACAAAAGGCGTATCCCGACACCAACATGATGATCGTTGATCCCGCGCAGGTCTCGGCATGGCTGCCCGCGGATAATGGCACCCAGGTCACCGACCACATCTATATGGTCGATCCGAACGGCAATCTGATGATGCGTTTCCCGAAAGATCCGAACCCCAGCAAGATCAAGAGTGACGTGACCAAGCTGCTCAAATGGTCGAGCATCGGTTGATGCCGCAACATAGGTAAGAGAGATGTTCGTACTGCAACTGGCCCTGATCGGCTTGTGTATCGCCTTGTTGCCGCTGTCCTACGTATGGGTCAAGGCCGACGACAACAAATTCCGCAAGCTGGTCTGGCTCACCACCTTCCTCACGCTCGATCTGGTGATGTTCGGCGGCTTCACGCGGCTCACCGATTCCGGGCTCGGCTGCCCGGACTGGCCGGGCTGTTACGGCACCTCGTCGCCGTTCATCGCGCATGCGGCGATCACGGCTGCGCATCAGGCGATGCCCACCGGACCGGTCAGCATGACGAAGGCCTGGATCGAAATGATCCACCGTTACTTCGCGATGGCGATCGGCGTGCTGATCATCGCGCAGACCGTCATCGCGTGGACGGCGCGCATCAAGCGGCGTCCGCTGCGTGTGTCGCCGTGGTGGCCGACCTCGCTGTTGCTGCTGATTCTGGTGCAAGGCGCGTTCGGCGCCTGGACCGTGACGATGAAATTGCAACCGATCATCGTGACCACGCACTTGCTGCTGGGCCTCGCGCTGCTGGGCACGCTCGGCTGGCTGGCCGCGCGGCAAACGCCGTTGCCGGCGTACGAGCCTGAAGCCGCGCGCTGGCGCGCGGCGGCAATCGCGGGTCTGCTGCTGCTGATCGCGCAGATCGCCTTGGGCGGCTGGGTCAGCACGAACTACGCGGTGCTCGCGTGCACCGATTTCCCGACCTGCAACGGCCAATGGGTTCCGCCGATGGACTTCGCGCACGGCTTCCACTTGTGGCGCGCGCTCGGCATGACGGGCGATGGCGACATGATCACGCAAGATGCGCTGGTGGCGATCCACTGGACACACCGCACCTTCGCCCTCGTCGTGGTCGCCTATCTGGTTTGGTTCGCACTGAAATTGCGCCACTTCGAGTCATTGCGGCGACCGGCAAACGGCGTGCTGCTGGTGATGCTGATCCAGTTCATCACCGGGCTGTCGAACATCGTTCTGCAATGGCCGTTGCCCATTGCGATCGCGCATAACGGTGGGGCCGCGATCCTGCTGCTTCTGCTCGTTATGTTAAACTTTCGGATCGCTTATAGCCGTCCCGGCCGCGCCGTGCTCTCTGCGCGCGATGCCGCGCCAGCGTGACTCCACATGGACAGCACAACACTCTCCCAAACGCCCGGTAGCCGGGTCTCCCAGTACATCGCCCTGACGAAGCCGCGCGTCACGCAACTCGCCGTGTTCTGCGCCGTCATCGGCATGTTCCTGTCGACGCCCGGCATGGTGCAGTGGACTCCGCTGATCGGCGGCACCGTCGGCATCTGGTTGCTGGCCGGCGCGGCGTTCGCCATCAATTGCCTCGTCGAGCAGAAGATCGACGCCAAGATGCGCCGCACTTCGTGGCGGCCGTCCGCGCGGGGCGAAATCACCAGCGCGCAAATTCTGCTGTTTTCAGCTGTGCTCGGCGGCCTCGGCATGTGGACGCTCTACACGTTCGCCAATCCGCTCACCATGTGGCTCACGCTGGCCACGTTCGTCGGTTATGCCGTCATCTATACGCTGCTGCTCAAGCCTGCCACGCCGCAGAACATCGTGATCGGCGGCGCCTCGGGCGCCATGCCGCCGGCGCTCGGCTGGGCCGCGGTCACCGGCCACGTGCCGGGCGACGCCTGGATCCTGGTGCTGATCATCTTCGTATGGACGCCGCCGCATTTCTGGGCGCTCGCGCTGTATCGCCGCAAAGACTACGAAAACGCCGGCTTGCCGATGCTGCCGAACACGCACGGCGAGAAGTACACGCGCCTGCATATTCTGCTGTACACGGTGATCCTGTTCGCGGTCACCATGATGCCCTTCATCTCCGGCATGAGCGGCGTGGTGTATCTCGCGGCGGCCGTGCTGCTGGGTGCCGTGTTCCTTGCCTATGCGTGGAAGATCTATCGCGAGTACTCGGACGATCTGGCGCGCAAGACCTTCCGTTATTCGATCGTCTATCTCTCGCTGCTGTTCGCCGCGCTGCTGATCGACCACTATGCGCGCGTCCTGATCGGCGCGTAATACCATGCTCAATAACCGCTTCGCGCGCACGGCGCGTGCTGCTGTGATCGCTTGCGCGCTCGGTGGCGCCTTGCTGGTCGCAGGCTGCGGCAAGCAGCCGCCCGCGTTCCAGAATCTCGACATCACCGGCAATACCCAGTTCGGGAGCGACTTCTCGCTGCCGGACACGGCCGGCCATGTCCGCACCTTGGCGGACTACAAAGGCAAGGTGGTGGTGCTGTTCTTCGGCTACACACATTGCCCGGACGTTTGCCCGACCACGATGGCCGAGCTCTCGCAAGCGTTGCAGCAACTCGGCCCGGAAGACGCGAAGCGTGTGCAGGTGCTGTTCGTCACCGTCGATCCCGAGCGCGATACGCCGGCCTTGCTCGCGCAATACGTGCCGGCGTTCAACCCGACGTTCGTCGGCTTGCGCCCGGCCGATCAGGCGCAACTCACCAAGATCACGAAGGACTTCCGCGTCTACTACGCGAAGGTGCCGGGCAAGACGCCTGACAGCTACACGATGGATCACACGGCAGCGAGCTATGTGTTCGATACGGACGGCAAGCTGCGTCTGTTCGCGCGTGACGGCCAAGGCGCGACGCCGTGGGTGCACGACATCAAGCTGCTGCTCGACTGACACGCGCAGCCGTAAGGGCGCGTGTCGTATCACGCGTCCGTTTTCAACCAACTTCCCCTTGCTCTGAAGCTCAAGCCAGAATCGGCAGATTCAACCCCGGCGCGAGCCGCGTCACCTTGAATTCCGTCACCTCGTAACGCGCGAGCTTCTGCTGCGCGAACGGGTCGCTGGCGAGAATCTCGTCCAGCTTATCGCGCTCGATGCGCGTCGCCAGAATGATGCCGCCGTCGCGCGGCACTTTCGGTCCGGCCGCGACGAACACGCCTGCTTCGAATTGTCGCGTCAGAAACGCGCGGTGCGCTTCCAGCGCGTCGTCAACGCGTTCCAGCGGTGCGGTGTAGATAAGGTCGATGACGTACATGGGCGTTGTTCTCTCAAGCAAGGGAATGAGCCGCATCGAGCATGCGGCCGCAGTCTCGAATTATCGTGCAGAGACCGATTCGATGCGCGCATTCAATCCGCATGCATGCCACGCGGTGCGTCCGCTGGCTTCCTCGCTGCGTCTCTCAAGTTGGCCGTTTGTCATGCCGTTATATCGATAGCAATCGTTTGCGCGCGATACGCAATCGCGTTCTTGCGACTGCGAACGGAACACGAATCACACGAGAGAGACCACAACAATGAGCAGGATGAGTTTGAATCGCAAACTATGGCTGTCGCTCGCGCTCGTCTGGCTGGGGCTGCTGGGCGTCGGGCTGTGGAGTGCGGTCGAAACGCGCAGCACGATGCTGGCCGAGCGCAAGGCGGGCATGGTGAATCTGGTCGATGCCGCGCAAGGTATCGTGAACGGTTATTACGCGCTCTCGCAGAGCGGCAAGCTGAGCGAGGCCGACGCGCAGCGCGAAGCGCTCGCCCGTCTCGCGACCATGCGCTATGGCGAATCCGGCTACCTGTTCGTGATGGATTCGAAGCCCGTCGTGCTGATGCATCCCACGCTGCCGCAAATGACCGGCAAGCCGGTCGGCGACTTCAAGGACCCGGACGGCAAGCTTCTGTACGTGGCAATCGTCGACGCGGCCAAGGCAAGCGGCCGCGGCTTCGCGGAGTATCGCGGACGCCTGCCGCACAGCGAAACGGCCGTGCCGAAAATCAGCTACGTGGTGCGTTTTGCGCCATGGGACTGGAACATCACGAGCGGCGTGTTCATCAAGGACATCGATACGGTCTACTACGAGACGCTGCTCGGCCACCTGGCCGTGGTGCTGGTCATCGGCGCGATCATCTCGCTGGCGATGCTGCTGATCATCCGCAACGTGCGCGCGAGCCTTGGTGGCGAGCCTGATCAGGCGGCGCGGCTCGCGGCGAGTATCGCGCAGGGCGATCTGACACAAGTGGTCGACGTTCGTCCGCAGGACAAGACCAGCATGATGGCGGCCATGCATGACATGCAGAACCGCTTGCAGCGGACCATCGGCGAGATTCGTCGCTCGGCGGAATCCATTGCGTCGGCGACGCAGCAGATCGCGGCCGGCAACGGCGATCTGTCGCAGCGCACCGAGCAGCAGGCGGCTTCGCTGCAGGAGACCGCCGCGAGCATGGAAGAGCTCACCGCAACGGTCAAGCAGAACGCCGACAACGCGCGGCAAGCGAGCGGACTCGCGCATAACGCGTCCGAAATCGCGACGCGCGGCAACGACGTGGTGAGCCGCGTGATCGGCACGATGGGCGAGATCAACGACAGCTCGCGGCAGATCGCGGACATCATCGGCGTGATCGAAGGTATCGCGTTTCAGACCAACATTCTTGCGTTGAACGCCGCTGTGGAAGCCGCGCGCGCCGGTGAGCAGGGCCGCGGTTTCGCGGTCGTCGCGGGCGAGGTGCGCAGCCTCGCGCAGCGCTCGGGAACGGCGGCCAAGGAGATCAAGCAGTTGATCAGCGCGTCGGTCGAACGCGTGCACAACGGTTCGACACTGGTCCAGCAGGCCGGCACGACGATGGGCGAGATTCTCCAGGCCGTACAGCGCGTGACCGACATCATGGGCGAGATCGCGGCGGCATCCGAAGAGCAGAGCAGCGGCATTGCCCAGGTCGGCCGTGCCGTCACGCATATGGACGAAGTGACGCAGCAGAACGCGGCGCTGGTCGAGCAGGCTGCGGCCGCGGCGGCTTCGTTGCAGAATCAGGCGGGGCGTTTGCGCGAGACGGTGAGTGCGTTTCGCGTGAACGGTGCCGAAGGTGGCGCGCCTGGTTCGGCGGTGGTCGCGGCGCGGAGAGTGACGGCGACGGTGGCGACGGCTGCGGCGCCGCAAGCAGCCGCAACGGCGGCAGCAACGACAGCAGCGCGCGAAATCGGCGCGGCGTCGCACTCTGCGTCGGCATCGCCGCGCGCGGAGACGAAGCTGTCGGCGCCCGCCAGGACGTCCGCCGCGTCGGCCTCGACATCGACACGAGTTTCGGCATCGTCCGCGCATGTCGCGAGCGCCAAGCCTGCCGCCACGAACGCGCCGCGCGCATCAGCCGAGGCAGTAAGAGCCACCCCGCCAGACGACGATTGGACCACCTTCTGATTCTCCGCTGCACCGACCGCGTGCCTCTCACGCGCACGCGGTCCCGCGCCGTTCAAGGCGCATAACCATATGCGATCGTGATATTTCCCATCTCGCCGGGACTATGAGACCATTTCAGGTCCAGTTGACGGCGCATGGCCACAAGCCATGTTGCCGCCGGCTTCCACCCGAATCTGACACCGATCAGAAATCGATGAGCCATCAATCAAGTCATCGATCAAGTCGTCGATTAGAAACAAGCGAGAATCACATGCAGCGCAGAAACGTCCTTAAAGTCCTCTCGGCAGTCGTCGCCACCACGGCGATTTTCACCAGCTTCGGCGCGCACGCCGACGACAAAGTCATCAAGGTCGGCACGATCGGCGGCCCGGACGCGCAGATCTGGGAAGTCGTCACCAAAGTAGCGAAGCGCGAAGGCCTGAACGTAAAGGTCGTCGAATTCAACGACTACGTGCAGCCGAACGCCGCGCTCGACGCCGGCGATCTCGACGCCAACAGCTTCCAGCACCAGCCGTACCTCGATAGCCAGATCAAGCAGCGCGGCTACAAGATCGTCAACGCCGGCCTCACGTACATCTCGCCGCTCGGCATCTATTCGAAGAAGCTGAAGTCGCTGAAGGATCTGCCGCAAGGCGCGAAGATCGCGGTGCCGAACGATCCGTCGAACGAAAACCGCGCGCTGCTGTTGCTGCAAACGCAAGGCGTGATCAAGCTGAAGGCCGGCGCGGGCACGAACGGCAATAACGCGACGCCGCTCGACGTCGCCGACAATCCGAAGAAGATCAAGCTGGTCGAACTCGACGCCGCGCAACTGCCGCGCTCGCTGTCGGACGTCGACGCTGCCGCCATCAACACGAACTTCGCGTTGGCCGCCGGACTGCAGCCGACCAAAGATTCGATCGCGCTCGAAGACGTGCATAGCCCGTACGCGAACCTGATCGCCGTGCGCACCCAGGACAAGGACAAGCCGTGGGTCAAGAAGCTGGTTGCCGCTTACCAGTCGGAAGACGTGCGCCAGTTCATCAAGACGCAGTTCAAGGGCTCGGTGGTGCCGTCGTTCTAAGCAGCGACGCTTGCTACAAGCCTAATTCCCATCGCTCGACTGTCAGGTCCTTGCCGAAACGGCGCTCAGCCGCCGTGCCGGCAAGCCTGAACCCGGCGCGCTCGCACAGGCGCCGCGGTTGTTCGAGCGACGCGGCCGTCGTCAGCGTGAGCTTCGTATAGCCCGCGCGCCTCGCGAAGCGCACGCATTCGCTCAGCAACTGCGTGCCGATGCCCAACCGCTGCACGTCCGGCTCGACCCACAGGAGCCGCACGCCCGCCACCGTTGTCGACACGCCGACGATGCAGACCGAGCCGACCACCATCCCTTCCTGATCGGCGACCCAGCACATCTCCCGCACCGGATCATTGCGTTGCGTGTAATCGGCGACGACCCGCGCGAGCAAGCCCTCGAACGACGGATCCCAGTCGTATTGCGCGGCGAACCATTGCGCCTGGCGATGCACGAGCCAGCCGCATTCACCTGGGCGCGGCTGGCGGAGCACCACGAGTTCGTGTTTCGGTTTGTCGCCGAGCAGCCGCTCGATGAGCTTCATCGCGGCGATCAACTGATCCTGGGAGAGGGCCGGGAGGCCGGAAAGCAAGATCGACACTTCTTCGATCGCCGCGCTATCGAGCGGGGCGTACGCGGCGTGGCCGCTGTCCGTGAGCGCGATCAGCGACTGGCGCGCGTCCGTCTCGGACGGGCGGCGCGTGATCAGGACGCGTCGTTCAAAGCTCGTCAGCAGACGGCTGAGATAACCGCTGTCGAGACCGAGGGAACGCCCGAGCACCGAGGCCGTTTGCGCACGTTCGCGAGAGAGCTCGTGCAGTACGCGTACCTCTGTCAGTGAGAACGCGCTCTTTGCCAGATGCTCATGCAGTGCGCCAATGTGTCGGGTATAGAAGCGGTTGAAATGGCGGACGGCCTGAGCACGCCGCAGCGCCTCGGAATCTGTCAAATGCTGCTCCCAGGGGATTTTTTATAGCTTGCTACTCAGCACTATATTGGAACGCACCCCTTTACAAAAGCCACGCCGGCAAAGGCCTGATCGGCACTGGTATTAAAAAGGTATCGATCACGGCCGGGTTGTCAGCGTGTTGAAACCTGTTTGAACCCGCTGGAAGGCTTCCTGAAGCCCAATACGGGTAAATCCTGGGCTCCAAAAAACCCTCTCCAGCGCCTCTGAGTGCCCCTCTAAGCCTTATGCAGCAAGGCTTTGCGCCGCATCATACCAACATGGAACCAGTTGGTTGACTGGTATTATGTTGGTTATATAATGGGCTCTCATTTTTCGTAGACCTACCTTTTCGCGAAGGTCGCCGGAGCCCCATGGAAACTCGCTGGTCCGCACTGATGCCTGACGCCCGCAACGTCACGCCGCTCTATTTGCAGCTCGCGCGCAATCTTGCGACAGCGATCCACTGCGGCGTGTGGTCGGCGGGTGAGGCGCTGCCCTCGGAGCGCACGCTCTCGGACGCGATCGGCGTGTCGCGCATCACGGCGCGCAAGGCGATCGAGTTGCTGGTCGAGCAAGGCCTGATCCGGCGCGCTCGCGGCGCGGGCAGCTTCATCACGCCGCGCGTCGAAGACCCGCTGTCGCGGCTCACCGGCTTCACGAAGAAGATGCAGCAGCGCGGTTTCCGGCCGGATTCGGTGTGGCTCGAGCGCGATATCCGCGCCGCCAACCATGACGAACTGGTGCACCTCGGGCTGTCGCCCGGCGCGGCGGTGACGAGTCTGCGGCGCCTGCGGCGCGCGGACGGCATCGTCATGGCGGTCGAGCATTCGGCGCTGCCGGCGGCGATCGTGCCCGACCCGCACGCCGTCGGTGATTCGCTTTACAGCTATCTCGAACAACGCGGCGCCGCCGTCGTGCGCGCCTTGCAGCACTTCCGCGCGGTCAACGCTTCGAGCGAGATCGCTTCGTTGATGGACATCGAACCGCGCTCGGCGCTGCTGGTCATTACCCGTATTGGCTATAGCGCCGATCAGCGCGCAATCGAGTTGACCGACACCTATTGCCGCGACGATTACTACGACTTTGTCGCTGAATTGCGCACCTGATCTGCTCGATTGAGCGGCGCGCGAAGCCCGCAAAGTTCAGGTGCGGCGCAGCCGCCAGGCGCCATTCAGTCACGCCCCGTATTACGCCTCACCAGAGAGACTCATGCTGACCGGAAACATACTCACCACCGATGGGTGGATTCACGGCACGCTCGAATACGAAAACGGCCGCATCACGGCGCTCACCGGCGAACGCGTCGATCCGTCGACCAACGACGCGCCGTATATCCTGCCTGGCTTTATCGATCTGCACGTGCATGGCGGCGGCGGCTCCGACGTGATGGAAGGCGGCAACGCGATCGAAACCATCACGCGCACGCATGCGCGTTACGGCACGACCAGTCTGCTCGCCACCACCATGACCGCGCCGCGCGACGAGCTGATGGCCGTCGTCGCGGAGCTGGGCAACAACGCGCGAATTCGCACGCCCGGCGGCGCGCGCGTGCTCGGCGTGCATTTGGAAGGGCCGTACATCAACCCCGGCAAGCTCGGCGCGCAGCCTGACGCGGCGGTCTCGGCGGTCATGGACGAAGTGCTGAAGTATCTGTCCATCGCGCCGATTCGCGTGGTCACGCTGGCGCCGGAAATTGCCGGCCATATGGAGATCATCTCCGAGATGGCGGCGCGTGGCGTGCGCGTGCAACTGGGCCATTCGCTCGGCACCTACGACGACGCCGTCGCCGCGCTCAAGCATGGCGCGTGCGGCTTCACGCATCTGTTCAACGCCATGTCGCCGCTGCACCATCGAAACCCTGGCCTCGTCGGCGCGGCGCTCGCGCACGCCGAGTTCGCCGAAATCATTCCCGATCTGCTGCACGTCCATCCGGGGGCGATCCGCGCTGCGTTGCGCGCGATTCCGCGTCTCTATGTGGTCACGGACAGCACCTCGGCCACCGGCATGCCCGACGGTGAATACCGCCTTGGCAGCCAGCATGTGACGAAGTGCCTCGGCGGCGTGCGTCTCGCCGACGGCACGCTCGCCGGCAGCACCCTGACAATGGATCAGGCGCTGCGCAATCTTGTGTCGATCGGCTTGCCGATCGCCGATGTATCGAACCGTTTGTCGCGCTACGCCGCCGACTACCTGGGCATTGAAGACCGCGGCCGCATCGCGCGCGGTGCATGGGCCGATGTGGTCGTGTTCGATCGTGAACTGGCGTTGACCGCGACTTACGTCGAAGGAGAAGCACTTGTCGAATATGCTTAAAGAGGCGCTGGCATCCGCTGAAACGGTCGCCGCGCAACTCACGGATACCTCGCGCGTCGAGGCGTTGGCGGCGAAGCTCGCCCAGCAGCCGCGCCATGTCGCGCTGACGGTCGCGCGCGGCAGCTCCGACCATGCGGCGAGTTACTTCGCCAGCTTGACGATGAGCCGCCTCGGCGTGCCGGTCGCCTCGCTGCCGATGTCGGTCGCCACGCTGCAACAGGCGCCGCTGCAGGTGCGCGATCAGCTCGCGCTGGCGTTCTCGCAATCGGGCAAGAGCCCGGACCTGGTCGGCACCATGGACGCGCTGCGCAAAGCCGGCGCGTTGACCGTCGCCGCCGTGAACGTGCCGGGCTCGCCCTTGGCCGACGCGTGCGAATTCGAATTGCCGCTCGTCGCCGGTCCCGAGTTGAGCGTCGCGGCCACCAAGAGCTATATCGCGATGCTGTCGATCTCCGCGCAGCTCGTCGCGCATTGGCAGCAGGACGCCGAACTGCTCGCCGCGTTGAAGACGCTGCCCGAAGCGTTGCACGCCGCCGGCAAGCTCGATTGGTCGACGGCCGTGGAGGAATTGCGCGGCGTCGAGCGCATGATCGTGATCGGCCGCGGTCTGGGTCTTGCCATCGCGCAGGAAGCCGCGTTGAAACTGAAGGAAACCTCCGGCATTCAGGCCGAAGCGTTTTCGAGCGCGGAAGTGCGTCACGGTCCGATGGAACTGATCGATCGCGACTATCCCCTGCTAGTCTTCGCACCGCGCGGACCTGAGCAGGCCGGCTTGCTGCAACTCGCGCGCGACATGAAGACGCGCGGCGCCCGCGTTCTGCTCGCGGCGCCGGCCGATGTGCCGGAAGCCACGCTGCCGCTCGCCACCACCGCTCATGCGGCGCTCGATCCGATAGCCGCAATCCTGTCCTTTTACGTGATGGCCGCCGGCCTTGCCGCCGCGCGCGGGCGCAATCCCGATGCGCCGCGCCATCTCAACAAAGTCACCGAAACTCACTGACGAGAAATCAGATGCGACGTGTCGAGGAGTCCCGCTTGATGAGCCATTCTGAAGGCCATATTGTTTTGCTCGCACCCATGACCGGTCCGGTCGTGCCGCTCGCGAATGTGCCCGACCCTGTGTTTTCGGGCGGCATGTTCGGCGACGGCATCGGCGTCGATCCGCTCGAGGGCCGACTCGTCGCGCCGTGCGACGGTACTGTCACCCATCTCGCGCGCACCGGTCACGCCCTGACGCTGGCCACCGCCGAAGGCGCCGAGATTCTGCTGCATATCGGTATCGATACGGTCGAACTGAACGGCAAGGGTTTCGCGCCGATGGTCGCTCAGGGCGCTCACGTGCGCGCTGGCGACGTGCTGATCGAGTTCGATCAGGATCAGGTTGCGCTGAATGCGCCGAGTCTCGTGTCGGTGATCGCGATCGCCAATTCGGATGCGTTCGAGATCGTCGAACGTGTGCAGGGCGGCTTGCTGAAGGCGGGTGAAACGCCGTTGCTGGTGCTGCGCGCGCGCAGCGGCGCGGCGGCCGAAGCCTCGCGCCAGGCGAGCGCGACGAACGTCACGGAAGAGGCCCGTCAGCAAGTGACGCTGATTCACGCAGGCGGTTTGCATGCGCGTCCGGCGGCACGTGCCCGCGAAGCGGCGCGCGGTTTCGACGCACGCGTCGAAGTGCGTTACGAAGGACGCAAAGCCGCGATCGAAAGCGTGGTCGGTTTGCTGGGCCTTGGCGCAGGTGAAGGCGCGACCGTCGAGTTGCTCGGCGTCGGTCCGCAAGCGCAAGCCGCGATCAACGCGATCGCGCACGAACTGACGCGTGAAGCGCACGGCGAAGTGGAAGAAAAACCGGCGCGTCAAAGTTCGCCGGCGCCGCAAGCCGTCGCGCGTCCGGCAGGCGAGACGCTCGCGCCGAATACGCTTGCAGGCGTCTGCGCGGCGCCGGGCGTCGCGGTCGGCAAGCTGGTGCGCTGGGACGACGCGGACATCGATCCGCCCGAAAAGGCGAACGGCACGTCGGCGGCGGAGAGCCGTTTGCTCGACAAGGCGATTGCCACCGTCGATGCGGACCTCGACACAACCGTGCGTGACGCGTCGCAACGCGGCGCGGTCGGTGAAGCGGGTATTTTCTCGGTGCATCGCGTGCTGCTCGAAGATCCCACGCTGCTCGACGCTTCGCGCGATCTGATCAGCCTCGGCAAAAGCGCCGGCTTTGCGTGGCGCAAAGCGATCCGCGCACAGATCGCGATCCTGACGAATATCGAAGACGCGTTGCTCGCGGAACGTGCTGCCGATCTGCGCGACATCGAAAAGCGCGTGTTGCGCGCGCTGGGTTACACGAACGCCGCGGCGCGCACGCTGCCGGAAGAAGCCGTGCTCGTGGCTGAAGAGTTCACGCCGTCCGATCTGTCCACACTGGATCGCTCGCGTGTCACGGC
Organism: Paraburkholderia aromaticivorans; assembly: GCF_012689525.1. Classification (NCBI taxonomy): domain Bacteria; kingdom Pseudomonadati; phylum Pseudomonadota; class Betaproteobacteria; order Burkholderiales; family Burkholderiaceae; genus Paraburkholderia; species Paraburkholderia aromaticivorans. The sequence goes on from NZ_CP051516.1 coordinate 366,772, forward strand.
ATTGGTCATGGCACGCGGCGGCGCGACTTCGCACGCGGCGATTCTTGCGCGTCAGGCGGGCATTCCCTCGCTGGTGGCAGTCGGCGACGCACTGCATGCGATCCCCGAAGGCACGCAAGTGGTGGTGAACGCCACGACCGGCCGCCTCGAATTCGCACCGACCGAACTCGATGTCGAACGCGCGCGTCTGGAGCGCACTCGCCTCGCCGATGTGCGCGAAGCGAATCGACGCACGTCGCAGCAAGCGGCAGTCACGTCCGATGGCCGCGCGATCGAAGTGGCCGCGAACATCGCCACCCTCGACGACGCGACGACCGCCGTCGAAAACGGCGCCGATTCCGTCGGCCTGTTGCGCACCGAACTGCTGTTCATTCACCGCGCCGCTGCGCCGACCACGGACGAACATCGTCAGAGCTACCAGGCAATCGTCGACGCTTTGAGCGGCCGCACTGCGATCATTCGCACGCTGGATGTCGGCGCGGACAAGGAAGTCGACTATCTGACGCTGCCGCCCGAACCGAATCCCGCGCTCGGCTTGCGCGGCATCCGCCTTGCACAAGTGCGCCCGGATCTGCTCGACGATCAGTTGCGCGGCCTGCTGGCGGTGCAGCCACTCGGCGCGGTGCGCATCCTGCTGCCGATGGTGACCGATGTCGGCGAATTGATCCGTATCCGTAAGCGCATCGACGAATTCGCGCGCGAGTTGGGCCGCACGGAACCGATCGAAGTCGGCGTGATGATCGAAGTGCCGTCGGCGGCGCTGCTGGCCGATCAACTGTCGCAACACGCGGATTTCCTCTCGATCGGCACCAACGATCTGACGCAATACACGCTCGCCATGGACCGTTGTCAGGCCGACCTCGCTGCCCAGGCGGACGGCTTGCATCCGGCTGTGCTGCGGTTGATCGCAGCCACCGTGCAAGGCGCGGACAAGCACGGCAAATGGGTTGGCGTGTGCGGCGCGCTGGCGGGCGACCCGCTCGCCATGCCGCTGCTCGTCGGCCTTGGCGTGACCGAGCTTTCGGTGGACCCGGTCTCGGTGCCGGGCATCAAGGCGCGGGTGCGCAACCTCGATTATCAACTGTGCCGTCAACGCGCCCAGGATGCCCTGGCGCTCGAATCGGCGCAGGCGGTAAGAGCAGCAAGCCGCGAAACCTGGCCTTTGGACTGAACCCCACGCGGTCCGTAGCCAGCTTCGCTCAGTCATCACTCATAGCTACAAAACTCAACGACGCCGTTCGACAACGGCGTTCAACAAAGAGACAAGGATTGGAGGTATCAATGGATGGGAATCCGTTTCTGAAGATTCAGCGCCTGGGACGCGCGCTGATGCTGCCGATTGCGGTGCTGCCGGTTGCCGGCCTGCTGCTGCGCCTCGGTCAACCCGATGTGTTCAACATCAAGATGATCGCCGACGCCGGCGGCGCGATCTTCGACAACCTGCCGTTGCTGTTTGCAATCGGCGTGGCGGTCGGTTTCGCGAAAGACAATAACGGCGTGGCGGGTCTGGCCGGCGCGATCGGTTATCTGGTTGAAATCGCGGTGATGAAGGACATCAACGACAAGCTCAATATGGGCGTGTTGTCCGGGATTGTGGCGGGTATTGTCGCGGGCTTGCTGTACAACCGGTACAAAGACATCAAGCTGCCCGATTACCTCGCGTTCTTTGGAGGGAAACGCTTCGTGCCGATTGTCACGGGGGTGGTCTGTCTCGTGCTCGGCATAGCGTTCGGCTACGTGTGGCAACCGGTGCAAGCCGTGATCGATACGGCCGGGCACTGGCTGACCACCGCGGGCGCGCTCGGCGCATTCGTGTTCGGTGTGCTGAACCGCTTGCTGCTCGTCACGGGTTTGCATCACATCCTCAATTCGCTGACGTGGTTCGTGTTCGGCACGTTCACGCCGCCGGGCGGCGTCGCGGTGACGGGCGACCTGCATCGCTTCTTCGCGGGCGACCCGACTGCGGGCACCTTCATGACGGGCTTCTTCCCGGTCATGATGTTCGGCCTGCCGGCTGCCTGTCTGGCGATGTTCCATGAAGCACCGAAGGAGCGTCGCGCGGTCGTGGGCGGCCTGCTGTTCTCGATGGCGCTCACCTCGCTCCTGACGGGCGTGACCGAGCCGATCGAATTCAGCTTCATGTTCCTCGCACCGGTGCTGTACGTGATCCACGCGCTGTTGACGGGCCTCTCGCTCGCCATCTGTTCGGCGCTCGGCATTCACCTCGGCTTCACGTTCTCCGCCGGCGCAATCGACTACGTGCTGAACTACGGCCTGTCGACCCGGGGCTGGTGGGCGATCCCGATCGGCCTCATCTACATGGTGGTGTACTACGGCCTGTTCCGCTTCTTCATCCGCAAATTCAACATGGCGACGCCCGGCCGCGAACCCGCAGCAGCCGACGAACAGGTCGACTCGTTCGCCGCGGGTGGTTTCGTTTCGCCGGTCGCTGGTGCGGCTGTGCCGCGTGCGCAGCGTTATATCGCTGCTCTCGGTGGTGCGTCGAATCTGTCGGTGGTGGATGCGTGCACGACGCGTCTGCGTCTGTCGGTGGTCGATTCAAACAAGGTCTCCGAAAACGAGCTGAAGGCGATCGGCGCGCGTGGTGTGCTCAAGCGCGGCTCGACCAACGTGCAAGTGATCATCGGACCAGAGGCGGACATCATCGCGGACGAAATCCGCACGGTGATCGCGCAGGGTGGCGGCGATGCGGTGAAGCCGGTGGCTGCTGCTACGGCTACACCGGCCGCGCCGGTAGCACCGGCGCCGGTTGCGGCATCGGGTGCTCAAGGTAGCGGTCCGCTCGATCCTGATCCGCTGCGTTGGCTTGCTGTGTTCGGCGGCGCGGGCAACGTGGTGTCGCTGGATGCGGTGGCGGCAACGCGTCTGCGTATTGTGGTGCGCGATCCGTCGGCGGTCGATCGTCAACGTCTGGCGACGCTCGATACTGCCTGGGTCTCAGCTGACACGCTCCATATCGTCGTCGGCGATGCAGCGCAACGCTATGCCGCTCAACTGGCGACGCGTCTATCGCCGGGTACGGGTGCGGGTACGGGTACGGTGCCGCAACCCGCGTAATTTCATCGACGCTTCGAGCCGCGCTGACTTCGGTCTACCGCTCGGTTCGCGAGCCACGATATTCGAAAAGCCTCCTGAATTTCAGGAGGCTTTTTTTTCACGCATGGCGGATACAGACGCCTGGTGATGCGACGCATTGGCGCGGCGGCGCTTGTTATGCGCAACAATGATCCATTTTTGAAAACAATTGGGTAAGCTAACTAATGAGATTCGAGCGACTTGTCAGGCTGGCAAGGCGTTTTCGTTCACGCCCAGGAGTTGCTCATGTCAATGCGATCAGCCATCTGTCTCATGTTCTTCCTGCCGGCTGGCGCCGCCTACGCCGAAGGCCAGTTCAATGTTCAATGTGCTTATTCGCATACGTTGCCGGACGATGCGATCGTGTATCCGGGGCAGCGAGGCAGAGCCATGGTGCATGACTTTTTCGGCAATACAGGCGCCGATGCATACAGCACGTACTACTCCCTCAATGACAACAAAGTCACGACCTGCGATGTCGCGGCGGATCTTTCATCGTACTGGGTGCCGCAGTTAAAGCGCGCGTCGGGGATTGTCGTGCCGGGCTATCAGAAGACCTACTACAAGAACGATCGACCGGTAGTTTCGCTGCAGACGATTCCGGCGGGGCTGGAAATGCTGGCGGGCGATCACCATTCATCTGTGCCTAAACCGCAGATCAACTATCTGTGCCGCGGCGGTTCCTACACGCAAATCGCGCCTGCTAACTGCCCGGTCGTAACGGACAGCAGCGGCACGTACTCGCAGTTCAATATCTCGGTTCATTTTCCGGACTGTTGGGACGGACGGACCCTGGTGCCGAACATGGCTAGCCAGATCACGAATATGGCCTACCGGCAGACCGACGGGAAATGTCCGGCTGCTTATCCCGTCAAGATTCCGGAACTGCAACTCAACGTCGCGTACGACCTGGGCCAGGATCCTGATCTCTCCACCGCACAATTGTCGATGGACCCAATTCTCGTGAATGGCACGTGGGTACCGCAATGGGGAAGCCTGTATACCGCTCACGCTGATTTCATCAACGCCTGGAAGACCGATTCGCTGCAATACGCCGTCGACAACTGCTCCAATGTGAATATCGCGTGCAGCAACAGCATCCCGACGTACTACTCGAAGGCCAGCGCCGATGTTTGGACGAACGGCGGCGGCGTGGTGCATGCGAGCGATAGCACAATGACCTCGAACGCGGAAAGTACGGTGTTGATTAAATTCCCGACGCCTGCAAATCTGAAGGATTATCCGTATGCCGCCTCGTATCTGCAGACACTTGCGCAAAACGTCACGGATACGAGCGCGGTGATGTTGGATATCTACGCTGCTTCCACGAACTGGGACGATGTTGCCAACCTGCCAACGGCTGCCGCCTGCAACACGAACCAGCGAATCGGCAGCATCTATCTGGACAGTAGGTTGCAGCCGCGCATCAACGACATCACGCGGTATGTGGCATCGCAAGTCGCTGCGGGATCGTCGCAAATTGGTGTTTGCATTCGCAACGCAACTGGCCGGACCATTCAGATCTCTTCACGCGACGGTACACGAACGCCTGCGCTGTTCATGAAGTAACGCGGACGATGTGAGAGTAGGCGGGCGCCGTATCCGGTCGAGCCGCACGCAAAAAAGCGGTACCTCAATTCAAGGTACCGCTCTTTTTGTTTACCGGCGCGCGGCCGGTAGAGGACGCATCAATGCGCCTTATGCTTGCCCACTTCCAACGGCCGGCGCGACTCCAACCACATCACGTTGATGATACCGAACGCCAACGCCACGCCGATCCCGAGAATCCAACTGAAATACCACATCGCAAACTCCTGTTAAGCCTATAGCCGGTCAATACATCGTATGGTGATTTTCTTCGAGCGCCGCGGCGGTCACCTTGCCGCGCATCACGCGATACACCCAGCTCGTGTAGATCAGAATGATCGGCAGGAAAATGATCACGGCGATCAGCATGATCTGCAGCGTCATGCGGCTCGAGGTCGAATCCCACACGGTGAGGCTGCTGCGGCCGTCGAGCGATGACGGCATGATGAACGGAAACATCGAGAAGCCCGCCGTCAGGATCACGCCGATGATCATCAGCGAGGTCGACAGAAAGGCGCTCTTTTCGAAGCGCGAGCGCGCGAGCAACGTGGCCAGCACGCCGCCTACGAGACCAGCCACCGGCGCGCCTACCATCCACGGATAGTTGGCGTAGTTGGTGAGCCACAATCCGGGCGCGCCGATCACGTTCTTCATCAACGGATTGGCGACCGAGTCGAGCGGCGGGGCGTCGATTACCTGATAGCCGCCGATCATCGTGGAGATCAGCGCGCCGGCAATCAGGAACAGCACGACGGCCGCGAATGAGGCGATGCGCAGCGCCAGGGAAGCGCGTTCGGCGACGATGTCGTCCGCTTTCATCTTGACGAAGGCGGCGCCGTGCGCGGCCAGCATCGAGACACTGACGAGGCCGCACAACACCGCGAACGGGTTGAGCAATTCGAAGAAGCCGCCGTGATAGGTGACGCGCAGGTCAGTATCGAACGAGAACGGCACGCCTTGCAGCAGGTTGCCGAACGCGACGCCGAACACCAGTGCCGGCACGAAGCCGCCGACGAACAACGCCCAGTCCCATGCAGTGCGCCAGCGCGGGTCTTCGCGTTTGCTGCGGTAGTCGAAGCCGACCGGGCGGAAGAACAACGAGAACAACACCAGCAGCATGGCGAAATAGAAACCGGAGAACGATGCCGCGTACACCAGCGGCCACGCGGCGAACATCGCGCCGCCCGCCGTGATGAGCCAGACCTGATTGCCTTCCCACGTCGCGCCCACCGTGTTCACGACGATGCGCCGCTCGGCGTCGGTCTTACCGATGAACGGCAGCAGAATCGCCGCGCCCATGTCGAAGCCGTCGGTGAGCGCGAAGCCGATCAGCAGCACGCCGATCAGCACCCACCAGATCAGTTTGAGGGTTGCGTAATCCATGATGATCTTTTCCCTTGAAACTCGGTGGCGGCGAATCAGGCGGCCGTGTTGGTCGGCAGCGGCTGATTCAGCGGCTGTTGTTCATGGTGATAGCGGCCTGTATGCAGCGACGAGGGACCGAGCCGCGCGTACTTGAACATCAGCATGATTTCGATGATGAACAGCACCGTGTAGAACACCACGAAGCCCGCGATACTCAGATACAGGTCGTTCGGCGTCAGGCTCGAGGCCGACAGGTTGGTCGGCAGAATGCCCGCGATGGTCCACGGCTGACGACCCACTTCAGCGACGATCCAGCCGAATTCCGCCGCGAGCCAGGGCAGCGGAATCGCCCACACGGCCCAGCGCAGGAACCAGCGGCGCTTCTCCAGCAACAGCGAGCGCTGCGCGCAGAACCAGAACGCCAGCACAAAGGTGGCGAGGAACAGGATGCCGAGGCCCACCATCAGCCGGAACGAGAAGAACACCGGGGCTACAGGCGGAATCGTTTTCTTTGCGGCTTGGGCGATCTGATCCGGCGTGGCGTCGGTGACGTTCGCGGTGAACTGCTTGAGCATCAGGCCGTAACCGAGATCCTGCTTGTGCGCGTCGAAGGCGGCTTTGGCTTCGTCGGTGATGTCGCCTTGCTTTAGCTTCTGCAGGGCGGCGTAGGCCAGCATGCCGTTCTTGATGCGCTCCTCGTTGCGCGCCATCAAATCCTTCAGACCGACCACGGGTTCATCGAGCGAACGTGTGGCGATCAGACCGAGCGCGTATGGAATCTTGATGGCGTAATCGGTGCGCTCTTCCTTTTGGTTCGGAATCCCGATGATCGTGAACGGTGCCGGCGCGGGCGCGGTTTCCCATTCGGATTCGATCGCGGCCAGTTTGACCTGCTGGACTTCGCCGGTGCGGTAGCCGGATTCGTCGCCGAGCACGATCACGCACAACGTGGACGCCAAACCGAAGCCGGCAGCAATCGCGAACGAGCGCAACGCGAATTCAGTGTCGCGGCGCTTCAGCAGATACCACGACGAGACGCCAAGCACGAACATCGACGCTGTCACATAACCGGCCGATACGGTGTGCACGAACTTGACTTGCGCGACCGGATTGAACAGCACGGAGAAGATGTTATCGAGCTCCATGCGCATGGTCTGGTAATTGAAGGTCGCGCCGACCGGATTGTTCATCCAGCCGTTGGCCACCAGAATCCACAGCGCTGACAGGTTCGAGCCGAGCGCGACGAGAAACGTGACGAACACATGCTGGACCTTCGAGAGGCGGTTCCAGCCGAAGAAGAACAACCCGACGAAGGTCGACTCGAGAAAGAACGCCATCAGGCCTTCGACCGCGAGCGGCACGCCGAAAATATCGCCGACATAGTGCGAGTAGTACGACCAGTTGGTGCCGAACTGGAATTCCAGCGTGAGACCGGTGGTGACACCCATCGCAAAGTTGATGCCGAACAGCTTGCCCCAGAACTGGGTCATGTCCTTGTAGATCTGCTTGCCGGTCATCACATAGACCGACTCCATGATGACGAGCAACCAGGACAGGCCAAGCGTGAGCGGGACGAACAGAAAGTGGTAAAGCGCGGTGATGGCGAACTGGAGGCGCGACAGTTCTACGACTTCGCTAACGGGCATGTTGATCACCTTGGGACGGATGCGAGGCAGGCACGGACAACAGCGCCTGCGCGACTTGCTCAGGCGGCAGCGACATGTGCTCCGCCTGCGGATGATTGAAGAACGCGTATTTGAGCGCTATCAGCAGTACGAATTTGATGGCGAGGACAACGGCGATATCCCGCGCCAGCGTCGGACCGCGCACCCACCCGTGGAACCGTTGGCGCAGGCTCCGGCGGCGGGTGGTGTTGCGATTGAGGACTAGGGTCATGATCGGTAGAAGGCAACTTCACACCGGTGAATCCGGCTGGCGCCAAGCCGCCTGGGCGGTTCGGCGAGTGCATCCCGATTCTAGGAGTAGAACCTCGCGTGCAACCGCTCGGCGCTGCGGCATTGGGTCGCGAGACTTGTCCCGTTCACGCAGTATTGCTATCTGGTTTGTGATACGTCAAGAAACGCGTATGGCTCGCTTACGTTCTTGCGTCAGTGTGCGCGTGCGTGAAAACGCCGCGGCGTGGGCGAAAAAAAGCCCCGCCGTCTTGCGAGGGCGGGGCTTGGCGGCTTGCTGCCGCGCGCCGGCGAACCGGCATGCTGACAATCTTCAAGCTTTACGCGTATTCGGTGAGCGCACCGCGCATCTTCTTCATTGCGCTCGCCTCGATCTGACGAATACGTTCGGCGGACACGCCGAATTCGTCGGCCAGTTCGTGCAGCGTGGAGCCGCCCGAACCGTCGTCTTCCACCTTCAACCAGCGTGCCTCGATGATGCGGCGGCTGCGGGCGTCGAGTGCGTCCAGCGCGCTCGCGATACCGTCGCTTTGCAGCTTGTCGCGCTGACGCGAAGCCAGCACGGCGGTCGGTTCGTTATGCGAGTCGGCCAGATAGGCGATCGGCGCGTACGACTCTTCGCCGTCTTCAACCTGGCCTTCGAGCGCGATATCGCCGCCCGAAAGGCGCGTTTCCATTTCGGAAACTTCTTCGCGCTTCACATTCAGCTCTTTGGCGAGACCTTCGATCTCGTCCGGCGTGAATGCGCCCAGCCCTTGCTTGTGGCTGCGCAGGTTGAAGAACAGCTTACGCTGCGCCTTGGTCGTGGCGACTTTCACCATCCGCCAGTTGCGCAGAATGTATTCGTGGATCTCAGCCTTGATCCAATGCATGGCGTACGACACGAGGCGCACGTTCTGCTCCGGATCGAAGCGCTTCACGGCCTTCATCAGGCCGATATTGCCTTCCTGGATCAGGTCGGCATGCGGCAGACCATACCCCAGATAATTACGCGCGATCGACACGACCAGCCGCAAGTGCGACAGGACGAGACGGCGCGCGGACCCGAGGTTGTCCTGCTCGCGAAATTCGGTGGCGAACTGGCGTTCTTCCGCCGGCGTCAACATCGGAATCCGATTCACGGCCTGGATGTAGGCGTCGATATTGCCCAGCTGGCCGGGCAGCAGCGAGGAATGCGAGAGCGCCAGTGCACCTGCCGAAGCGGCCTTAGCCGACGACGGGCTCAAAGTACTCGGAAGGGTCATTGCATGGCTCACGTAGGAAACTCCTTTGGAATCAGACAAAAGCGTATTCAGGTAACGACTCCAGCGTTGGATGTTAGCACTCTGATTTGCCGAGTGCTAACACTTAGAGGCTGTAGGGGCATCCAAGTTCCGTAAATTCCTATTGAAATTCACGATTCAATAGCCATTAGACACCTCCCTCGGTATTTTTGTGCGGCACGTAGAATTTACCTTGTAAATCACTCTAATCATTATAAGTAACCGATTTTTTCAATTTTTAGAGTGATTGATTGCGTAAATTCGGCTTTTTTCATGCGATCCGCCGAATTTAGATTGACCTTGGAATGCGCAAAACAGTTGTGAATTGTTCAACGTTCGACGGAACTCGGGTGTTAGATGAACAACAAAGAGAATGCTTTGCGTGGTCTGGCTCTAAAAATCACGGCTGGCGCCGTACTGGTGGGGACTTCGGGATGGGCTTCGGCGGACCAGTTCGGCGTGCAGGTGGCTGGTGCCCTCGGCGATCGCCACGTCAAGAAACTGGATCTCGCATTCGTCTGGGATCCGGATCAGACCTGGTGGCAGATCGGTGACTGGCATTTCTCGCTGATCGGAGAAGCGCACGTGGCCTGGTGGCGCACCAACGAAGGCGACGTGCACGACAACATCGGCGAAGTCGGCGTGACGCCGATCATCCGGTTCATCAAGGGATTGGGCTTGATCCGCCCGTATGCCGAACTGGGCGCGGGCATCCGGCTGCTGTCGAGTCCCCGGATTTCCTCGACCTTTACGCTGGGCACTGCGTTCCAGTTCGCCGACATGGCCGGCGTGGGCATGCAGTTCGGCAGCCACCAGCAGTACCAGGCGGGCTACCGCTTCCAGCATGTTTCCAATGGCGGTATCAATGAGCCGAATCCTGGTATAAATTTCCACCAGCTATATCTGCAATATAACTTCTGACAACCGTGGCCACGTTGGCTCACCGGTGCGAGGGGCTGAGCGATGGCGGCAAAGATAATCGAAGCGGTTCGCGAACTCGAGCGAGAGCGCTTTCGTGCGATGGTCGACGGCGACGGGCCATCACTCGATGCCCTGCTCGCGGACAACGTGAGCTACGTTCACACGAACGGCAAGCGGGAAACCAAACGGCAGTTCATCGACGGGATCACCGCGGGCCGCCGCCGCTATCGGCAGATCGAGATCCAGTCGCAAGAGGTGCTGCCGGTCGGGCGCGAGACCTGCGTGGTGACCGGCCGGGCGCTGATCGAAATGGAAGCGAACAATGGAGCGCTGCTGTTTCCGATCGCCTACACGGCGATCCATACCCAGGAAGACGGGCGATGGCGCCTGATCGCCTGGCAGGCAACGCGTTGCGCAATCGAGTGAGCCTTTTGAGCTCGCGGTGTCCGGGCCGGCCGCGCCTTGTGAGCGGGCCGCTTCGGCTGACGCGAGCGCGCGGATAGCGCGCTTGTGCGCCGGTTTTTTTGCGTCACGTCGGTCTGATTCTCAGGCAGCGACGCTCTCCTGATCCACACCGCTCCACTCGCGGCGATCCGCCGCGCCAAATTCGGCCCCTATGGGCTCTTGCGCTGCGACGCCTTGTCGCCCCGCATTCTTTGCCCGCATCACCGCATCGCCTGCATACGGATGGCGCGGATGCACCGGCAACTGATTGCAGCGCTCCACGACACGCCGGACTGTCTGGATATCCGAGAAATCGAGCCCCGTATCGACGCCTTGCGCATCCAGATTCATCGCCAACACGACGAGATCGACGTTGCCGGTGCGCTCGCCGTTGCCGAACAGGCAGCCTTCGACGCGGTCCGCGCCCGCCAGCAGCGCCAGTTCAGCGGCGGCCACTGCGGTGCCGCGATCGTTATGCGGATGCACCGACAGCACGATGCTGTCGCGATAGCCGAGATTGCGGTGCATCCATTCGATCTGATCGGCGAACACGTTCGGCGTCGCCGCCTCCACGCTCGCGGGCAGATTGACGATCATTTTGTGATCGCGCGTGGGCCGCCACGTCTGCGCGACCGCGTCGCACACCTCGCGTGCAAACGGCAATTCGGTCGTATTGAACGTTTCCGGCGAGTACTGGAAGGTCCAGTGCGTGCCGGGCCGCGCCTGCGCATGCTGCTTGATGATTTGCGTGCCTTGCACGGCCAGCGCCTTGATCTCGGCCTTCGACTGGTTGAAAACGATCCGCCGAAACGACGGGCAGATCGCGTTGTACAAGTGCACAATGGCGCGCGGCGCGCCTTCCAGCGCCTCAAACGTGCGTGCAATCAGTTCCGCTCGCGACGGCATGAACACCTCGATGGTCACGTCGTCGGGAATGCGGTTTTCCTCGATCAGCTTGCGGACGAAATCGAAATCCGTTTGCGACGCCGACGGATAGCCGACCTCGATCTCCTTGAAACCGATCGCGACCAGCATCTCGAAGAACTCGAGCTTTTGCGCGGCGTTCATCGGCTCGATCAGCGCCTGGTTGCCGTCGCGCAGATCGGTGCTCATCCAGACCGGCGCCTGGTCGATCGTGCGGCTTGGCCATTTGCGGCCGGTCAGGCGCACGGTGGGGAAGGGGCGGTATTTTTCAGCGGGGTTTTGCAACATGGTGAGCCTCGTTCGTTGTGTCGTCTGCGAAAGGGTGTGGCCGGAAGCGGTTGGCGGACTGCCACGGATGCACGGTCCGCCAGCCGGTGGCTAGCGGTAACAACGAACGGGCGCGGACGAACGGCGTCATCGTGACGGCGAAAACGGATGTGGATAAAGCCCATGCGACGTGCATTTGATCCTCGCGCTTCGTCCGCGCGGTAAACGGACGAATGCCAACGACTACAGGTTGTGAAGAACTACGCTTTGGGGGTGCAACGGGAACAGCGGAACTGCTGAGGGACCGCGCTTTGAGCAACCTGAGCTGCCAACGCGCGGCGCTACGCCTGACTTACGCTAGGCGTAGCGATAGGGGCCGCGCTAGGCGGCCGGAGGTAATTCGGAGGGTGTTCGGAAGGGAACGCATGGGTCTAATGTATGACGCCGCGTTGCGGCGTGTCAACCCGCGCGGGTCGCGGCGGGCGACGGCAAGCGCGCCGTAGCGCTTACGCCGCGGCCATTACACGGGCATTCTTGCGACGTCCACGATCAGTTCGACCTGCCGCTCGATCGCGCTCGGCACGGGTGCTTCGCCGCGCAATACGGCGCTGATCCAGGCGGCCGTCGTCGGCGCGTCTTTGGCCTCGGGCAAGTCCACTTCCGGCGCATCGGGCGACGATCGCTCGTGCGGCACGCGCGTCTCGCAGACGCCGTCGTGCAGCCAGTCGACCTGCACCTGACGCCGCGTATCGGCCACCGCTTCGCCTTCAGTGCCGCGCGCAAGCAGCGCGCCGCCGGCGGCCGCGTCCGGATGCGTGTTGAACAGTTGCGTGAGGCTGTCGCGATACGGCGGGTGCGTGTAGTTCACGAGGCGCAAACCCGCGGGCGCGAACGGCTGCAGGATTTTCACCAACGTGTGCGTCGAATTACGCACGCCCATGCGCCGGCGCAGCGCAAGCAGGCGTGCGAGCTTCGGCGCGAGGACGCCGATTGGAGCAAACGCAAGACGGTGCTCAGCGAGACCGTCCTCGATATCGGCATGCGATCGCGCGTGCGGAATCTGCAGATGCGTGAAGATTTCCGCGCTCGTCACCCGGCCCGGATCTTCGGTGACGCCGTGCACCAGCACCGGCACGCCTTCGCGCGCCAGCAGCAGGGCCAGCAGCGGCACCAGATTCGGCTGCTTGCGCGCGCCGTTGTAGCTGGGTATCGACACAGGCCGGAACGTGCCGTGCGGCAGATGAACCGGCTCGAACGACGCATGCGCGCCGGCCAGCATCGCGGCGAGTTCGTCGGCGGTTTCGCCCTTCACGCGGTACGCGAGCAGCACCGCGCCGAGTTCGAGCTCGGCCACGCGGCCGTCGAGCATGGCGGTGTAGAGCGCGCGCGTATCGTCGGCGGTCAGCGCGCGGGCGCCGTTCGGGCCGCGGCCGATTTCCTTGATGAAGCGGGCGCAGGGGAAGGGATTGGCGGTGTCGGCGGGGTCGGTCATCGGGCGCAGTGGGACGTGTCGGCGTGCCGCTTCAAAGCGGTTTGCCACGGTATTCAAGGGACGCTGTTGAGTGTGAGTATCGCATCTATGGCGATCCCGCGAGACACCGCGCCCGCGGCGCCGGCCTTGCCGGTCCATGCCGAACTGGTGCGCGCGGCGCTTTGTCGCGCGTTACACTCGATGCTTTATCGCCGCTTACGGCACACATCAAGGAACGGAGAACGGGATGAGTTACGTATTTGCACCCGCACCGGTGGTCGCGGTGCCGGTTGTGGGGTCCAGCGAGCAGTTCGCGGTGCGTCGCATCTACTGTGTTGGCCGTAACTACGAGGCGCACGCGCGCGAGATGGGACACGATCCTGATCGCGAACCGCCGTTCTTCTTCGCCAAGCCGGCCGATGCCGTGCTGTACGTCGCGCCCGGCGCCACCGGCGAGTTTCCGTATCCGTCGCTGTCGAAAAACGTCCACTTCGAGATGGAAATGGTGGCGGCGATCGGCAAGGGCGGCAAGAACATTCCGGTCGAGAGCGCACTGGATCACGTGTACGGTTACGCGCTCGGTCTCGACATGACGCGCCGCGATCTGCAGGCCGAAGCCAAGAAGCTGGGCCGTCCCTGGGATACCGCGAAGGGCTTCGATCACTCGGCGCCGCTCGGCCCGATTCACCCGGCGGCGACCGTCGGCCATGTCGCCAAGGGGGCGATCTGGTTGTCGGTGAACGGCGAGGAAAAGCAAAGCTCGGACGTGTCGCAACTGATCTGGTCGGTGGCCGAGACGATCGCGTATCTGTCGACGCTGTTCGAACTGCAACCCGGCGATCTGATCTTCACCGGCACTCCGGAAGGCGTCGGCGCAGTGGTGCGGGGCGATCTGATGAAGGGTGGCGTGGACGGGCTCGGCGAGCTCAGCGTGCGCGTCGTCTGACGGCTGGTTGGGGGAGACAGACAACATGAAGCTCTACAGCTATTTCCGTAGCTCGGCGTCTTATCGCGTGCGCATCGCGCTGAACGTGAAGAATCTGCCGTACGACTATGTGCCGGTGCATCTTGTGCGCGACGGCGGCGAGCAGTTGAAGCCCGAATACCGCAAGGTGAATGCGGACGGGATCGTGCCGACCTTCGTCGACGGCAATGACGTGATGCCACAGTCGCTTGCGATCATCGAGTATCTGGAAGAGATGCATCCCGAGCCGGCGCTTTTGCCCAAGGCGCCGGTCGATCGAGCGTATGTGCGGGCGCTGGCGTTGCAGGTGGCGTGCGAGATTCATCCGTTGAACAATCTGCGCGTGCTGAAGTATCTGAAGCACACGTTGGGCGTCGACGATTATGCTAAGGACGCCTGGTACCGGCACTGGGTGGAAGCCGGTTTCGCGACGTTCGAAACGCATCTGGCGGCCGATGCGCGCACCGGCAAGCTGTGTTTCGGCGATACGCCGACCCTTGCCGACACCTGTCTGATTCCGCAGGTGTTCAACGCGCAGCGCTTCAAGGTCGACACGGCGAAGTTTCCTACGATCCAGCGCATCTACGATCACGCGATGCAACTCGACGCGTTTGAGCGCGCGGCGCCGGGCACCCAGCCGGACGCTGAGTAATTTGTGATGATCCGGCATTCGGGATGAAAAAAGGGCACTCCTCGGAGTGCCCTTTTTGCTGCCTAAGGCTTAAGCCGCGAACCCCGTGGCGCTCAGCCGCCCAGCAACGCGTCGGAAAACTCTTCCGCGCTGAACGGCTGCAAGTCCTCGACCTTCTCGCCGACGCCGATGAAGTACACCGGAATCGGACGCTGCCGCGCGATCGCGGCGAGAATGCCGCCCTTCGCCGTGCCGTCGAGTTTGGTGACGATCAGGCCGGTGAGGCCGAGCGCGTCGTCGAAAGACTTCACTTGCGCGAGCGCGTTCTGGCCGGTGTTGGCGTCGATCACCAGTAGCACCTCGTGCGGCGCGCCGTCTTGCGCCTTGCCGATCACGCGCTTCACCTTGCGCAGTTCTTCCATGAGATGCAGTTGGGTCGGCAGGCGGCCGGCCGTGTCCGCCATCATCACGTCGATCTTGCGCGCACGCGCTGCGCCGACCGCGTCGAAGATCACCGCCGCCGGGTCGCCGCTTTCCTGCGAGACCACGGTTACGTTGTTGCGCTGGCCCCAGATGGCCAGTTGCTCGCGCGCGGCGGCGCGGAACGTGTCGCCCGCGGCCAGCAGCACCGACTGATCGAAACTCTGCAGATGCTTGGCGAGCTTGCCGATGCTGGTGGTTTTGCCCGCGCCGTTGACGCCGGCGATCATCATCACGAGCGGCTGCGCGCGGCCGAGCATGAGCGATTTTTCCAGCGGCTTGAGCAGGTCGACCAGCAGGGTGCGCAGTGCCGTTTTGACCTGCTGCGGATCGGCGAGGCGCTCGGTGCGCACTTTTTCGCGCAGCGCTTCGAGCAGGAATTCGGTGGCGTCGACGCCCGCGTCCGACATCAGCAGCGCGGTTTCGAGCTCTTCGTACAAGTCCTCGTCGATCTTCGTGCCGACGAAAATCCCGGTCAGGTTCGAACTCGTCTTCGACAAGCCGGTCTTCAGACGCGTCAGCCACGAACGCTTCGCGCCCGCGTCTTGCAGCGGCGGCGGGACGACTTCGACGGTTTCTTCGAGCGCGAATGCTGCCGGCTCGGGTTCGGGCTCGATTGCCGACGGAGCGGCCACGGGCGGCGTCTCGACGCGAACCGAAGCAGCGGCCGGGCGTGGCGCGGTCGGTGCGACGGGCGCAGGCGCCTCCACGGCGGCGTCTGGCGTCGAGCCTTCTGGCGCTGTTTGCGACTCTTCTGGCGCGTTATCGGACTCTTTCGAACCCTTGAATCGTTTGAAAAAGCTGAACATGATCTGGCGTGGTGAGAGCGCGCGCCGATGCGCGCAGCCGGCACAAGACCGGTAGGAGCGGCAGGCAGCGTTGCGATGCGGGATGCAAGGCGCTGGAAGCCGCACATTTTATCAGGCGCGCCGCCGGCCGTCGTATCGGCCGAACGGCCAGGCTGGACGCGGGGCGTCGCTGTGGTAACGTTGGCGCTCCGGCCCGCAATTGTCGACGTTGCGGGCGCTTTCTTCACGTAATCGAAACCGCATGCCCCGTTCCGCACCTTCACGCGCCCATGGCGCTTCGTCCAAAAGCGGCAAGCCGCACGCCATCCGTATCATCGGCGGCGACTGGAAGCGCACGCCTTTGCCCGTGCTCGACCTCGACGGCCTGCGCCCCACGCCCGATCGCGTGCGCGAGACGCTGTTCAACTGGCTCGGCCAGGACCTGGACGGCCAGCGCTGCCTCGATCTGTTCGCCGGCAGCGGCGCGCTGGGCTTCGAGGCGGCGTCGCGCGGCGCGGCACGGGTCTTGATGGTGGAGCGCAATGCGCGCGCCGCTAGCCAGTTGCGCGCGAACCAGGAACGCCTGTCCGCGCGCACGATCGAAATCGCTGAAGCCGACGGTTTGCGTCTTGCCGCGAGTCTCGCGCCCGGTTCGTTCGACGTCGTGTTTCTCGACCCGCCGTTCGGCGACGATCTGCTCGCCAAAGCGCTGGCGCTGGCGGTGCCGCTGGTGAGCGCGGACGGATTTCTGTATGTGGAAGCGGGCGAGGCGCTCGAACTCGATGGGAACGAGACGCTCGCCGGGTGGGAAATTGTGCGGCAAGGTAAAGCGGGCGCTGTCCACTTTCATTTGCTGCAGCGCGAAAATAAGGAATAATGCGCGTTCCAAAACAAGCGCCGGGCGGTTTGCCGTCACGGGCGCGGTCGGTGCCAAATGCGTCGCGTGGACGCTTTGACGTGCCCCTTTGTCTGAAGAGAGGAGAAGTCTCATGGTAGTCGCCGTGTACCCGGGCACGTTCGACCCGCTGACGCGCGGTCACGAAGACCTCGTTCGGCGCGCGTCGAGCATTTTCGACACGCTGGTAGTCGGCGTTGCCGACAGCCGCAACAAGAAGCCATTTTTCACACTCGAAGAACGCCTCGACATTGCTCACGAAGTGCTCGGGCACTACCCGAACGTGCAGGTAATGAGCTTCAAGGGGCTATTGAAGGATTTCGTGCGCACCAATAACGCGCGCGTCATCGTGCGCGGCCTGCGGGCCGTGTCGGACTTCGAATATGAGTTCCAGATGGCCGGCATGAATCGCTATTTGCTGCCCGACGTCGAAACCATGTTCATGACGCCGTCCGATCAGTACCAGTTCATCTCGGGCACGATCGTGCGGGAAATCGCGCAACTCGGCGGTGACGTCAGCAAGTTCGTGTTCCCGTCGGTCGAAAAATGGCTGACGGAAAAGGTCGCTGCGATGGATCCGGCTAGCGGCGCGTCGGCGGGGCAACCGTAACCGGCGTAAACTGTCGGTTCGACGGATCAAAGCCGGCTGCGGCCGGCGTGAAGTGAGAGAAGTATGGCCTTGATGATTACCGACGAGTGCATCAATTGCGACGTGTGCGAGCCCGAGTGCCCGAACGACGCAATTTCGATGGGCCCGGAAATCTATGTAATAGACCCGAAGAAATGTACCGAGTGTGTCGGGCATTTCGACGAGCCGCAGTGTATTCAGGTGTGCCCGGTCGAGTGTATTCCGCGCGACCCGGAGCACCTGGAGACGCCCGATGGCTTGATGGCGAAGTATCACGCGCTGCAGGTCGCGAAGGGCGCGTGAGGTACGAAGTCTAAAAAGAACGGCGAGGCTTTTTGGCCTCGCCGTTTTCTTTTGGCAGTGACGCTTTGCGCAGTCCTATCCCACGTACGCGCTGAAGATCTCGCGCAACGCGTCCAGCAGAATGTCGCATTCGGCGTCGGTGCCGACCGAGATTCGCAGATGCTGGTCGATGCGCGGCGCCTTGAAATGGCGCACGAAAATCTCCTTTTCCCTCAGTCGCAGCACGAGCGTTGCGGCGTCGTAGCCCTCGTGGCGAGCGAACAGCAGATTTGCCGCCGACGGCACCACTTCGAAGCCCAACGCCGTCAACCCCGCGGCCAGTCGCTCGCGGCTTGCCATGACTTTGGCGCAGGTGTCGCGAAACCACGCGTCGTCTTCGTATGCCGCTGCGGCTGCGACTTGCGCGAGACGGTCCAGCGGATACGAGTTGAAGCTGTCCTTCACGCGGTTCAGCGCGCCGATCAACTCCGGGTTGCCGAACGCAAAGCCGATGCGCATTCCGGCCAGCGAGCGCGACTTCGACACGGTCTGTACGACCAGCAGATTCGGATAGCGGTCGATCAGACAGATGGCCGATTCGGCGCCGAAATCCACGTAGGCCTCGTCAATCACCACCACGGAATCGGGATTGCTCGCCACGAGGCGCTCGATATCGGCGAGCGGCAGCGGACGGCCGGTCGGCGCATTCGGGTTCGGGAACAGGATGCCGCCATTCGGCGACTTGTAGTCGTCGACGTTGATCGCAAAGCTGTCGTTGAGCGGAATGGTCCGGTAGTCGACTTCGAAAAGTCGCGCATACGTTGGATAGAAGCTGTACGTGATATCCGGGAACAGTAACGGCTTGTCGTGCTTGAGCAGTGCCTGGAACACGAGCGCCAGCACTTCGTCCGAGCCGTTGCCCGCAAACACCTGTTCCGCGCGGATGCCGTGGTATGCGGCAACCGTTTCGCGGAGCTTTTGCGCCGTCGGATCGGGATAGCGTCGCAGCGATTCGGCCGCGTTGCCCAGTTCCTGCCGGATCGCCTCGAGCACCCGCGGCGACGGCGGATACGGATTCTCGTTGGTATTCAGCTTGACCGGATGCGCGACCACGGGCTGTTCGCCCGGCACATACGGTGTCAGACGATGAACGATGTCACTCCAATAGCGGCTCAAACGATTCTCCTATGTCGACCGGAGTTAGCGCTTCAGCGCTTACTCCGGTCCCATGCAAGGCGGTCGATCGGAGTTAGCGCTTCAGCGCCTACTCCGGTCCCATGCAAGATAGTTGCGGTCGAAAGGCGGTACGGCAAACCAGGTTCCAGCCGGGCAATCTACTGATTCCGATGCAGTTGCATCATCGCGCGTTCCAACTCGCCCTTGATGATTTGCGGCATGACGGCGAGCCCGCGCTCGATCGATGCATCGATCACGTCCTGCTCTTCCCGGCGCGGCGGTTTCAGCACGTAGTTGGCGACGTCGGGCTTGGCACCGGCGCGCGCGCTCTCGGGAATCAGGTCCCGCGGGTGGCCGATGCCGATCCGCAGCCGCCAATACTGCTGCGACGACAGATGCGCGGTGATGTCCTTCAGCCCATTATGGCCGCCGCTGCCGCCGCCGAGCTTCAGCTTGACGCTGCCGGGCGGCATGTCGAGCTCGTCGTGCGCGACCAGGATTTCGTCGGGGAGAATCTTGAAGAACTGCGCGACCGCCACGACCGATTGGCCCGAACGGTTCATATACGTCTGCGGTTCCAGCAGATGCACTTCCTCGCCGTGAAGCCGCGCTTTGGCATAGAAGCCGTGGAAACGCCGCTCGTCGCGCAGCGTCGTGCCTGCTTCGCGCGCCAGTTGATCGACCAGCCAGAAGCCGGCGTTGTGGCGCGTCGCGGTGTATTCGGCGCCCGGATTGCCGAGGCCGACGATCAGCTTGATCATGATTGCGTAGGTCCATCTGGCCCGGAAGCTGAACGCAGCCGAGCCGAAAAAAACCGAAAAAAAACCCGCCGGGGCGAACCTCGGCGGGTCACATCGACCGTTTCATTGAAACGGATCGAGAGGATTTCTTGCTCTTTGCCTGAGGCGCCCTTAAGCAGCCGGCGTTTCGCCTTCGCTTGCAGCAGCAGCAGCGTCGCCTTCAGCGATTGCGCCAGCCGGGATCGTTGCAGCAGCGACCACCGGGTTTTCTGCTTCAACGTGAGCAACCAGCGACACACCTGCCGGCAGCTTGATGTCCTTAGCGTGGACCGAGTGACCTGCTTCGATCGTCGCCAGATCAACTTCGAGGAATTCCGGCAGTGCCGACGGCAGGCACTCGATTTCGATTTCGTTGATGACGTGCGAGATCACCGCGCTCGACAGCTTCACTGCCGGGTTCGATTCCTGGTTCATGAAGTGCAGCGGCACCTTGGTGTGCAGCTTCTTCTTCGCGTCGACACGTTGGAAGTCCACGTGCAGCACGATCTGACGGAACGGGTGGTATTGCACGTCGCGCAGCAGAACCTGTTGCGACTTGCCTGCCACTTCCAGGTCGAGAATCGACGAGTGGAAAACTTCTTTCTTCAGCGCGTGCCACAGCGCGTTGTGGTCCAGTTCGACCAATTGCGTTTCAGCACCAGCGCCATATACGATGCCCGGGGTCTTGCCCGAGTTACGCAGGCGGCGGCTCGCACCCGTACCTTGCAAAGAACGCTCGAAAGCGACTACTTTCATTTTGAATCTCCAATGCACTGCCCGCGACCAAGCAGTAAAAACGGGGCCTCCAAGCCAGATGGCTGAGGCCCCAGAGCTGCGGCACGAACCTTCGTTCGTTCATGCCGATTGTGCAAAAGCGCAGCGTACCGCATGGTGCGGCGCGCTGCGCCTTCGCAAATACTTAACTTTCAGCGAACAGCGACATGACCGAATCGCCGCGGCGAATCCGCGAGAACGTTTCGGCAAGCAGGCCGGCGCTGGTCAACGAACGGATCTTCGCGCACGAGCGGGCTTCGTCACCGAGCGGGATCGTGTCCGTCACAACGAGTGCGTCGAGTGCGGAAGCGGCGATACGCTCGCCTGCGCCGCCCGACAGAACCGGGTGCGTAGCGTAGGCGAACACCTGCTTCGCGCCGCGCTCTTTCAGAACCTGAGCGGCCTTGCAGAGCGTGCCGGCGGTGTCGACCATGTCGTCCATGATCACGCAGGTACGGCCTTCGACTTCACCGATGATGTTCATCACTTCGGCAACGTTCGCCTTCGGGCGGCGTTTGTCGATGATCGCGAGATCGCAATTCAACTGCTTGGCCAATGCCCGGGCACGCACCACGCCGCCGACGTCCGGCGAAACGACCAGCAGGTTCTCGTAGTTCTGCTTGCGCAGATCGCCGAGCAGCACGGGCGTAGCGTAGATATTGTCGACCGGAATGTCGAAGAAGCCTTGAATCTGGTCGGCGTGCAGATCCATCGTGATGATCCGCTCGACGCCGGCGATTTCCAGCATGTTCGCCACGATCTTCGCCGAGATGGCGACGCGCGCGGAACGCGGGCGACGATCTTGACGGGCATAACCGAAGTAGGGGATGGCTGCGGTGATCCGGCCGGCGGATGCGCGCTTGAGCGCATCGACCATGATCATCAGTTCCATCAGATTGTCGTTCGCCGGTGCGCACGTGGACTGCAGGACGAAGACATCCTTGCCACGCACGTTTTCCTGAATCTCGACCTGGATTTCACCGTCCGAGAAACGGCTAACCATTGCTTTGCCGAGGGGAATACCGAGGATTTTGACGACTTCCTGTGCAAGCGCGGGATTTGCGTTGCCAGTAAAAACCATCAGGCCGTCATGGCTGCTCATCGTGCACCTACTTCAGGCTGGGGGCGAGGGAAATGCGAGAATTTTTGGCAGGGGAGGAAGGAGTCGAACCTTCGAATGCCGGAATCAAAATCCGGTGCCTTAACCAACTTGGCGACTCCCCTACACTAACTTTGAGCTTCACCGAACGAGGAGCGTTCGACGACGCAAAACTTATGACGCGAAAGTAAAGAGTGGATGCTGATCGAGACTTGCGGTCACTGCGCTATTCCATTCGGCTGGCAGTTTGGCTTGCACCGCTTCTGCTTCAGCTTTACTACGAAACGCGGCAAAAACACTTGCACCTGATCCCGACATCCGCGCTGGCGCGACGTTTTCAAACCATCGCAACACTTGCGCTACTTCCGCGTATTTTCCTACGACAACCTGCTGCATGTCATTGCGGCCGAAACTTTCTGGCCATTCAGTGTTGCAACTAAGTTCTGCAGGAAAGTCCGTAATTGTGAGGGGTTTTGAATCTCTTGTCAACGCTTTTTCAGAAAAAACCGCTGCAGTCGGAACATGAACCCTCGGCGTCACTACTAGGAAATGGCGCGGCGGCAATTGTACAACGTCTAAAGCTTCTCCGACACCCTGGGCGAACGCATTTTTTCCGAAAACAAAAAACGGCACATCCGCGCCAAGTTTCAATGCAAGCGCCTGCAGTTCGAGGCGCGGCAGATTGAGCTTCCACAGACGGTTCAGCGCGAGCAGCGTGGTCGCTGCATCAGAGCTGCCGCCGCCGAGGCCGGCGCCCATCGGCAGACGCTTGTCGATTTCGATATCGACGCCTTCAGGCGAGCCCGTATGCGTTTTGAGCAGCGTCGCGGCGCGCACGGTCAGGTCGTGTTCCGGCGGCACGTCGGCGATCTCTGTGCTGCGCGTGATGAGTCCGTCGTCGCGTCGCGTGAAGTGCAGCGTGTCGCCCCAGTCGAGCAACTGGAAGACCGTTTGCAGCGTGTGATAGCCGTCCGGCCGACGGCCGGTAATGTGCAGGAAGAGGTTGAGTTTCGCTGGCGCGAGGCAATCGCGCAGCGAATCGGTCGTTTCAATCATGAGTCGAGGCTACATGCGCCAAATGGCGCCGAAGAAGCGGCAAGGTCGCGCGAAAAAGTGCGTGAAGCGGCGCGGGCTACTGATCCAGCACGAGCTTGATGTCGAGCGGCGGATCCGAGCGGGTCAGGTTGAGGCGCTTCACGCCGGTGGCCGGCGCGTCGGCATAAGCCAGATAGTCGATCGTCCAGCCGTCCTGCGTGATCTGCTTCAGCCGCGATGGTTGCTCGGGATCCTTCTCCGTTTTGGCGCGCGAAGTGGGTGCCGGCGACGGTTGCAGCCAATAGCGCAGCCCTTCGACCGGCAGCGTGAAGCCGAGCGCGTTTTGCATCAGCGTGGAGACGTTATCCGCGGTGAGCGGCTGGCGATTCGGCAGTTCCAGCGTGGCCGAACCCGGCGAGGACGTCACCACCGCAAGCGTCTGGCCGAGCGGATTGCGCAACTGCAGGGTCACGGTGTCGCCGGTTTCCTGCCACGTGAAGTTGCCGTAAGCGTTGCGCTGCTGGCCGTTCTGATCGTTGTACTGGACCGCGAAACGGCCCTGGTAAGCACGGCTCGTCTGCGTGGTGACGGAGGTCGCGGCATTCGACGTGGACGGCCCTTGCGGTTTGACCGACGCGCAACCGGCCAGTGCGACGACCGCTGCCGCTGCTGCAGCGAAAGCGAGCGCCGCGCCACGCGGCGCCCGGGGAAAGGAAATCAAACGGGAAAGACGCATCAAAGATCGTTCACCTGAAGACGTTGGAGCGTTTTGACAAGCGTGTCGTTGTCCGGTTCGAGTTTGCGCGCATCGCGGAAAGCGGCGCGTGCCTGATCCTGATTGCCGGTTTTCCACAACACTTCGCCGAGGTGCGCGCCGATTTCGGCGTTCGGCTGCATGTCGTACGCCTTGCGCAGCAGCTTGATTGCGTCCGACGTGTCGCCCAGCCGGTATTTGACCCAGCCGACGCTGTCCATGATGAACGCGTCGTTCGGCGCCAATGAGGATGCCTTCTCGACCAGCTTGTCCGCTTCGGCGAGGCGCTGATTGCGATCGGCCAGCGAGTAGCCGAGCGCGTTATACGCTTGCGGGTTGTCGGGCTGCGTCTGGATCAGCTTGCGCAACTGCGCTTCCATGACCTCGTAATGGCCGGTTTTTTCGGCGGCCATCGCGTAGTCGTAGGTCAGATCGGGGTCGTCGGGGAACTGCGCCGTGGCTTGTTGCAGGCGCGTTTCCGCGTCGGGGTAGCGCTTGGCGTCGAACAGGATCGCCGCGTCGGTGCGGAGGATCAGCGCCTGGTCGCGCGGGTCCGGCGCCGGCAGGTTGGCCAGCAGGTTGCGCGCGTCGTCGGTCTTGCCCTGCTTGGCGAGCAATTGCGCGCGCGTGATCTGCGCCGGCACATATTGCTGGCTCGACGGCGAGATCTTGTTCAGCCAGTCGCTCGCGGCCGCTTCGTTTTTCTGTTCGAGCGACAGCTGCGCAAGGTAGATATACGCCTGGCCCGGATCGGCGCCCGGCGTTTTTTCGGCTTGCTGGGCGTACTGGGTCAGGTAGGTTTGCGCCTCGTTGAAATTCTTCTGCTGGATCTTGATCAGCGCGAGCGCCATGAGCGGCGTCAGCTCGTTCGCGTTGTTCTTGTGCATGATCTCGAATTGCTTCTGCGCGTCGTCCAGACGGTCGCTCGCGAGATACATCTGCGCGAGCGCGAGACGCGCGTCATGCGATTTCGGATTCTGCTGCACGTACTTTTCGAGCGAAGCGATGCCTTCCTTGCGCTCTTCCGGGCCCATTTGCGACAGCGTCAGCGCTGCCGGCAGATAGTCGGGCTTGAGCGTGAGTGCCTGTTCGAGCGATTTGCGCGCGCCCGGCGCGTCGTCCGACACTAGCTGCTGGCGTGCAATGGCCAGTTGCGCTTCGGGCCGGGTCATGTCGTTCTTGAGCAGATCCTGCAGCACGTGCAGGCCGCCGATCCGGTTCGGGCCGCGCGAGAGCAGCAACTGCAGCGCCAGAATCGCGCTGCCGCGATTGTCGGCGGGTACCCGTGCGAGTTCGCGGGCGAGGATCGGCGCCGCGTCGTCAGGTTTGCCGGACAACACGAGCAGCGATGCGTCGAGTTGAGCGGCGCGTTCCGAGTTCGGCGCATACTGCTGCCACAATTGCGCGGCGGCCAAAGCGTCCGACGGGCTCTGCGCGGCCAGCGCGATTTCGGTGGCGCGTTGCGCCATGCGGGGATCGTGCGTGTCGCGCGCGAGCGCGAGGTAGGTTTGATAGGCGGGCGCCGGCTGGTCGCGCTGCAGCGCGACTTCGGCGGCGAGCACCTGGAATACGATCTGGCTCGTCAGCGCCACGCCGGGCAGGGACTTTTGATCTTCCGCCGAGGCCGGGCCGAGCGGGTCCGGCAAGGTGACCGAGGTGTCGTCCGAGTCCGGCGATGGGTCCTGCGCGTGGACGGGCACGGCAGCCAGCGCCCAGACTGCAAGCGCTGCCGCACCGAGCATCCGGCGAGCGGACACGGCGTGCGGTACGCGGAGTGCGCTAGCCGGGCGCTTCAAAAACAGCTTCACGAAGGACAAGTTCATGGAAATCCGTTCAATGTTTCGGACGATTGTAACGCGCTCGCTACAATACGCGCACAACCACTCACGCAAGTTGCAGACCAGTTAGACATGCCAGAGTTGCCAGAAGTTGAGGTTACCCGACGGGGAATCGAACCGTACGTGTCCGGACGCAAGGTTGAACGCGTCGATGTGCGTACGCCCGCATTGCGCTGGCCGATCCCGGCCGACCTTGCGAAAACCTTGCGCGGCCACGTGGTGCGCAAGGTCGAGCGGCGCGGCAAGTATCTGTTGTTCGAGATCGACGCGGGCTGGTTCATCGTGCATCTTGGCATGACTGGGACGCTGCGGGTGCTGCGCCACGTGCCGCATCCGCCGGCCGCGGCGAAACACGATCACATCGACTGGATCTTCGACGAGTTCATTTTGCGCTATCGCGATCCGCGGCGCTTCGGAGCGGTGCTGTGGCACCCGCGCGAAGCCGGCGACGTGCTCGAACATCCCTTGCTCGCGAGCCTCGGCGTCGAACCGTTTTCGCCCGCGTTCTCCGGCGCGCTGATGCACCGGCTCACGCGCGGGCGCAAAGTCTCGGTGAAGCAGGCGCTGCTGGCCGGTGAAATCGTGGTCGGAGTGGGCAATATCTACGCATCGGAGAGCCTGTTTCGCGCCGGCATCCGACCGACCACCGCGGCGGGGCGCGTCTCGCTAGTGCGCTACGATCTGCTGGCGGACGCCGTGCGCGTGACGCTCGCCGCCGCCATCGAGAAGGGCGGCAGCACGCTGCGCGACTTCGTCGGCAGCAATGGCGAAAGCGGATACTTCCAGCTCGACTATTTCGTCTATGATCGCGCCGGGCTGCCATGCCGCGTGTGTGGAACGCCGATCAAACAGATCGTGCAAGGGCAGCGTTCAACGTATTTCTGTCCCACCTGCCAGCGCTAAATCGTCGATGCCTTCTCGCTTAACTCCGCGTTCAACCTCGTCCGCCGCGCCACAAGCGCCTGCTTTTCCAGTCATGTCGGATTTTTCCGCGCGACTGATCGCGTGGCAGCGTCTGCATGGCCGGCATGATTTACCGTGGCAGAACACGCGCGATCCGTATCGCATCTGGTTGTCGGAAATCATGCTGCAGCAGACGCAGGTGTCGACGGTGATTCCGTACTATGCGAAATTTCTCGCGCGTTTTCCGACCGTTGCCACGCTCGCCGCCGCGCCGTCTGACGACGTGATGGCATTGTGGGCTGGCCTTGGCTATTACACACGTGCACGCAATCTGCATCGCTGCGCGCAAGTCGTGATCGAGCAGCATGGCGGCGCGTTTCCGGCATCGGTCGAGGAACTGGCGGAATTGCCGGGCATTGGCCGTTCGACGGCGGCGGCGATCGCGTCCTTCGCGTTCGGCGCGCGCGCGACGATTCTCGACGGCAACGTGAAGCGCGTGCTGGCGCGCGTGTTCGGCGTCGAAGGTTTCCCCGGCGAAAAGAAAGTCGAAAACGCGATGTGGACGCTGGCGGAATCGCTGCTTCCGTCGAACGCGTCGGATGCCGACGTCAGCGCGTACACGCAAGGCTTGATGGATCTCGGCGCGACGCTGTGCGTGCGCGGCAAGCCCGACTGCCTGCGCTGTCCGTTCGCCGCCGACTGCGTCGCCAACGTGACCGGACGTCAGCGCGTACTGCCCACGGCGCGTCCGAAAAAGACCGTGCCGACGCGCCGCACATGGATGCTGGTGCTCCGCGACGGCAACGCGGTGATGCTGGAGAAGCGCCCGCCGTCCGGTATCTGGGGCGGCTTGTGGAGCCTGCCCGAAGCCGCCGACGAAGCCGCGCTCGCCGAGCGTGCGCGCGCCTTCGGTGGCGACGGTGCGGTCTCGCCGCTGGCGCCGCTCACGCATGTGTTCACGCATTTCAAACTGGATATCGAGCCGCGGCTCGCGGAACTGGATCGTGGAATCGGTGCTTTGGCCGCGCTGGGCGACGCCGACACCGCGTGGGTCGCGCTCAGCGATCTCGACTCGTTCGGTGTGCCGGCGCCCGTGCGCAAACTGCTGGACGGGTTGCAGGGCACGCTGATCTGATCAATCCGCCAAGAGGGCGGCGGCCGCCTTCAAAGCAATTGATGCTGCTGCATGTAGTGATGAACCACATCGATCCGCGCGCCGGCGTCCTGCAATTCCATCAGTTTCTGGCGAGCACGCAGCGCGATCGGCAGCACTTCGGCAAGACGGTTGGACACCCATGACGGATCTTCGAGTCTGAACGGTTCCGCGAACGGCAGGCTGTCCGGATCGCGCTCGCGGATCGTCGCGATGATCCGTTCGAGCACTTCCGCGCATGCGCCGAATTTGGCCAATTGCTCGTTGCCTTCGAGCGGCATGTCCTCGCCGAGCGGCTCCGCCATGCCGACCAGCAAACCGCTCGATTCGACGCGATGCGACAGCAGGCGAAAACGCCGCGTGCCGCGTGCGCGAATCAGCAGCATGCCGAAGGCTTCGACATCGCACTCGTCGATTTCAGCGAGACAACCGATTGCTTCGGGCACCGAAGGCTCTTCTTCGCGCGCCACTTCCGCGCCGCTTTTCAGCAGACACACGCCGAACGGCGTTTTCTCACGCAGACAATCGCGCGCCATGTCGAGGTAGCGCGCTTCGAAAATCTTCAGCGGCAGCAGTCCATCGGGAAACAGCACCGTATGCAGCGGAAACAGCGGCACATCGGCAAGCACAGTAGATGAAGACATGGCGCAACGCTTCGAGTTGAGGCCGCGCGATGCGGCCGGTTAAGCCACTAACTTCGATGATTCGCCGGCTTCGACCGGCGCATCGCGGTGCCGCACAATGACATTCGCCGACGATGCAAGACGCGCGGCGAGCGTCTCCGCAATGAACACCGAACGGTGCTGGCCTCCCGTGCAACCGATCGCGACGGTCAGATAACTGCGGTTGTCGTCGCGGAAATGCGGAAGCCACTTGGCGAGAAATTTCTGGATGTCGTCGATCATTTCATGCACGACCGGCAGCGCATCGAGAAAGTCGATCACCGGTTTGTCGAGGCCCGTGAGCGGCCTCAATTCATGATCGTAGTACGGGTTCGGCAAGGTGCGGACGTCGAACACGAAATCCGCGTCGAGCGGCACACCGCGCTTGAAACCGAACGACTCGAACATCAGCACGAGCCCCGAATCCTTCTGCTCGATGAAGCGTTTGACCCACGCGCGCAGCACGTTCGCGCGCAGATTGCTGGTGTCGATCTGATGGCCGAATTCGGCCAGCCCGGCCACGAGTTCACGTTCGCGTTCGATCGCTTCGGCGAGCGAGGTGAGCAGGCCGACGTCGGCGTCGTGCGAAGTGGAACCGGACAGCGGGTGGCGGCGGCGCGTTTCGGAGAAGCGTTGAATCAGCGACTGCGTGCTTGCGTTCAGGAATAGCACGCGCACGTCGTGGGCACGCGACAGGTCGCGGATCATGGCGGGCATTTCGTCGAGCGAGGCGCTCGAGCGCGCGTCGATCGCGACCGCGAGGCGGTCTTGCCCGTCCTCGGCGAGATAGGAAGCCAGTTGCGGCAGGAAGCGCGGCGGCAAGTTGTCGACGCAGTAATAGCCTGCGTCTTCAAGCGCGTTCAGGGCAACTGATTTGCCGGAGCCGGATATACCGGTGATCAGGATTATGCGCATGGAGTCGTCAAAACCGTACAGTTCATCATAGCATCTGGTCCCCGTGCGTGTACCCGCGGCCTGCTGTCGGCTGCGGGCACGGCAGGCTTTTGCGGACTCAGATCAGTTTGCCGGGAAACTGGCTGTCGGGGTCTTGCATGGCAAGGCGCTGGCGATCCATGAAGTCGCGCAGCGTGTCGATGCCGCGCAGTTGCAGGATCGTGTTGCGCACGGCTGCCTCGACCAGCACTGCGAGGTTTCGGCCGGCCGCCACCTGAATCGTGACCTTGCTGATCGGCAGGCCGAGCACGTCGACGGTCTGGCTTTCCAGCGGCAGGCGCTGAAATTCGCCATCAGGACGGCGGACCAGTTGCACGATCAGCTTGAGCTTCATTTTCCGGCGCACCGCGGTTTCACCGAAAATCGTCTTGATATCGAGCAGCCCAAGGCCGCGCACTTCCAGCAGGTTTTGCAGCAGCGGCGGACAGCGCCCTTCGACGAAGTCGGGACCGAGGCGCACGAAATCGACCGCGTCGTCGGCAACGAGGCCGTGGCCGCGGCTGATCAGTTCCAGCCCGAGTTCACTTTTGCCGAGGCCCGAGTCGCCGGTGAGCAGCACGCCCATGCCGAGAATGTCGAGAAACACGCCGTGCAGCGTGGCGCGCGGCGCGAGAATCCGCGACATGTAGAGGCGCAGGCTGTCGATCACTGCGGCGGCGGACATCGGCGTAGTGAATAGCGGCGTGGACGAGCGCGTGCAGCGCAGGACCAGTTCCGGCGGCGCGGAGACGCCGCCCGCCACCACCAGAAACGGCGGTTCCAACGCGATCAGCTCGGCCATGTGGCGCGAGCGGTCTTCGTCGGTTTGGCGCTTGTAGTAATCGATTTCGGCGTCGCCGAGCACCTGGATCCGGTTCGGGTGGATCAGGTTCAAGTGGCCGACGAGGTCGGCGCTCGACGTGGCATTGGCGACCGATTCCGAAGAAAAGCCGCGCTCCCAGCCTTCATGCCCCGTCAGCCAGCTGAGCTTCAGCATGGCGGCGTTATCGTCGAAAATGCTTTGGGCGTTGATGCTGGACGTATCCATGAGTCAGTGACTCCAGTGTGGGCCGCTTGCCGGACAAAGCAACGGCCGCGCTAGCGCGGGCCGCTTACCTTGCCAGACGGTATCCGCACGTGGGCGGATCACCGGCGTGCGGATAACCGCCGATGCATCAAGGTTGCCACTGAGTGAGCAGGCGGTGCAATGATTCGCGGTCTTCTTCCGTGTGCAGGCGCTCGCGGGCGTCGCGATCGGACAGCAACTGGGCGATTTCCGAAAGGATTTCGAGGTGCTGTTGAGTGGCCTGTTCGGGCACGAGCAGGAAGATGAGCAGCGAGACCGGCTGACCGTCGGGCGACTCGAAGGGGATGGGTTCGGCAAGACGGACGAACGCGGCGAGCGGCTGCTTCAAGCCTTTGATCCGGCCATGCGGAATCGCCACGCCCTCACCAAGGCCAGTCGATCCGAGGCGCTCGCGCGCAAACAGATTGTCAGTGACCGTGCTACGGGCGATGCCGTTCTGGTTCTCGAAGATCAGGCCCGCTTGCTCGAACACGCGTTTCTTGCTGGTGACCGATAGTCCGACGACGACGTTCTCGAGGGGAAGAAATTTGGCTAAACGATTCATGTTGACAGGCGAAAACGTGGCCTGGGTTCTCCTCGCTGGGGCGTTTGAGTGGCGTTCCATTCGTTTGATGCTCACGGCGACGTGCGTCGGAGTCCGAAAGCGCAGGACTCCGGCCGACTGACTTCCGCTTGAGCTTACCTGACCCCGATGGTAACCGGAACATTATAGAACAGGGTAGCCACGGATGGTGCGGCGCGCCATCAATGCGTATTGAGTTCTTTTGACGCGCCGGCACGGTGTGTGTCAAGGTAGTTGTCGCCAGAACCGCGTTACGCTGCCTGCCTGTACATTTTGGCTGAGGCCGAGGTTCGTTCCGGATTCAGATAGACCGCGTCTGTCAGGTGCCAGTTGCGGATGGCCCCTGACCAGCGCGCCGGGTTTTGCATGCGCGCGCTGCGGTACAGCGCACGCCGTCGGGCCAGCAGGTCGTTGGCTTCGCCGCGATGCCGCTGGCCCGGGCTGACATACTTCAGGCCGCTGTGGCAGTGCTCTTCGTTGTACCACTGCACGAAGCGCTGCACCCATTCCCGAGCCGCCTCCAGCGTGTCGAACGGCTGCTCGGGCCACAACGGACAGTACTTTGCCGTGCGGAATAGCGACTCGGCAAACGCGTTGTCGTTGCTCACGCGCGGCCGGCTGAACGAAGGCTGCACACCGAGATCGATCATCGCCGCGCGCATGGTGGCACCTTTCATCGCACTGCCGTTATCCGAATGCAGCACCAGCGGCCGCCCGGCGAGGCCTTCACGCAAACATCCCTTGGCCAGCAGGACGCTCGCATGCTCGGCCGACTCCTGCTCCCAGACCTCGTTCATCACCAGTTTGCGGCTGTAGATGTCCTTCATCATGTACCAGTAGAAGTACCGGCCCCTGACTGTGGTCGGCATCCACGTAATATCCCAGCACCACACCTGATTCGGACCCTGCGCACAATGCGTCGTGAGCGTGCGTCGTCGCGGGGCTCGCGCACGGCCTCGACGCTGGCTTTGTCCTGCCGCTTTCAGCACCCGGTAAAACGTCGATTCGGATGCCAGATAAATCCCTTCATCCGCCAGTTTCGGCACAATCTGGTGCGGCGTCAGACTCGCGTAGCCCGGGCGGTTGGCTGCGTCGAGCACGGCCTGACGCTCGGCCTCACTGAGCTTGTTGGGCGGTGCCGCACGCTTCACCTGGGTGCGCCCGTCCTGCGGCGACAGGCGCCAGCGCTGGACACTGCGCACGCTGAGCCCCAACTGCTCGCATGCACGCGAGCGGCGTGCCCCATGCTGTACCGCTTCATCGATCAACTGCATGGCTTCATCGCGATCCGGGCTGCTGATCAGTCTTCCTCTTCCTTGCCCCAGATCGCTTCGGCTTTTTTTCGCAGGTTCAGCAACGCCGCTGCCTCCGCCCGCGCGGCATCGCTGCGCCTGAGCTGGCGCTCCAGCTCACGGATGCGTTTGTGAGCGGCCTTTGCTTCATTGCGCTGGGCAGCCGTTGGCTTTGTTTCAGGCGCTACGTTGGCCTGCTCGCACGCCTCGCGCCACTGCCGGATCTGCTCCGGATAGATGCCCTTGCTGCGACAGTACTGGGAGGTCTCGGCCTCGTTGAGCGACGCCGTCTCCAGCACCACCCTGAACTTGTCGGCGCTTGACCACTGATCGCTGGTTCTGCCATTACCCGGCATGAATACCCCTGCATCCCTTGCATGTTGCCGCCAGGTCCGTAGCGTCACCGTGGTGATGCCCGTCGCTCCCGCCAGCTCAACGACCGCACGATTAAACGGCGGCATCATCTGTTTGATTACCCACTCCCGGGTTTCCGCTGAATAGCGTTTCATCTTCCATTCGCTGTCCGCCCCCCATCTTTACACTAATCGGTTCGGGTGAGGCGACAACTAGCCTGACATGGAGGGGGCACATGCTGCGACAACACGCGAGAAGCAGCGTCCGGAAACAAAAAACCGCCCGGTTCCGGGCGGTTTGCTGGTTAAGGGAAAAACGAGGAGCCAATCAAGAACGCCTTCTGGTTTCCCTTATTGCGGCGGCACGTCTAGTTGCGGCGCCGGTTGATACTTGATCGCGTCATGCGCATGGCCTTGCAGGCGATCCTTATGGCGAATGACTTGCCGGTCAAGCTTGTCGATCATCAGATCGATCGCAGCGTACAGGTCGCTGTCACAGCTCTCGACAAAGATGTCCTTGCCCTTGAGATGCAGGTTGATTTCAACCTTTTGACGCTTTTCCTTTTCCTTGTGGTTGTCGACCGAGAGGACCACACTGCCGTCGATTACCTGATCGAAATGTCTTAGCACCCTATCCAGTTTGGTGATCACGTATTCGCGCAACGCAGGCGTTACTTCGAGGTGGTGTCCACTGATCTGCAGATTCATAGTGCTTCTCCAAGCTAATGGCCGCTTGGTCCGCACGATGACGAAGGTCCGGTCGATCTGTCGGCTTGCCTGAGTCGCCCCCCGGTGACTGACTTCTGGCAGGTCGCATCGGCCGGCCTGTCCGCCAACTGCGGAGCGGCCGGTAAATGCCCGCCACGGAAGGCGACGGGCTACAGAGACTTGCGCAGGTTGACTGCGGGGATCTTAAGAGCTTCACGATACTTCGCAACGGTACGCCGTGCGACCACGAAGCCCTGTTCCGCCAGCAGTTCGGCTATGCGACTGTCTGAAAGAGGAGATTTCGGGTTTTCCGCTCCTATCAGTTGCTTGATGAGCGCGCGGATCGCCGTTGAAGACGCCGCGCCGCCCGTGTCAGTCGAAACGTGTGATCCGAAGAAGTACTTAAATTCAAGCGTCCCGAATGGGGTCAGCATGTATTTACCGGTTGTCACACGCGAGACAGTTGACTCGTGTAGGCCCAGCGTATCAGCAATTTCCCGCAAAACCAAGGGGCGCATGGCAATTTCGCCGTGGACAAAAAAGCTCTTCTGACGTTCCACAATTGCCTGCGCGACGCGCAGAATCGTCTCGAAACGCTGCTGGATATTTTTGATCAACCAACGCGCTTCCTGCAGTTGCTGGCGCAACGAACCACTGCCCGGATCGCCCCGGTTATTGCGCAGAATATTCGCGTATAGATGGTTAATGCGCAGCTTCGGCACGACTTCCGGGTTCAGCTCGGCCTGCCAGCCCTGTGCCGTTTTGCGCACCATGATGTCCGGCACGACATAGTCCGCTTCGGCCTTGCCGTAGGCGGCGCCGGGAAACGGCTCGAGCGAGCGGATCAGCACATGCGCATCACGCAGATCGTCGTCGTTGGCCTTCAGATGCTTGCGCAGACGCGTGAAATCGCGCGCCGCGAGCAGTTCCAGATGGTGGGCGACGATGTCGAGCGCGAGCGTACGCGTAGGCGAGCCATCGAGCCGCAATAATTGCAGCTTGAGACATTCCGACGCGGAGCGCGCGCCGACCCCGGCCGGGTCGAAGCTATGCAGCAGCGCAAGCGCGGCGTTCATTTCGTCGAGATCGACTTCGAGCTCTTCGGGCAGATCGGCCAGCACTTCTTCGAGCGTGGCGGCAAGGTAGCCGTCGTCGTCGAGTGATTCGATCAGGAAAGTGATCAGCGCCCGATCGCGCTGGCCCGCCTGGGTGACGCGCAATTGCGCCATCAGGTGATCGCGCAGCGAGGTGCTCGATTCGTGGATTTGCAGCGGCGGAAGATCGTCGTCGTCCGAGGCGTTGCCGGAGCGGCCGTAGTCGTCGAGATTCCATTGCGACGCGTCGCCGTTACCGTCGCCCGCGAGGCCGTTGTATTCGTCGACGCCCTGCGGCTCGCCGTTCTCGGCGCGCTCGCTGCTGGACGAGGACGATGTATTGCCGCCCATCTGGTCGGGCGGCGCGGAAGAGTTGGGCGCCTGCGCGATCAGCGAGCCGTCGGCCGCTACGCGCAACGGGCTCGCGATCCAGTCGTCCTCGTTTTCGAGGAGTGGATTCTGCGAGATCGCCATTGCGACTTCTTGCTGCAATTCGAGCGTAGACAACTGAAGCAGCCGGATGGACTGCTGCAGTTGCGGCGTCAGCGCAAGATGCTGCGATAGGCGGAGTTGGAGGCTGGCTTTCATGGCAAGTTGAGATTCATTGTAGAGAGTTTGCCACGACCGCGATACCTTGCGACATTCGCAATTACGCGTGCGCCTGTTTTAGGCGGCGACGGGCGCAAAACGGCCCAGCTCAAAAATGCGGATGTGCGGTTGCCGCATGGAGGGGCCGGCGGGTGCGCGCTCGCACTGCCGGTAATCCCTCATGCGCTTACATGCGGAAGTGCTCGCCCAGATAGACGCGCCGCACGCTTTCGTTTTCGATGATGTCGCTCGGCGCGCCGGCGGCCAGCACGCTGCCGTCGCTGATGATGTACGCGTGATCGCAGATGCCGAGCGTTTCACGCACGTTGTGGTCGGTGATCAGCACGCCGATATTGCGCTGCTTCAGAAATTTAACGATCTTCTGAATTTCCAGCACGGCGATCGGGTCGACGCCCGCGAACGGTTCGTCGAGCAGAATAAAGCTCGGATTGGTAGCCAGCGCCCGGGCGATCTCAACCCGGCGGCGTTCGCCGCCCGACAGCGACAGCGCCGGATTCTCGCGCAAATGCGCAATCTGCAACTCGTCGAGCAAGGCTTCCGTGCGGCTCGTGATCGCATCCTTGCTGAGCCGCTTGCCGCTGTCTTCGTGCTGCAACTCCAGCACCGCGCGAATGTTTTCTTCGACGCTGAGCTTGCGGAACACCGATGCTTCCTGCGGCAGATACGACAAACCCAGCGAAGCGCGCTTGTGGATCGGCAGCAGGCTGATCGACTTGCCGTCCAGATCGATCTCGCCCGCGTCGAGCGGCACGAGGCCGACGATCATATAGAACGAAGTAGTCTTGCCCGCGCCGTTGGGGCCAAGCAGACCGACCACTTCGCCGCTTTTCACGTCGAGCGACACGTCTTTGACGACCGTGCGCGAGCCGTAACGCTTCTTCAGGTTGCGCACCACCAGCGAACTGCTGGTGCCGGCCGGCTTGCGATTGGGGAGGGACGCTGACGTGCTCACTGGTTCGGCGCTCCCTGGATCGTCGTGGATGGCGCGAGCGTGGCCGACGCGCCGTTCAGCGGCGCTGCGCCGCCATTGCGCGGCGACAGCATGGCGCGCACGCGGCCGGTCGGGTTGCCCGGGCCGGCGACGTCCTTGCCTGCCTTCGCGGTATAGAAGTCGTTCTGGCCGTCATACGTAACGACGCTGCCGTGCACCTGATCCATCACCGTGGAGAGGCCTTGCAGGCGCTTTACGGTGGCGTCGGTGGTGAGCGTGGTCAGATCCTGCTTGCCGTCGTAGTCGATCCGGATGGC
Source organism: Paraburkholderia aromaticivorans (assembly GCF_012689525.1). Taxonomy (NCBI): domain Bacteria; kingdom Pseudomonadati; phylum Pseudomonadota; class Betaproteobacteria; order Burkholderiales; family Burkholderiaceae; genus Paraburkholderia; species Paraburkholderia aromaticivorans. The sequence continues at coordinate 402,749 of NZ_CP051516.1, forward strand.
CGTGCCTTCGATGTATTCGTCGAGGCCTTCGCGTTTCTGGCGGAAATACGACAGATTGCCGCCGCTCGAGGTGCCGGTGGCGTACTGATAGCCCTGCGGGTCTTGCGTCACTTCGACACGGTCGGCCTTGATCACGATCGTGCCTTTGGTGGCGACCACATGGCCGGTGAAGATGTTGACCTGCTTCAGGTCGTCGTAAGTCATGTTGTCCGCTTCGATGTTCAGCGGCTTGTCTTTGTCGGCACGGTCGGCGTGCGCGAGCGGCGCGAAGCCGGCGAGCGGCAACGCGACGATCAGCGCAGCGAGTCCGGCGCGCCACGCGGACAGGGTGCGCGAGCGGCCGGTATCAAAACGGGGGAACGATTCGTTCATGCAGTCACGCCTGGAATGGATTACCCGGGTTGCTTGGGCGAGCTGCCGCCTGCTTCGGACGGGGCGATGTTGCCTTTCACGTTGCCGAACAGCTGCATCACCCGGGTGACGTTGTTGTAGTTCATGCCGCTGGCAGTCATCACCGACATGCCGCGCTGAAGTTTAACCGGCTTTTCGGTCTCGATCACATCGTCGTTGACCAGCACCCTAAAATGCTGCGAATCCGCTTGCATCTGCGGATCTCCGTAGCCGGGCGCCCGCACGATGCGCGCGTTGTCGTACAGATCGACGATCGACGCGTCGCCGTTCACCTTGCCGGTATCGCCGGTTGCGGTGACGATCGGCTTGCCCGGCTGGAACGCGCGCATGGCCGGTTTGACCAGGTCGCTCAGCTCGTCGTCTTCGTAATGGATCAGCGACTGGGCGGTCAGCCGGTATTGCGTCGAGCCCGACTGATCGAGTTCGGACACCGAGAAGTTGTCGGCGAAGTAGTCCGGCGTGTGCTCTTTGGGGCGCACCACGCCTTCGTTCTGCCGGGGCAGAGTGGCTTGCAGCAGCCACCACGTGATACCGGCGAGCGCAGCCATGGCGACCAGCGGAATCAGTGACGTCAGGCGAAACTGGTTCATCCGACGAGGCCCCGCTGTTCGCCGCTACAGGCGGCCGCGAGCAGCGCTTCGTATTTGTGCTGCGCGCGCAGCAGCGTATCGACGACTTCACGCGCTGCGCCGTGGCCGCCACGTGCCTCGCTGACCCAATGGGCGCGTGCGATCACCTCAGGATGCGAGTTGGCCGGCGCGGCGGCGAAGCCGACCTTCAGCATCACGGCGAGATCGACCCAGTCGTCGCCCATGTAGCCGCACTGTTCGGCCGTCATGCCGGTTTGCTGCAACAGGTCCGCGAAAGCCTGAGGTTTGTCCTGCACGCCCTGATAGACGTGCGTGACGTTCATTTCCTTCGCCCGCGCCGCCACGATGCCCGACTTGCGCCCGGTGATGATCGCCGTTTCGATGCCGGCCTGGCGCAGCAGCTTCATGCCGTGACCGTCCATCGAATTGAAGCCCTTCATCGTGTCGCCTTCCGCCGTGAACAGCAGGCCGCCGTCGGTCAGCACGCCGTCGACGTCGAAAATCATCAGCTTGACGCGGCTTGCGCGTTCGGTCGCGGTGAGAGGAGCGATGGCCATCAGATCACCTTCTTCGAGAACAGGTCGTGCATGTTGAGTGCGCCGATCAGCTTGCCTGCTTCGTCGACGACCAGCATCTGATTGATGCGGTGGCGCTCCATCAGTTCCACGGCTTCCACCGCGAGTTGATCCGGACCGATGGTACGCGGGCCGGCCGTCATGACCGAGGCGATCGACAGTTCGCGGAAATCGCCGTCGCGTTCGAGCACGCGGCGCAGGTCGCCGTCGGTGAAGATGCCGGCGACGCGCTCGTCCTGATCGACGATCGCGGTCATGCCCATGCGCTTGGCGGTCAATTGAAACAGCGCGTCGCGCACGGTAGCGTCGGGCGTGACCTTCGGCACCTGGTCGCCGGTGCGCATCACGTCGCGGACATAGGTGAGCAGGCGCCGGCCGAGCGCGCCGCCCGGATGCGAGCGCGCGAAGTCGTCGCGGCCGAAGCCACGCGCGTCGAGCACCGCGACCGCGAGCGCGTCGCCGAGCGCGAGCGCGGCGGTGGTGCTGGCGGTCGGCGCAAGATTCATCGGACAGGCTTCTTTCGACACACCGGAATTCAGGTGCACGTCGGCCAGTTGTGCGAGACTCGATGACGGACGGCCCGTCATGGCAATCAGCTTCGCGCCAAGGCGCTTGATGAGCGGCAAGATCGCCACGAGTTCTTCGGTTTCACCGGAATTGGACAGCGCGAGAAACACGTCGTCGGCGGTGACCATGCCGAGGTCGCCGTGACTGGCTTCCGCTGGATGCACGAAGAACGCCGGCGTGCCGGTGCTGGCGAGCGTGGCCGCGAGCTTGCGGGCCACGTGGCCGGATTTGCCGATGCCGGAAACGACGACGCGCCCACGGCAACTCAGGATGAAGTCGACCGCCCCGACGAAACCATCGTCGAGTTGATCGCGAAGCGCGCGCACGGCGTCCGCTTCGATGTCGAGCACGTCGCGAGCGAGCGCGAGTGCCCGGTCGCCATTGATTTTCGCTATCATTCGCGAAGTATAGCAAAGGCGCTTGTTCGCCGCGCCGGGCCTGCTGTGCCAAGCCGCTGCCTTTATTGCTGCCTTTACCGGCCCCTCAACCTTGTCGCACGGCGTTTCGCGTGTGCGGTTCCGCTGACGAACGAGGACGCTTTGCCGATGCGTTTTTGCCGATGATTTCCCCCCTCGAAATGACGCTGTTCCTGCTGCTGGCATCGGTGGTGGGCGTGGTGCTGTTTCGCTTTCTGAATCTTCCGCCGATGCTCGGCTATCTGACGGTGGGCATCGTCGTCGGTCCGCATGCGTTCGGTCTGATTCCCGACTCGCAGGGCGCGCAGAACCTCGCCGAATTCGGTGTCGTGTTCCTGATGTTTTCGATCGGGCTGGAGTTCTCGCTCGCCAAACTGCGCTCGATGCGCCGGCTCGTATTCGGCCTTGGCCTGTTGCAGGTGATCGGCACGATCGCGGTAGCGGTCTCGCTCGGCTTCGTGCTGGAGCGCTGGGTGCACATCACGTGGAAAGCGAGTGTGGCGCTGGGCGGCGCGCTCGCCATGTCGTCGACGGCGATCGTCAGCAAGATGCTGGCGGAGCGGCTCGAGATCGAGACCGAGCACGGCCGCAATATCTTCGGCGTGCTGCTGTTCCAGGATCTGGCGGTGGTGCCGCTGCTGATTGTCATCGCGGCGCTGGGCGGCAATTCAGAAGATCTGGTCAGCTCACTCGGCGTGGCGGCCATCAAGATCGTGGTGGCGCTGTCGTTGCTATTGATTGTCGGGCAGCGCTTCATGACGCGCTGGTTCAACGTGGTGGCGCGGCGCCGTTCGCAGGAACTGTTCATTCTCAATCTGTTGCTGGTGACGCTCGGGTGCGCGTTCATCACGGACAAGTTCGGCTTGTCGCTCGCGCTCGGCGCGTTCATCGCCGGCATGTTGATCGCCGAGACGCCGTACCGGCATCAGGTGGAAGAGGACATCAAGCCGTTTCGCGACGTGCTGCTCGGGCTCTTCTTCATCACCACCGGTATGCTGCTCAATCCGCGCGTGATCTGGGAGCATCCGCTGATCGTGCTCGGCTTTCTGGTCGGCCCGATCCTGCTGAAGGCGGTCATGGTGACGGGCCTCTCGCGCCTGTTCGGCGCGTCGCCGGGCGTCGCGATGCGCACCGGTATCGGCCTCGCGCAAGCGGGCGAGTTCGGTTTCGTGCTGCTGAATCTGATTCTCGACAAACATCTCGTCGACGCCACCATGCTGCAGGCGATTCTTGCGGCCATGCTGCTGTCGATGCTGGCCGCGCCGTTCATGATCCAGAACGCGGACCGGATCGTGTTGCGGCTGTCGTCGACTGAATGGATGATGCAGTCGTTGCAGATGACGCGCATCGCCACGCAGAGCCTCAAACAAAGCGGCCACGTGATCATTTGCGGATACGGCCGGGCCGGGCAGAACCTGGCGCGCATGCTGGAGCATGAAGGTTTGTCGTACGTCGCGCTCGACCTGGATCCCGATCGTGTCGCGGCGGCTGCGGCTGCGGGCGAATCGGTCGTATTCGGCGACGCCGGGCGGCGCGAGTCGCTGCTTGCCGCCGGGATCCATCGGGCGGCGACGATTGCGATCACCTATGCGAATACGCCGTCGGCATTGCGCGTGCTTCACAACATCCACGAACTGGAACCGACGCTGCCGGTCATCGTTCGCACCGTCGACGACTCCGATCTGGAAAAACTGCTGGCCGCGGGCGCGACCGAGGTGATTCCGGAAATCGTCGAAGGCAGTCTGATGCTTGCTTCGCACACGCTCGTGGTGATGGGCGTGCCGATGCGGCGCGTGGTGCGCCGGGTCGAGGAAATGCGCGATGAACGCTACGCGCTGCTGCGCGGCTATTTCCACGGCGCCGACGACGTGGACGACGACGACGGCCACGAACAGGTGCGGCTACAATCGGTGCCGGTCGACGAAAACGCGGACGCGGTGGGCCGTACCCTCGCGGAACTCGGTCTGTTCGATGTGGGCGTCGAAGTGACGGCGATTCGCCGGCACGGCATTCGCGGCGTCGAGCCGGACCCGTCCACCAAGCTGCGCGCGAGCGACATCGTGGTTTTGCGCGGTCTGCCCGAACAGTTGGCGGAGGCCGAGGAACGGCTCTCAAAGCATCGGCGCGCGGGCGCCGCCGCGGCCTGACGTCTGCGTCCGGCAAGGTTCGCCTGCCGGGCCGCCGCTGGTTTAGTTTTTCATCGGACCTGTCGAGGTCCATCCGGAGACATCATGTCCAACGCGCTTGCGAGCGCGCCGCTCGATGCGGCCGATTACATCAAAAGCCACATTCGCACGGTGCCCGACTGGCCGCAGCCGGGCGTGCAGTTTCGCGACATCACGCCGCTCTTGCAGGAGCCGAAGTCGCTGCGTGTGCTGATCGATCTATTCGTGCAGCGCTATATCGACGCGAAGCTCGACTACATTGCCGGGCTGGACGCGCGCGGTTTCATCATCGGGCCGATTCTCGCGTACGAACTGAACCTCGGCTTCATTCCGATCCGCAAGGCGGGCAAACTGCCCTACAAGCGGGTCGCGCAATCGTATGAGCTCGAATACGGCACGGCGACCGTCGAGATTCATGAGGACGCCTGCAAGCCAGGCGACCGCGTCGTGATCATCGACGATCTGATCGCCACCGGCGGCACGATGATGGCCGGCAAGATTCTGCTCGAGCGCCTGGGTGCGGTCGTGGTGGAAGGCGCGGCGATTATCGATCTGCCCGAACTCGGCGGCTCGAAGCTGCTCCGCGAGGGCGGCCTCGCGCTCTATACGGTGACCGGATTCGACGGTCATTGATCGCACGCGGTCGAGCCGCTGCGAACCCGCAGTACAGCCGCTGTGAACTTCTTCTTCTCGCCCACAAGAAGGTAAGAACGATGCCTAACTTTCTGCTGTTTCTCGCCACTTCGATCGCCATCACCATGACGCCCGGCCCGGACAATTTGCAAGTGCTCGCGCGCGGTATCTCGCAGGGCCGCGCGGCGGGGCTCGTCGCGGCGCTCGGCTTTGCGGCCGGCATCACGTTTCACACGACGCTCGCCGCGCTCGGCGTGGCCGCGTTGCTGCGCTCGTCGCCGGCGGCCTTCGAATTCATCAAGCTGGCCGGCGCCGCGTATCTAATCTGGATCGGCATCAAGGCGCTGCGCAGCCAGGGTCTCGCGACCGCGCACGAACGCGCGCCGCAGCCATTGATGGCGGTGTTTCGCCAGAGCGTGCTCGGCAATCTGCTGAACCCGAAGGTGACGTTATTCTTCGTCGTATTCCTGCCGCAGTTCGTGCAGCCGCACGGCGCGCAGAGCGTCACGCTGCAGATGCTCGAACTCGGCGTGCTGTTCATGCTGCAGACGGTGGTGGTGTTTTCGCTGTTCGGCGTGTGCGCGGGGATGATCGGCGGTTGGCTGAAACGCCGTCCGCGTGTCGGTGTGTGGCTGGATCGCCTGGCCGGCGCCACGTTCATCGCAATCGGGATTCGCGTCGCGTTGCGTGATTGATTGGATTCCGCCGACAGTTAGTTTGGAGCTTTAAATGACTTTGCCATGCATCACCGCTGCGCGCCGCTTCGACGTGCAGGCGCATGTGCCGTTCTGGATCGACGCCGAACAGGTCGGCTGGATCCGCACGAGCGATGTGCCGCTGCTCGCGCGCTGGCCCGATGTGTTCGATATCGACAGCGGCCGCGTGACGCTGGCGTCCACGTTCAATACCGTGGATTTGCGTAGCGCCGCGCTCGGTTCCGTGATCGGCGCGCTCGCCGCCGAAGACCGCATTCCCGGCTGGCGCAACGAGACCTACGCGATCCGCAATGCGTTCGATGCGCCGCCGCTCGCCTATATCGAACGCGCGGCGTCGCGCTTCTTCGGCACGATGACCTACGCGGTGCATCTGAACGGCGTCGTAGAATACGCGGATGGGGCGCAGTCGAAGGGCGCGCCGCAATTGTGGATCGCGCGCCGCAGCGACACCAAGGCGACCGACCCGGGCATGCTCGACAATGTCGTGGCGGGCGGGATCGGCTGGGGCTTCGGCGTCGAGGAAACGATCATCAAGGAATGCTGGGAAGAAGCCGGCATTCCCGAGGAGATCGCCGCCCGCGCCGTGGCGGGCCGCACCGCGCATGTGCTGCAATCGTTGCCGGAAGGCACGCAGGCCGAACAGATTTTCATCTACGACCTCGCGCTGCCGGCTGATTTCGCGCCGCGCAATCAGGACGGCGAAGTGGGTGAACACCGGCTCGCGCGCATCGACGAAGCGGCGCGCTGGATCGAGGAGGGTGCGATGACCGTCGACGCGAGCCTGGCCACGCTGGATTGCCTGCTGCGCCGCCGCTGGATCGATGAAGACGCGTGCGCCGGCATTGAGGCCTTGCTCGTGCCGCCGCTCATCGCCTGAGTGCCGCATCGGTGCGCGCGCAACGACCATGCCGAAACACGCTGCATCGAACCAGACACACCGAACAAACCACGCATTGAAGAAGGGAGTCACCCAGGTCATGTCGACCGATCACAGCTTTATCCTCAAACTGTCGTGCGCCGACCGGCCCGGCATCGTTCACGCCGTGTCGGGCTTTCTGTTCGAGCGTGGCAGCAATATTCTCGACTCCGCGCAGTTCGGCGACAGCCGCACCGGCGAGTTCTTCATGCGCGTGCATTTTCAGCAGGTGGGCGGCGATCCGGGGCTGGAGGCGTTGCGCACGTCGTTTGCGTCGCTCGCCGAGCAGTTCGGCATGCGCTGGGAATTGCACGATGCGTCGGTGAAGCCGCGTGTGGTGATCATGGTGTCGAAGATCGGCCATTGCCTGAACGATCTGCTGTTCCGCTATCGCACCGGCCAGTTGGGTATCGAGATTCCGGCGATCATCTCGAACCACAAGGAGTTCTACCAGCTCGCCGCCAGCTACGACATTCCGTTCCATCATTTCCCGCTGATGGGCGCCGCGCCCGATGCGAAGGCCGCGCAGGAAGCGCGCGTGCTCGAAGTGATCGACGAGCATCAAGCCGACCTGGTCGTGCTCGCGCGCTACATGCAGATTCTGTCGCCGAAGCTGTGCGAAGCGTTGACGGGCCGCGCGATCAACATTCATCACTCGTTCCTGCCGAGCTTCAAGGGAGCGAAGCCGTACTACCAGGCGTTCGACCGCGGCGTGAAACTGATCGGCGCGACCGCCCATTACGTGACGACGGATCTCGACGAAGGTCCGATCATCGAGCAGGAAGTGGAGCGCGTCGACCACAGCATGACGCCGGAGCAGTTGACGGCGATCGGCCGCGACGTCGAGTGCGTGACGCTGGCGCGCGCGGTGAAGTGGCACGTGGAGCATCGCGTCGTGTTGAACGGCAGCAAGACGGTGGTGTTTCGCTAAAGCCGTTGCTAGCAGGTTTCGCGGTAGAGGGCGGCGTCCGGATAATTCCGGCGCCGCCTTTTTTGTTTGCCCGCGATTATGAGCGCGCCGCGGACCGGCCCGCGTCACGCGCGAGATTGGCGTTTTGCGCCGAACGGCGGCGCGCGTTCAGTTTCTTCAGCCAGATCAGCAGTCCCGTCGCGCTCAGCACGGCGACCGCGATGCCGACAGCGCTAATCAGAATCCGTCCGCCGAGACCGAGGATGCGTCCCGAATGCAGAGGGAATTGCACCTGCACGAAGATATCGCCCGCCGTGCCCTTGCCGGGAATCTGCGCGCCGAGTTGCTTGCCGGTGGCCGCGTCCCAATACATCCACGGATTGCCGAGGCCCAAATCACCATGATCGTTGCCGGTCGCGTAGAAACCGACGCCGTATGCATGCAGGAATTCCGCGTAATAGATACCGCCCGGTGCGACGCTCAGGTTCTGTGCCTTGCCTGCTTGCTCGGCCAATTGCACGATGCGCTCGCGACTCAACACCGTATCGCCCGGTTGCGGGGCGCGCAGGATTTCCGGGTTGTTGATCGGGTCCGGCGTGAGCTTCGAGAACAGTGACACGATTGGGCGCACCACCGGCGCTGAGAGATCCATCGACACCGATGTCAGCGCAACGATCATCAGCACGCCCCAGATCCACACGCCGCCTGAGCGGTGCAAATCGAAAGTGAACGTATAGCCGCCGCGCCCGAGGCGGAACGCCAACGACTTGCGCCACGCCTTGACGCTCGGAAACGACAGCCACAGCGCGATCACGCTGTCGAACAGCCAGATCATGCCGACCATTCCCATTAACCACGTGCCGATGTCGACGCCGCCCGTAAACGGCAGTTGCAGCGTGTAGTGGAGCTTGTAGATGAACGGGATCAGATTGAGCCGCGAGAGCGAGACGACGCCCCATTCGCGGCGTCCCTGGATCTCGCCGGTGGCGGGGTCGACGGCAATCTGATTGAAGTCGAGCGGGTAGGGCTTCTGCGTGGCTGGGTTGGTCCGCGGCAGCACCATCATTTGCAGCGTATGGCCAGGCTCGGCCGCCAGCGGCAGATACGTCACCTGAAGACGCGAATCGGCGGCTTCCACGCGGCGCGCCAACTCCAGGCCCGACAGCGCCGGACCGGCGGTGCGGGCTTTGAAGAAGGATGGGTTCAGCGCCGCATCGAGCTCATGGTCCCACGCGATGATCGCGCCAGTCAGGCCGGCGACGAACAGAAACAGCGCTGTGGCAACACCGAACCAGCGGTGCAGGCGGACGAGTTGGCGCCTCATGGGCGAGCCGTCGCCACGGAGCGGGAATTCGAACGGGGTGTCACGACAGAGGCTTGACGTAAATGGGAATTGTTCGCATCTTACGGGAGACTTGCCGCGGACTGCAAGTTTTCCGTAAACGCGCGGCCAATGAAAAGCGGCGCCGAAGCGCCGCTGTTTTTGACTAGCGGGCCGCTCGCCGCCGCCTCAAACCAGCCGCAAGTAAATCAATTCCCGCTTGATGTACGCATAGAAAATCGGCGCCGCGATCACGCCGGGAAGACCGAACGCGGCTTCCATGATGAGCATGGCGATCAGCAATTCCCACGCGCGCGCTTCGATCTGTCCGCCGACAATGCGCGCGTTCAGAAAGTACTCGAGCTTGTGAATCAGGATCAGGAACACGAGCGACATGATCGCCGCCGGAAAGCTCACCGAGAGCGCCACCGCGACGATGATCGTGTTCGAGATCAGATTGCCGATCACCGGCAGCAAGCCGACGATGAACGTGACCAGCACCAGCGTCTTCGACAACGGCAGCGTGTCGTGGAAGATCGGCAGGATCACCAGCAGGAAGATGCCGGTGAAGACCGCGTTGATCGCGGAAATCTTCACCTGGGCGAACACGATGCGGCGAAACGCATCGGCGAAACGTGTCACGCGTGTGACGAACGCCGTGGACAGCGGCAGCCGTTGCATATGCTTCTGCGCGCCGACCGCGATGATCGCGCCGATGATCATGCCGATCAGGATATGCGTGAACGCGCGCGCCGCCGTCTTGCCGCTTTGCTGGAGCATGTTGGCATGCGTCTGCATCAGCTCCGCCGCCTTGGTCTTCATCTGTTCGGTATCGACCGGCAGATAGTTGGCGACGAATTGCGGAATCCGTCCGCGCGCCTGGTCGATCAGCTGCATGGCCTGGTCGAGCAGTTTCTGCACGCTCGGCACATCGTTCTCGAAATGCTCGATGATGCCGAGCGTGAGGCCCGTCAGCGCGCCCACGATTAGCGCGGACAGGAACACCACCGCGAGCCAGCGCGCCCGCTTGCTCGACATATGGCGCTCGATGCGCGGCGCGATCGTGTGGACTAGTTGGAACACCAGCAGCCCGGCGAGCAACGCGCCGAGCAGCCGCAGTTCGATGACCGCCCACATGCCGAACAGCATCACGATGTAGCTGCCGACTTCGACTGCCGACAGCTTCGGCAGGCTCATGTCGCTCGTCAGCCTGACCGGGCGTGGGCGTAGGTCCTGCACTTGCCCGTCGTCGCGCGCCTGATTCCGCTTGGCCATGGCTTATTCCGTCTCCAACCCGAGTTGTGCAGCGTTACTTTTTACTGGCCGCGCGTTTCAGCAGAGGCGCCAGGTACTTACCGGTAAAACTTGCCTTCGACTTCGCCACCTGCTCCGGCGTACCCTGGGCAATGATCTGCCCGCCGCCGGCCCCGCCTTCCGGACCGAGATCGATGACCCAGTCCGCAGTCTTTATTACATCGAGATTATGCTCGATGATCACGACGGTATTACCCTGGTCGCGTAATCGATGAATCACTTCGAGCAACAAAGCGATGTCATGAAAGTGCAGGCCGGTGGTCGGCTCGTCAAGTATGTATAGCGTGCGACCTGTGTCACGCTTGCTCAGTTCCAAAGATAGTTTGACGCGCTGTGCCTCGCCGCCCGACAGCGTGGTGGCCGACTGGCCCAGCCGGATATAGCCCAAACCAACGTCTAGCAAGGTTTTCAGCTTGCGTGCGACGACCGGCACCGGCTTGAAGAACTCATAGGCGTTCTCCACCGTCATGTCGAGTACTTCGCTGATGTTCTTGCCTTTGTACTGCACGTCCAGCGTTTCGCGGTTGTAGCGCTTGCCGTGACAGACGTCGCACGGCACGTACACGTCCGGCAAAAAGTGCATCTCGACCTTTAGCACGCCGTCGCCCTGACAAGATTCGCAGCGGCCGCCTTTCACGTTGAACGAGAAGCGGCCAGCCTCATAGCCGCGCTCCTTCGCTGCCGGTACGCCCGCGAACAGTTCGCGGATCGGCGTGAAGAGGCCCGTGTAGGTGGCCGGGTTCGAGCGCGGTGTGCGGCCGATCGGCGACTGGTCGACGTTGATGACCTTGTCGAAATGCTCCAGGCCCTCGATCGATTCGTACGGCGCCGGCTCCGTGGCCGAGCCGTACAGGTGATGCGCGACCGCGTGATACAGCGTGTCGTTGATGAGCGTGGACTTGCCCGAACCGGACACGCCGGTCACGCAGGTGAGCAAGCCGACCGGTAGATCCAGTGACACATGCTGCAGATTGTTGCCGTACGCCTCGACGATTCGCAGGCGCTTATCGTCGGGCTCCTTGCGTTCGTCCGGGAACTCGATGTTGCGCGCGCCGGACATGTATTGCCCGGTCATCGACGCCGCGTTCGCTTGCACCTGTTTGGGCGTGCCCTCGGCGATCACCATGCCGCCGTGTTCGCCCGCGCCCGGACCCATGTCGACCACGTAGTCGGCCATGCGGATCATGTCTTCGTCGTGTTCGACGACGATCACGGAGTTGCCGAGGTCGCGCAGATGCTTGAGCGTGGCGATCAGCCGGTCGTTATCTCGCTGATGCAGACCGATGGACGGCTCGTCCAGCACATACATCACGCCGGTCAGCCCCGAGCCGATTTGCGACGCGAGGCGAATGCGCTGCGCCTCGCCGCCGGACAGTGTCTCCGCGCTGCGTTCGAGCGACAGGTAATCCAGCCCGACGTTATTCAGGAACATCAGCCGCGCGACGATTTCCTTGACCACCTTGTCGGCGATTTCGCGCTTGGAGCCTTCCAGGCGCAGCGTCTGAAAATAGCCGAGCGCGTCGCGCAGCGGCCAGCCGCTGATTTCGAAGATGCCGCGCGCGTCGCTGTCCGAGCCGATCCGCACGAAGCGCGCTTCGCGCCGCAGCCGCGTGCCGGCGCAGGCCGGGCAGGGCTGGTTGTTCTGATACTTGGCGAGCTCTTCGCGCACCGCGACCGAATCGGTCTCGCGGTAACGCCGCTCCAGATTCGGGATGATCCCTTCGAATACATGCTCGCGCACCGAAGTGCGGCCACGTTCGTTGATGTACGAGAACGGGATCTCCTGCTTGCCCGAACCGAACAGCAGGATCTTGCGGACTTTCTCCGGCAAGTCTTCGACGGCCGTGTCGATGTCGAACTCGTAGAACGCCGCGAGACTCTGCAGCATCTGGAAGTAGAACTGATTGCGCCGGTCCCAGCCCTTCACCGCGCCGGCCGCGAGCGACAGCGACGGATGCGCGACCACCCGCTTCGGATCGAAGAAAGTGATCTGGCCGAGGCCGTCGCATTCCGGGCATGCGCCCATCGGATTGTTGAACGAGAAGAGGCGCGGCTCCAGTTCCTGCAACGAGTACGAGCAGATCGGGCAGGCGAATTTCGAGCTGAACAGCTTCTCCTTGTCCGTGTCCATTTGGAGCGCGATCGCGCGGCCGTCGGCGAGACGCAGTGCCGTTTCAAACGATTCCGCGAGACGCTGCTTCATGTCGGGGCGCACTTTCAGGCGGTCCACGACCACGTCGATGGTGTGCTTGTCGTTCTTCTTCAGCTTCGGCAGCGAATCGACTTCATAGATCTTCGCGACGCCTTCATTGGCGGTGCCGCCGCCCGAGCGCACGCGAAAACGGATAAAGCCTTGCGCCTGCATTTCCTCGAACAGTTCGACGTGCTCGCCCTTGCGGTCCGCCACAACGGGCGCGAGGATCATGAGCTTCGTTTCTTCCGGCAACGCGAGCGCCGCGTCGACCATCTGCGAGACGCTTTGCGCTTCCAGCGGAATTTCGTGGTCCGGACAGTAAGGCGTGCCGACCCGTGCGAACAATAGTCGCAGGTAGTCGTGAATCTCGGTGACGGTGCCGACCGTGGAACGCGGGTTGTGCGAGGTCGCCTTCTGCTCGATCGAGATCGCCGGCGACAGGCCTTCGATCAGATCGACGTCCGGTTTCTCCATCAATTGCAGGAACTGGCGTGCGTAGGCGGAGAGACTTTCGACGTAGCGCCGTTGTCCTTCCGCATAGAGCGTGTCGAACGCCAGCGACGATTTGCCCGAGCCTGAAAGGCCCGTGATGACAACGAGCTTGTGACGGGGTAAGTCGAGGTTGACGTTCTTCAGGTTGTGGGTGCGAGCCCCACGAATACGGATTTGTTCCACGGATTTATTCCATGAACTGGCGGAAAGAGGAAGAGGCTAAACCTGCTACTATAACGACTTTTCAAGACCGCCGTTACGGCTTCCTGACAGCCTGAAGAGGCGTTGAGGCGAGCTGTAAGGCAGCGGTCCAGCGCCGCGGGGAAGAGGTCTAACTGGGGCCGTTTTCCGCGAGTACAAGGCAACACGAGGCACCGCGAGGCGCCAGCGGGAATGCAGGAAGGCCGTCGGCTCGAGCGCCGCGCCGCTGCCGGCCCGCCGTCTTGCGGTAAGCCGCGCGGTCGTGACCGCTCCGCCGCTGTGCCCGTCCGCGGTGTGCCGCCCAGCTCAATCAACGAACGCTCCCGATGTCCAATCCGTCCGCCATCTCCTCACGCATGAGCGCGCCTGAACTGCGCGCGACCGTGTCGCTTGCCGCGATCTTCGCGCTGCGCATGCTGGGTCTCTTCATGATCATGCCGGTGTTCTCGATCTACGCGAGGACCATCCCGGGCGGCGACAACGTGCTGCTGGTGGGTATCGCGCTCGGCGCGTACGGCGTGACGCAGTCCATGCTGTACATCTTCTATGGCTGGGTCTCCGACAAGATCGGCCGCAAACCGGTCATTGCGACCGGTTTGCTGATTTTCGCGATCGGCAGCTTCGTCGCGGCGGGCGCGCACGACATGACGTGGATCATCGTCGGGCGGGTGATTCAGGGCATGGGCGCGGTGTCGTCGGCGGTAATCGCGTTTATCGCCGACCTTACCGCAGAGGAGCATCGCACCAAGGCCATGGCCATGGTGGGTGCGAGTATCGGTGTGTCGTTCGCGGTGGCGATCGTCGGTGCGCCGATCGTGTTCCAGTGGGTCGGCATGAGCGGTTTGTTCACGCTGGTAGGCATTTTCTCGATTCTGGCGATCGGCGTGGTGCTGTGGATCGTGCCCGATGCGCCGAAGCCGGTGCACGTGCGCGCGCCGTTCGCCGAGGTATTGCACAACGTCGAACTGCTGCGTCTGAACTTCGGCGTGCTCGTGCTGCATGCCACGCAAACCGCGCTGTTCCTCGTCGTGCCGCGCATTCTCGAAGCCGGCGGCTTGCCCGTCGCGTCGCATTGGAAGGTGTATTTGCCGGTCATGGGCCTTTCGTTCGTGATGATGGTGCCCGCGATCATCGCCGCCGAAAAGCGCGGCAAAATGAAGATCGTGCTGCTGTCCGCGATCGGTCTTATCCTGATCGGCCAGTTGTTATTGGGCGTCGCTCCGCATACGATTCTGAGTGTGGCGGCGATCCTTTTTGTGTACTTTCTCGGCTTCAATATTCTTGAGGCTTCGCAGCCTTCGCTGGTGTCGAAACTGGCGCCGGGCACGCGCAAGGGCGCGGCCGCCGGCGTGTACAACACCACGCAGTCGATCGGTCTTGCGCTGGGCGGCGTGGTCGGCGGTTGGCTGCTGAAAGTGGATGGTCAGAGCGCTGTCTTTTTTACGTGTTCGGGGCTCGTCTTGTGCTGGCTTATAATCGCCGCAAAGATGAAACAGCCGCCGCGCAAAGCGTAAACCGGCGCATCCCGAACTTACCCAGAACTCACCCGGCGGCGGGCAGAGGCGCAGTTCCGGTCTCGGGCCTGCCGGCCCTGAAACGCGAAACCGCGTATTGCCGCGCCGCCCGTAATGGAATCAACAGGAGAAACTCATGGCATCCGTGAACAAGGTCATTCTCGTCGGCAATCTCGGAGCCGATCCGGAAGTCCGTTATCTTCCGAGCGGCGACGCAGTGGCGAACATCCGCCTTGCAACGACGGATCGGTACAAGGACAAGGCGTCCGGCGAAATGAAGGAAGCGACCGAATGGCACCGCGTGTCGTTCTTCGGCCGCCTCGCGGAAATTGTGTCCGAATATTTGAAGAAGGGCTCGTCGGTGTACCTGGAAGGGCGCATCCGCACCCGTAAGTGGCAGGCGCAAGACGGCACCGACCGTTACTCGACGGAAATCGTCGCCGAACAGATGCAAATGCTGGGCGGCCGTGGCGGTTCGATGGGCGGCGGTGGCGACGAAGGCGGCTACAGCCGTGGCGAACCGTCGGAGCGTAGCGGCGGCGGTGGTGGCGGTGGCCGCGCGGTGTCGGGCGGCGGTGCGCGTGGCGGCAGCGGTGGTGGTGGCGGTGGCGGTGGTGGCGCAAGCCGTCCGAGCGCGCCGGCCGGCGGCGGGTTTGATGAGATGGATGACGATATTCCGTTCTAAATCATCCGCGTTCGCACCGAATCGATGCAAAAACCCCGCTCAACCAGCGGGGTTTTTTTGCGCGTCGATAAGGCAGGCAGCACGGGCGTTTCACCTCACCCGCTGACCACCTGCCAGGGATAAACCTGGGTCACGAGCACTGGCGTGCCTCAGCGGCGCATTTGCCCCAGTTACGCGCCGTCTCCACGAATGCCGCCTTGACATTCAGCCGCCCGACGCCAATACTCAAATCACACTTTGTACGGACAAAGTAACAAATGCAGATAAGTCACTCGAAACAGGAGACAAACATGGAATCCGACGTCGCAGTCAAAAATCGCATTCGCGCCAGCTACGGCCGCTACCTCGAAGATTTTCAGGTCGGCGATATCTACGAACACCGCCCTGGGCGCACCATCACCGAAGCTGACAACATCCACTTCTCGCTACTGACGATGAACTTCCATCCGATGCACTGCGATGCCGCCTACGCCGCCCAAAGCGAATTCGGCCGCCTGCTCGTCAATAGCGGTCTGACGGTTGCCGTGGTGCTGGGTCTGTCGGTGAACGACGTCAGCGGCAAGGCAATCGCCAACCTCGGCTGGAAAGAGATTCGTCTGACCGGCCCGGTGTTCTGTGGCGATACGATCTATGCAGAATCCGAAGTGCTCGAAAAGCGTGAGTCGAAGTCGCGTCCGGGGCAGGGCATCGTCACCGTGCAAACCCGCGCGTTCAAGCAGGACGGCACGCCGATCATGGATTTCGTGCGCAGCGCACTAGTGCCGGCACGTGGGCACGGAGTCGGCGACTGATTGACGCGTTGTCCGGCGTGAACCGCCGCATGTTCGGGCCGAACGCCCGCACAGTCTGAGAACGACCAGCAGCAAAACAGCGCATACCTGCCAGCAAGAGCAGCCAGCGCGTGGCTTCCGGCGGCGCCCGAACAGGCGTCGCGATGCGGCGAGCGTCAACGCGGCCGCACGCACACCAAGGAGACAAAGGTGGCTATCGGTATCGTCAATTCCGGCGCGCGACTCGATCGCCTGCCCATCGCGTCCTTCCATTGGAAGATTCTTGGGCTCATCAGCGCGGGTGCCTTTCTCGACGCCTTCGACATCTATCTCGCCGCCGGTGCGCTCGGCGCGATGGTGAAAACGGGCTTCTCGGATCTGAAGCTGAACGCGCTGTTCATCTCGGTGACATTTCTCGGCATGCTGATCGGCGCGGGCTTTGCCGGCTATCTCGGCGACCGTTTCGGCCGCCGCTCGTCGTACCAGACCAACCTGCTGATCTTCGGCCTCGCGTCGATTGCCGCGTGCTTCGTGCCGAACATGACGTGGCTGATCGTGCTGCGGCTCATCATGGGCGTCGGCCTCGGCGCCGAACTCGTGGTCGCGGCGGGCACCCTGTGCGAATTCATCCCGCCCGCGTCGCGCGGACGCTGGACCGCGTTGCTCGCGC
Source organism: Paraburkholderia aromaticivorans (assembly GCF_012689525.1). Taxonomy (NCBI): domain Bacteria; kingdom Pseudomonadati; phylum Pseudomonadota; class Betaproteobacteria; order Burkholderiales; family Burkholderiaceae; genus Paraburkholderia; species Paraburkholderia aromaticivorans. The sequence goes on from NZ_CP051516.1 coordinate 419,809, forward strand.
TCATCATCAATTCCGGTTTGCTAGTGTCGACGGCGGTGGGCTACGTCGTGATTCCGCATCTTGGCTGGCGCTATATGTTCGCGATTGCCGGCGTCGGCGCGATCATCGTGTGGGTGCTGCGGCACCGGATGCCGGAGTCGCCGCGCTGGCTCGAATCGGTTGGGCGCAGCGAAGAAGCCGAAACCACCGTGTCCGCTATCGAGCACGAGGTCCAGCGTCAGAAAGGTCCGTTGCCGCCGGTCGAACGCACCGAAAGTCTCGAAGTGCCGAAAGCGCCGTTCTCCGCGTTGTTCTCACACGCCATGCTCGGCCGCACGCTGGTCGCCATTCTCACGGCGGTCGCCGTGAATATCTCGGTGTACGGCTTTGTCGCTTGGCTGCCGACCTTCTTCGTCAAGGAAGGTCTCACCATCGTGCAATCGCTAGGCTTCACGACGCTGATGGCGTTCGGCGCGCCGGGCGGCGCACTGGTCGGCTTCTTCTGCGCGGACCGCATCGGACGGGCGCGTGGCCTTGTGATCTTCGCGATCGCCACGATCGTGGTCGGCTTCATCTATCCGAACATGCATGCAGGCTGGGCGATCAGCAGCGTCGGCTTCGTATTGATCACCTGTATTTACACGGTCACCACGCTCGGTTTGTTCGCCTACATCCCCGAACTCTTTCCGACCGAACTGCGCCTGCGCGGCACCGGCACGGCGGGTGTCTGTGGCCGCGCTGCCTCGATGACCACGCCGTATCTCGCGGTGCTGCTCTACAACTCGTTCGGCGTGTCCGGCGTGCTGGCCATGGTGAGCGGCGTCCTGGCGCTACTGGTGTTCGGCATTCTGCTGCTGCGTGTGGAAACCAATCAGCATGCGCTCGAGCGGATCTCGCCGAGCCTCGATACCGACTCCGATTCGCTACCCGCAGCCCAGCAAGGTTAAATCCCATGACTTCACTCGATACCTCCGTCCCGCTGTCCGATCAATACGCGCGCTTCGGGCTGGGTCTGCAATTGAGCGACGTACCGCGCGCGGTGCAGACGCGCGCCAAGCATCTGATTCTCGATGCTGTCGGCATCGCATTCGCGTCGCGGGGTTACCCGTATGCGGATGTCTCGCTCGCCGCCTTCTCCGAGCTCGGCAGCGGTGCCTCGCCGGTGATCGGCTACGGCCGGCGTCTCGCCCTGCGCGATTCCGCGATGATGAACGGCGTGCTGATCCACGGTCTCGACTTCGACGACACGCATTCACGTGGCGTCATTCACTCGACCACCAGCGCATTGCCCTGCGTGCTCGCGCTCGCCGACCGCGACGGTCTGAGCGGCGCGGATCTGCTGGCCGCGTACATCGTTGCAATGGAAGTGTCGACGCGCGTGGCATCGGCGGCCAAGGGCGGATTCCACGACGCCGGGTTTCATCCGACGGGCCTGGTCGGCGCGTTCGGTTGCGCGGTCGCCACATCGCGTTTGCTGCAACTCGACGAAGCCCGCATGGCGCACGCGCAAGGCATCGTCTTGTCGATGGCGGCGGGCAGCCTCGAATTCCTCGAAGACGGCGCGTGGACCAAACGCGCCCATCCTGGTTTCGCGGCAGCCTCGGGCATCACGGCCGCGACGCTCGCTAAGCACGGCTTCACCGGCCCGCGTTTGGCCTACGAAGGACGCTTCGGCCTGTACGCCAGCCACCTCGGCAAACCGCTCGACGCGGCCGATCGCCAACTCGCCGCAGAAGGCCTCGGCAGCACCTGGCAAATCGACGAAGTCGCCATCAAACCGCTACCGGCATGCCACTTCACGCATGCAGTCGCCGACGCGGCGATCGCGTTGCATCGTCAGCAGCGCTTTTCCCCGGACTCGCTCGACTCGATACGACGCGTGGTCGCCAAGGTGCCGCGCGGCACGGTCGAAATCGTGTGCGAACCGGTCGACGCGAAACGCAAACCAGTAACGGCTTATGACGCGCAATTCAGCGTGCCGTACATCGTCGCCACGGCGTTGCTAAAAGGCCGCTTCACGCTCGACGAACTCGAACCGGCCGCGCTCGCCGATCCTGCGGTGCTGGCGCTCGCCGCGCGCGTCGATTACGAAATCGACCCCGACACGACCTTCCCGCGCCACTACACGGGCGAAGTCGTGGTGGAACGCAGCGACGGCTCGCGCGTCGCGCATCGCGAGGCGATCAATCGCGGTTGCGCGGACCGGCCCGTCAGCAACGACGACATCGTCGCCAAGTTCTACGCGAACGCGCAGCGCAGCGTCTCGCGCAGCGCCGCCGAACAGATCGCCCAAACCGTATTGCAACTCGACGAACAGCCGGCCCGCTTGCTCGCCGACACGCTTGCCGGACACACCGCATCCTAAGGACGTCATCATGACTGCAACTGAGCTCGACACGCTGGAAAACGATCAACTGATTCTAGACATGCTGGACCGCTTTCTCGAAACCGAGGTGCGCCCTTACGTTCACAAGTTCGATCACGACGATATCTACCCGGCGGAGATCGTCGAGAAGATGAAGGAAATGGGCCTGTTCGGCTGCATCATCGATCCCGAGTATGGCGGGCTGGGATTGTCGACGCGGATCTACGCGCAGATCATCGCGCGCATCTCGCGGGTATGGATGTCGGTGAGCGGCATCATCAACTCGCATCTGATTCTCGCGATGCTGGTGCAACGCAACGGCACACCCGAGCAGAAAAGCAAATATCTGCCGAAGTTTGCGACCGGCGAGTGGCGCGGCGGCATCGGCCTTACCGAGCCCGATTGCGGCACCGATCTGCAGGCCATTCGCACGACCGCCAAACGCGTCGGCGACGAGTATGTCGTCAACGGCAACAAGACGTGGATCACCAACAGCAAGCACGGCAACACGCTGGCGCTGCTTGTGAAGACGGATACGACGGCGCAGCCGCGTCATCGTGGGATGAGTTTGTTGCTGGTGCAGAAAGGCCCGGGATTCGAGGTCAGCCGTCAGCTCGAAAAGCTCGGCTATAAAGGTATCGATACGTGTGAGTTGTCGTTCAACGATTATCACGTGTCAACCGATGCGTTGATCGGCGGCGTGGAAGGCCGTGGCCTGCAGCAGATACTCGGCGGCCTCGAACTCGGCCGTATCAATGTCGCGGCGCGCGGCGTCGGTGTTGCGCAAGCCGCGCTTGATGAATCGGTCAGCTATTCGCAGCAACGCAAAACCTTCGGCAAGCCAATCTGCGAGCACCAGGCGATCCAGTTGAAGCTCGGCGAAATGGCGACGCGCGTCGAAGCGGGCCGCCTGCTGGTCGATGCCGCCGCGCAGAAGTACGACCGCGGCGAGCGCTGCGACATGGAAGCGGGCATGGCGAAATACTTTGCCACCGAAGCCGCGCTGGAAAACAGCATCGAGGCCATGCGCATTCACGGCGCCTACGGCTATTCAAAGGAATACAACGTCGAGCGCCTGTATCGCGACGCGCCGCTCCTCACGATTGGTGAAGGCACCAACGAGATGCAACGCATCATCATCGCCAAGCAACTGATCGAAAGGAGTCCGGTATGAGTCTGCCTCTTTCCGGCGTGCGCGTGCTCGCCATCGAACAATACGGCGCCGGGCCGTTCGCCACCCAGCATCTCGCGGACCTCGGCGCGGAGATCATCAAGATCGAGCATCCGAGCAACGGCGGCGACGTCGGCCGCGCGGTCGGCCCGTATTTCTTCGGCGAGGGCGATAGCCACTTCTTCGAAGCCTTCAATCGTAACAAGTGCAGTCTGACGCTCGACCTGAAGAAGCCCGAAGCGCGCGCGGTGCTGCTGGACCTCGTCGCAAAGAGCGACGCCGTGTTCAACAATCTGCGCGGCGATCTGCCGGCGAAACTCGGGCTCACTTACGCGCAACTTTGCGAGGCGAATCCGAAGATCGTGTGCGGGCATCTGTCCGCGTACGGGCGCAGCGGCAGCCGCGCGGCATGGCCGGGCTACGACTATCTGATGCAGGCCGAGGCGGGCTATCTCTCCGTCACCGGCGAGCCTGACAGCCCGCCGGCGCGCTTCGGTTTGTCGATCATCGACCTGATGACCGGCACAACCGCGGCGATGGCGCTGCTCGCCGGGCTCGTCGATGCGAAGACCTCGGGCAAAGGGCGCGACATCGACGTGAGTCTGTTCGACGTCGCGCTGCATAACCTCGCCTATGTCGCGACGTGGTACCTGAACGGCGGCGTGGTGACGGGGCGCGAGAACCGCTCGTCGCATCCGTCGCTCACGCCGAGCCAGTTGTACAAGACGCAGGACGGCTGGATCTTCCTGATGTGCAACAAGGAGAAGTTCTGGGGCGTGCTCGCCGAAGTGATCGACAAACCATCGTGGGTGACCGATCCGCGCTTTTGCAACTTCCAGGCGCGCCTTGCGAATCGCGAACTGGTACAGACCGAACTCGACGCGGTGCTCTCGAGCGCCACCACGGCGCAATGGCTCGAACGCTTCGGCGGCCGCGTGCCGGCCGCGCCGGTCTTCAACGTCAAGGAGGCGCTGGAGAATCCCTTCGTCGCCGAACGCGAATGCGTGGTGGATGCCGAGCATCCGCGCTTCGGCAAGGTGCGCGGCGTGGCCGCACCGGTGCGGATCGACGAGCCTCTGCCGACGCGCGCCGCGCCGGATCTCGGGCAGGACACGCAGCGTTTGCTCGACGAGTTGGGCTACGGCGCGGAAAGGATCGCTTTGCTGAGGGAGGCGGGTGTGGTGCAATGAGGCCGGGCGGGCAACCGTCCGCTCTTCCACTTTTTTGCACATCCAGATGGCCACGACAGTCCTCGGGCAACAGCCGCGCTACATGCAACTGGCACAGACGCTCCTCAACGAGATTCAGGGCGGGCAGTTTCCCATCGGCACATTGTTGCCGACCGAGTTCGAGCTGTGCGAGCAGTTTGGCGCGAGCCGCTTCACCGTGCGGCAGGCGATCAAGCAACTCGAACAGCGCGGTCTGGTGGACCGGCGGCCTGGCATCGGCACGCGCGTGAAAGCCACGCAGAGCGAGACCGCGTACCGTCAGGTGATGGAGCGCCTGAGCGATCTGCACCGTTATACGACCGACACGGAATTGGAGATCGCGTCGACGCAGACCGTCGAGATCGACGACCCGGAACTGATCGAACGGCTCGGCGCAAAGCCAGGCGAAACCTGGCTGCTGGCCGAGGGCATTCGCCTTTCGCCGGAGAGTGTCGAGCCGATCTGCCACACCGAGGTGTATATCCACCCGGCGTTCCGCTCGTTGACCGGTCTGAGCGGCCGGACGCACGTGCCGATCTATACGATGATCGAAAAGCAGTTCGGTGAGCAGATCGCCGAAGTGCAGCAGGAAATCCGCGCGGTCGCGCTGCCGGCGAAGCTGGCGCAGCGTTTGAACGCGAAGCCGCGTTCGCCCGCGCTGTGGTTGTGCCGCCGCTATCTGAACCGGCGTGCGCAGGTGGTCGAGTTGACGATCAGCGTGCATCCGGCGGACCGGTACAGTTATTCCGAAACGTTTCAACGCGACTGGCACGCGAACTAGCAACCTTGCGCCGCGTGCCGTTCAGGAGAGCAACATGGACGCACGCAGCTATCTGTTCGTACCGGGCGACCGCCCCGAGCGCTTCACGAAGGCGCTCGACACAGGCGCGGACGCGGTGGTGATCGATCTCGAAGACGCGGTCGCGCCAGCGGCCAAGCAAGCCGCGCGCGAGGGCCTGCAACGCTGGCTGTCGACGGCGGACCCGGCACGGCTGATCGTCCGCGTGAATGCGGCAGGCACGCCGTGGCATGTCGATGACGTGGACATGCTGCGCGCATCAAGCGTTTCCGTGATGATGCTGCCGAAGTCGGACAGCGCGCGGCAACTCGCCGATGTCGCCGCGCGGCTGCCGTCACGGATGCGAATCGTGGCGCTCATCGAAAGCGTCGCGGGCGTGGTGGCGATGCGGGAGATTGCCGGCGCGCCGTCGGTCATGCGGCTCGCCTTCGGCACTGTGGACTTTTGCGGCGATGCCGGCATCGAAGGGCTCGGCGTCGAACTGGACTACGTGCGCTCGCAGATGGTGATCGAATCGCGCTATGCGGGCCTGCCCGCGCCAATCGACGGTGTGACGCTGGAGCTCGACGATCTCGCGTGCCTGAGCGGGCATGTGGCCACGGCGCGGCGCTTCGGCTTCGGCGGCAAGCTGTGCATTCACCCGAGACAGGTGGACCCGGTCAACAGCGGGTTCGCACCCAGCGAGGACGAGCGCCGCTGGGCGGCGCGCGTTCTGGCGGCTTCTCGCGAGCATCCAGAAGGCGCGTTCGCAGTGGATGGCAAACTGGTCGACCGGCCCGTCATCGAGCGGGCAAGGAGGATCGCGGAGTTCGACGCGCTCGTCCCGTGACGCGCGCGCGACACTCACCGCGTCAAATGATCCAACGCGTCCCTCAGCGGCACACTGGAAATGACGATCGGCCCAGTGAACGGCGTATCCAGATCCACAATCACATAGATCGCCGAAGCAATCGACACCGCGCCCAGCGAAATCGTGACCAGTGCCAGCGCATTGCGCGGCGCGATCAAGCCGAAACTCAGAAAGATCACGCCCAGCCAGAACGTCAATGTCGTGAGGAAAGGTTGGGAAATCGAACTGTGCGCTTCCTCGATGAGCTTCCACCGCGCATCCACGACGCGGCGGTATTGCTTCAACCCATCGTCGAGGGCGCGCTGTTGTAACGGGTCGCGCGCCCGCAGCGTCCGCAACTCCCGGCCCACGGCGGTCAGCATGTCGCCGAGCCGCACGCTCTCCAGTTTCTGCGAGTTGTCCGGCGACCCTATGTCTTTCGGATAGTCGCCGCTCGGCGGCATTTCAGCAGGCCACGTCGATGCAATTGCCGCCGCGGTGTACTGGCGCAACAACTGCCGGGCCGGCTCGGTATCTATGCCGTATTCGCGCAGCGTCGTGTCGAACTCGATCAGATCGGCCGCGTAGGTGCGCAAATCATTCGAGGCGGTGTCGAAGCTGGATTTCGCGGACGCTGTCATCAAGCCGAGTACCAGCGCGGCGAACGTCACCAGCATGCCGATCACCAGTTGGATCAACTGCACCGTCTCGTGCGCCTTGTGCTCCTCGGGCAGGAGTGGGCGCACCCACACGCCGACTCCGGTCACGACGAGCAGGAGAACGAAAACCACCAGCGCCGAGCCTATTTCCGACATCGCCATGCTCCGTAGACACATCCTCGTTACTTTCCATCAAGCGCCACCCGCCGAGAACCCGGGTAGTCCCGCAACGTCCCACGCCAATCGCCCTTCATATGCGCCCGTATGTTGATGTATCGCAAGCCCATACGCTATCAACCATAAAGTTTTTCGTGATTGAGCCGTAGTCCTTATATGTGGCGTTCGCTTAAATTTAGACAAGAGTTGCGGACCTGGCCGACTCGGCTTGGGCGCAGCACGCGTGGCCGAGGCTTTCGCTGAACATTCGGTCAGGCAGCCCAACGGAGACAAGCCCGATGTTGAAGAATCTGTCGATTCGCACCTGCCTTACCCTGATGATTGTGTTCTTCGGCGTCGTGCTGCTGTTCGGCGCCGCCGCCGGCTTGCTGTCGCTGCGCTCGAGCAACACCTCGCTGCAGCAGATGTATACGGTCGATACGCCGGCCGTCGCCGACCTCGAAGGCAGCGCCGGACAGTTGCTGCGCCTGCGTCTCGCGCTGGCGACGTACGCATCGCTCGTCGACCTGAACGATCAGGACGGCGCGAATGCCGTGCTCACGCGTTTTGATCAGTACCAGAAAGCTTCCAACGACCGTCTGGCCCACTATGTGAGCCGCGCGAGCACGGACGCCGACGAGCAGCGCCTGATCAAGGACATGCAGGACAAGCGCGACACCTTCCTGCACGAAGGCGTCGATCCGGCGCTCGCCGCGCTCAAGTCCGGCGACAAGACGACTTTCCAGCAATTGCAGGCACACAAGCTGCCGTCGCTCTACAGCGCGTACGAAAAAGCGATGCTCACGCTCGAACAGTTGCAACTCGATCACGGGGCGCAACGCTATCAGGACGCGCAGGATCTGTTCTACGCGATCTGTATCGCGGTGGCGATCGGTATGGTCGCGTCGCTGCTGGGCGCGTGGATCGGCCGCGCGGTGCTGGTGCGCGCGATCGTCCGTCCGGTCGACGCCACCATCGCGCAGTTTCAGCGCATCGCCAACGGCGACCTGACCGGCCAGATCGTCGTGGCCAGCAATAACGAAATGGGCCGTCTCGCGGCCGCGCTGCGCAAGATGCAGGAATCGCTGATCGCGACGGTGAACTCGGTGCGTCAAGGCACGGAATCCATCGACACCGGCGTGAGCGAGATCGCTGCGGGCAACACCGATCTGTCGCAGCGCACCGAGGAACAGGCCGCGTCGCTCGAAGAAACGGCGGCGAGCATCGAACAGCTCACCTCGACGGTCAAGCAGACGGCGGACAACGCGAAGCAGGCCAGCTCGCTTGCGCAGGGCGCATCCACGCTGGCCGCGCAAGGCGGCGATCTGACGGAGCAGGTGGTGGGCACGATGCATGGCATCGTCAACGATTCGCGGCGGATTGCCGACATTGTCGGCGTGATCGAAGGGATCGCGTTTCAGACCAATATTCTGGCGCTGAACGCTGCCGTCGAAGCCGCGCGCGCCGGCGAGCAGGGACGCGGCTTCGCGGTGGTGGCGAGCGAGGTGCGCTCGCTCGCGCAGCGTAGCGCGGCAGCGGCCAAGGAGATCAAGGGCTTGATCGACGAATCGACGGCGCGCGTGCAGGCCGGCTCGCAACTGGTTCAACGCTCGGGCTCGACGATGACCGAAATCGTCGACGCGATTGCGCGCGTGAGTTCGATCATGGGCGAGATCGCCGCGGCCGCGCTCGAACAGAGCACGGGCATCGATCAGGTCAATCTCGCGGTCGCGCAGATGGACGAGGTGACGCAGCAGAATGCCGCGCTGGTGGAGCAGGCTGCCGCTGCCGCGAGTTCGCTGGAAGAGCAGGCGCGGCGGTTGACGTCCGCCGTGTCGGTGTTCCAGACCGGGAGCGGTGCGGCGTCTTCGTCTTCGTTTGCCGGGCGACGTGGCGGTTCGGTCGGCGCGCCGAAGCTGGCCGATGCAGGCGAGTTTGCGGCGGCTTAGTATCAGCGGTTGTTTTGCGCTGCGGCGTGTTAACTCTGCGGGACAAGCCGCGCCGAGGATGGCAGATGTAAGCGAGTTTGCGACGGCTTAACGTCGGTGGTTGTTTTGCGCGACGGCGTGCTGAGTCTTCGCGACAAACCGCGTCGCGCGGACAAAGCGACCGTTACTGCATGGCCGCATAATATTTGGCCACGCTGTCGATCTCGGCGGGCGTCATTTGCCGTACTACGTTGCGCATCTGTTCATTGATGTCGTTGTGCCGCGCGCCGGAAGCAAAGGCGCGCATCTGCGCCGCGAGATAAATCGACGACTGTCCGCCCAGCCACGGTGCCGCGCCCTTGCGATCCAGTTGCCCGTGGCAAGCGGCGCAAGGCGCGATATTGCGCTGCGGATCGCCCTGCATGGCAAGCTTCACCGCGTTCGCATCCGGCTCCGCGCCAGTGGGCAGAGTCTCCGCCGCGGGCGCTCTCGGCAGCGACGCGTAGTAAGCCGCCAGATCGTGCAGATCCTGATCGCTGCGTGCGGCGATGATCGGTTGCATGATCGCGTTCTGGCGCACGCCGTTCTGGTAATCGCGCAACTCTTTGTAGACCACGTCGGCGTATTGCCCGGCCAACGCGGGCGCGGTCACCTGCACCGTGCCGAGTACGCCGTGGCACATCGAGCAATTTTGCGTCGCGATCGTCGCGCCGCGGCCGATCGAATTCGCGTCTGCGCGCACGCGACGCAGTGGCGGCAAGACCACCACGTCGCTCGGCGCCGGACCCGTGAGATTGGCGCCGCCGTACCAACTCGACGGTGCCCCCGCGGCGCTGCAGATCGTCGCCCATAAGCCGCGGTCGCCGAACGCCTTACTCGCCGAAGGTAGCCAGATGAAGCCGATCAGTATCCCGACGACGGCAATCGCAATCGTGCCGCCCACGCTCACTGTGAACCATGGGTTGCGTAAGCTGAAGACGCGTTCCTGATTCATCGCTGCGCTCCGACGACGACTGCCGGCACGGAAGTCTGCGGCAATCTGAGCAACTGCACGATCGGCACACTGTAGTTGACGACCGTGAGTCCGATCATCAACGCCACCCACAAGCCGAAGCTGTTGAGCGCGGCCGGCACGTGCTCCACCGGCTGCGCGGCGCTCGCAAAGCGGAAGGTCTGCTGCTGAACCAGCGGGCCGAATTGCGACTTCACGAGGATGTAGATGAACAGCACGCCGGACGCCACGAGGATCAATCCGCCCACCGCCGACATGCCGACCCAGAACGCCTGAGACTGCAAGCCGAGAGCGTTGTAATCGTAATAGGCCATGCGGCGCGGCGCACCGAGCAGGCCGACGTAATGCCACGGCAGCGTCACCACCATCATGCCGATGAACCACAGCCACAGTTGCGTGCGCACCAGTTTCACCGACGCGATCGCGCGACCTGTCAGTTGCGGCCACAGCTCATAGGCAATCGCGAAGTACATGATGACGATCGCACCGCCGAAGATCAGATGGAAGTGCCCGGTCACCCACTGCGTGTTGTGTATGGTCGCGTTCAACTGATAGCTCATGTTGATCAGCCCGCCCGCGCCGCCTAAGCCAAGCATCACGAACGAAAACGCGATCACGAGCATCATCGGGTTCTGCCACGGCAGGGCGGTGAGCCAGCCGAATGCGCCCTTGCCGCCGCGCAGTCTGCCCGCGATTTCAACCGACGCGCAGATCGTGAACACCGTCAGCAGCGTCGGCACCGACACCATGCCGGTGAACACGGCATGCAGGAACTTGAAGCCGGAGCCGACTTGCGGATCGGCGAACAGATGGTGGATGCCGATCGGCATCGCGAAGACGAGGAACAGGATGAACGACACGCGCGCCATCGAATCGCTGTAGAGCCGTCCGCCGATCGCGCGCGGCACCAGCGTGTAATAGGCGATATAAGCGGGAATCAGCCAGAAATAGACGATCGCGTGCAGCGTCCACGAGAACAGGATGCGCGAGAGGCCGGCGTCGATCGTGTTGGTGAGGCCGAACGCGACCGGCAGGATCTGGAACAGAATCTCCAGCGCCGCGCCGACGGCGGTCCATGCCCACAGATACGCGCCCGCCACGTTGGCGAACATCGCGAGGGGAACCGGCTTGCCGGGGTTGGCGCGTTTCCAGATGCGCAGGTTCACATGCATCAGCGCAACCCAGATCCACGAGCCGACCACCACCAGCACCACGCCGAGGTAATAGAACGGGCTACCGATCATCGGCGGATAGAAGGTGTAGAGCACCGAGGCCTGGCCGAGCGCTACCGGCACCATCGCCATCACCGCGCCGATCGCCAGCATGATGAACGCGGCCCACGCCCATTTGAGACCCACGAGACGCTGCGCGAGAGCCAGTTCGACGATCGCGTAGCCGAAGCCCATCGACACCAGCGTGGGCATCACGTACGCCATCACCGAGCCGTGCGCGGTCACCGAACGATAGTAGAGTTCGGGATCGCCGACCCACGGCAGGAACGGACTGCGCACCAGCATCTGCCAGGCGCCGAGCAGCAGCGCGATCAGAAACGCGATGAAGGCCAGCCAGAAATGCGCGAGAACGAGTCGCTTAGCGTGAAACACAGCTCAGCCTCCGTGATTGTCGGGCCTGCTCGAAGAAGGTGGCTTTGTCGATGACTTTCACGTGTGCCCACATGGTCTGGTGGCCGAAGCCGCAGAACTCGTGGCACGGCATGGTGTGATCGGCGGGCGCGTCGAATTGCGTGTTGAGCGTGGCGACATAGCCGGGCACGACCATCGTGTTGATGTTGGTGTCGGTGACGAGCAGGCCGTGCACGACATCGGCGCTGGTGGTGCGGATCGTGATCGGCGTGTCGGCGGGCACCAGCAGGCATTGCGGCGTGAACGAATACTGCTGCGCGATGAAGCGCACGACCACCGAGCCGTCCGGCTCGACCGCGCTGCCAAGGTTGTCTTCGACGAATTCGCCGGACAGTTGCAGGCGCGACGGATCGATCGTCTCGACACGCGAGGGCGGCATCATCGCCCAATGCAGCCCCGAGTAAACGATGACCACCAGCATCAGCACGATCAGCGCGACGGCGAAAATCGCCCAGCGTCGCTCGGCGCGTAAGGCGACCGCGTGGCCGCCGCCCGGTTGATGATTCGATTCGGTCGACATGATCAGTGAACGACGCCGCGCGGCAGAAACACGAGAAAGTAGAAGCCGAACCAGATCGCCATCACGATCAGCGTGGCGACGCCGGCCACGGCGATTGCGCCATGCGGGCCGGCCGCGACGACGCGTTCCACTTCGTCATCGGTCGGCGGCGTCGCGCCGCGGGTATCGTTCGCTTCCATCTAGAAGTTCTCCAATGCGGCGCTTCAATGCAACGGCGCCTTGCGCAACTCGTTGACCTCGCGGGATGTCACGGGCTGGCCGTGATTGCCCCACGCAGTGCGGATATAGGTGACCACGGCAGCGGCGTCGGTGTCGTTCAGTTCCTGGCCGAACGGCGGCATGCCGTACGGTTCCGGATTACGCTTGGTGCCCGGCGGGAAGCCGCCGTTGAGCACGACGCGAATCGGGTTGACCGCGGAATCCATTTCGATCGACTGGTTGCCGGCGAGCGGCGGGTAGTGTTGCAACTGTCCTTCGCCTTTCGCGCCGTGGCAGAGCGCGCACTTGTCGGCGTAGATTTTTTCGCCGAGCGCGAACACGTTGGTGTTGGTGGGCGCCGACGGCCCGGACTTGCGGCCGCTCTTGTCCGGCAAGGTCTTGAGATAGACGGCCATCGCCTTGACGTCTTCTTCCGTCATGTACTGAAGGCTGTGGTACGTGACTTCGGCCATCGGGCCGTACACGGCGCCGCGATCGGAAATGCCCGCTTGCAGCAGATCGACGATGTCCTTAGTGCTCCAGTCGCCCAGGCCGCCGTCCTTGTCCGAGGTTAGCGACGGCGCGTACCAGTTCTGCACCGGAATCAGGCCGCCCGCGAACTGCTCGCTCTGCGACGAGCCGCCGAGCATGTTGATCTTGGTGTGGCACATCGTGCAGTGCCCGAGTCCTTCGACCAGATAGGCGCCGCGATTCCACTCGACCGATTTGGTCGGATCGGCCTGGAACTCACCCTCGCGGAAATACAGCGTGCGCCAGCCGTACAGCAATTCGCGCTGATTGAACGGAAAGCGCAGCGTGTGCTTGTGATTCGACTGGCGCACCGGCGCGACGGTTTTCAGATAGGCGAAGATCGCGTCTGAGTCTTCGCGCGTGACCTTGGTGTATTGCGCGATCGGCATGGCCGGGTAGATCAGCTTGCCGTCCGGCGTGCGGCCGGTGCGCATCATCTTGAAGAACGCGTCCTGGCTCCAGGTGCCGATCCCGTATTGCGCGTCCGGCGTGATGTTCGGTGAATACAGCGTGCCGAACGGCGTTTCCATCGCGAGGCCGCCGGCGAACAGTTTGCCGCGCGGCGCCGTGTGGCAGGCGACGCAGTCGCCTGCACGCGCGAGATACTCGCCGCGTTTGACGATTTCGGGCCGCGTGTCGGCGTTGCCGCCCGGCGCGGACGCTGAGGTGGTCTCGGCGGCGCGTGCTTCGGCGATCAGCAGAGGCGTAGGCCATGCACGCAGAAGCGCGGCGCTGCCGGCCACGATCAGGCCGCCAACCAGCAGACCCGATACGAGCGATGCCGGTCCGCGACGGCGCTTCATCATGGTGGCCAACGCGGCGCGCAATGTGCGAAGAGCGCCCGGAGAGCGAAATGTCGGCTTCATTGCGGTTGGCTCCCGCAGGCGAGAGGCAGCCGTTCCGCGGACGCCGCCGCGGGCCGCGGATCGGCCGGACGCGGCTGGCGCGCAAGCCAGCTCGATACCGCGGTGATGTCCTTGTCGGTCAGCTTGACGGCGATCGAATGCATGCAGTCCGGCGCGAGCGCGTGCCGCGTGCCGGAGCGCCAGGTGCCCATCTGTCCGGCGATATAACTCGCGTGCAGACCGAGCAGACCGGGAATGCCAGGTTGCGTGCCGGTCATGCGTGCGCCATGGCACGCAATGCATGCGGGTATCTTGCGGGCCGGGTCGCCCTGCGTGACGAGTCGCTGTCCGGCAGCGAGCACGGTGGGTGCCACGGCGCTGGTATCGGCGTTGGGATAAGGCGGTTGCAGATCGGCGAAATACTGGCTGATCTTGCGCAGATAGTCGTCGGGCAGGAAGGCGAGCAGATAGCCCATCGGCGGATAGGTGCGGCCGCCGTCACGGAACGCGGTCAACTGATTGAACAGATAGTCGGCCGGTTTGCCGGCAATTCGCGGGAAGTAATCGTTGTTCAGGCCTTGGCCCTGCACGCCATGACATGAGGTGCAGGCGCGCACGCGCTCGTCCATAGCCGAGGGCATGGCGCCGGACGCGTCGGCGGCGAGCACCACGCCGCTCCACATGACGTAAAGCACAAACAGAACCGACGATCCGATAGTTCGACGATGCACGCCAGGCCTCGATTGGGGAACGTTCTTTGTTCTCGATTATCTCTCGCGCATTCGCACGTGGATTCGCTTGCGAAGCCGACAGATGACCTATGTCAACTCTGCCGGTATTTTTCTTGTATAACGACGGCAAGAACAGCAAATCGGAACGGACTTATTCTGGACGGCGAGTGATCATTTGCTACGGCGATGCGATTGCTTTGCTAAAAACAATGATCGGCCTGAATGCGCCGGCGGGTGGCGGCTTCGGGCTGCGCGAATTAACGCTTGAAACGTTCAGCAGCGCGTACGAGGTTGCAGGAATTCAGTCGACGCGTCAATAGCAAACAAAGCTCATTCGACGGGACACCTGATCATGATAGGCGTCGAGTAGAGGGCTTTCAACATTTCCAGTGCGGTTCGCCCGTCCGCCGACGTTATCGCGCGAATGTGATTGTTTGATGATGAGCCGCGGGCTTCTGCGAGACGGCGTGAGCCCATCGTCCATGAGTCAACGGAAAAGCGCCATCAAGGCCGTGCGAGCATTGCTGACGAGTTCGGTTTCGCCGATTCGCCCAGGCAACAGATGAAACTCGACGGCGGGCAACGCGGGCAAGCCCACGCTCGCCGGACAGGCCACGACACCGCCGCCAATCGACGATTCGTTCAGGCAGGAAATGCCGAGCCCGGCCTTCAGCGCGAGTTGCAAGCCGGCGACGCCTGATGCGGAGTGCGACACCACATACGGCACTTTGTGCTCGTCCAGCAGCTTTACAACGAAGCGCTGCAACTGGCAGCTCGACGGCAGCAACACGAGTGGATAGGGCGTGGCCGGCCGCGGACCTGAATCGGCCGCGCTGACCCACAGCAGTTTTTCGCGCCGCACAACCGTGCTTTGCGCGCCCGTGCGCCGGCCTGCAGCGCGCGTATTGTCCGTGACGAGCCGCAGCGAGAGCCCGATGTCGAACGACGCATCGTCGCCCGCATTGCTGTCGATCACCGCGCTCGGCAGCACAGTGACGTGCAGTTTCAGGCGCGGGTGCTGTTCCGAGAACGTTTTGAGAATGCGCGCGATGTCGTGCGGACGGTAGTAGTCCGTGATGGCGATGCGCAACTCGCCGTCGAGCGAGCGGCCTTGCAGGTCTTCGAACGCGGCTTCGCTCATTGCGATGATGCGCCGCGCGTGGTCGAGCAGCCGGCTGCCGGCCGGCGTGGCGCTCACGCCCTGTTTGCTGCGGACGAACAGCGGCTGGCCGGCGCGCTCCTCCAGTTTCTTCAATTGCTCGCTGACCGAGGACTGCGACAGGAATACCCGCTCCGCGCCCGCCGAGACGCTGCCCGATTCGGCGACGGCGACGAAGGTCCGCAACTGCGTCAGGTCAAATCCACGTTGGCTCATGATTCGGTATATCCGATGGAAGTTATCTGAATTTCCGGCTTTTCCGATGGAAGCCTCAGCCGTAGGATACCCCCAGATTCTTTGCGGAGGGTGTCATGGGAAGCGAATCAATTACGGGCTTAGGGTTATCCGGCGGGCGAACGGCAAGTCATCGATGGAAAGTGCTGGGCGTCGGGTTCGCCGCGAACGCGAGTTTTTCGGCAGCGTTCTCGGGGATTCCGACGACAGCGGTTTTCTTGCGCTCGGGGTATCACCTGGGCAATGACGGGTTGGGCCTCGTGCTTGGCATGCTTGGCCTCGGTATCGCGGTCAGCGAATTGCCGTGGGGGCTGCTGACCGACCGCTGGGGCGACCGGCGCGTCCTGCTGCTCGGACTGCTTTCGACCGCGGCCGCGCTGGCCGGACTGGCGCTGTTCGTCGTGCCGTCCGGTGCGCACGTGCCGAGCGTGACGATGCTCGCGCTCGGCCTGTTGCTGGTCGGACTGCTCGGCGGCAGCGTCAACGGTTCGAGCGGTCGCGCGGTGATGGCCTGGTTTCGCGAGGGTGAGCGCGGCCTGGCCATGAGTATTCGCCAGACCGCCGTGCCCGCGGGCGGCGGCCTTGGCGCATTGCTGCTGCCGCTGCTCGCGTCGCGCTTCGGCTTCGCGAGCGCCTATAGCGTGCTGGCGCTCGCCTGCGCGATCACTGCCGCGTTCGCGTGGCGCTGGCTGCACGAACCTTCTCATGCCGAGGCGGACGGCGCCCGTGAAGTCCGTGACACGGCGGCGGCAGCCGGCGTGCCCGCCAAGGTCTCGCCGTTGCGCGACATCGGCATCTGGCGCGTGGCGCTCGGCGCCGGCGCGCTGTGCGTGCCGCAACTCGCCGTTGTAACGTTCGGGACCGTGTTTCTTCACGATTTCAGCCGCGCCGGCGTGCTGGCGATCAGCGTGACGATGGCCGCGGTTCAAACGGGTGCTGCGATCGCGCGGGTCTGGAGCGGCGGTTGGACCGACCGGCGCGGCAATCGCCGGGCCTACATGCGCGCCTGTAGTCTGCTGACGGCGGTGCTGTTCGCTTCGCTCGCGCTGCTGACGGGTCTCGCCGGCATGCATCACACGGCGATGACGGCGGTATTCGCGCTGATGGTCGTGGTGGGCGGCGTGAGCGCGTCCGCATGGCACGGCGTGGCCTTCACGGAACTCGCCACGCTCGCAGGGACGAACCGCGCGGGCACCGCGCTGGCGATCGGCAACACCTGTGTGTTTCTCACGCTATTTGTGACGCCGCTGGCGATTCCGCCGCTGTTGTCGGTAGGCTCGTGGCCGATGGTGTGGGCCGTGGCCAGCGTATGCGCATTGATCGCGTTACCGGTGTTCCCGCGCGCGGCGCATGAAGCCAAGGTGAGGACGGCGCGCGCTTGCGACGCAACTTGATGAACCGCAGCGCCCGTTGTTGGCAATGCTAAGGGCGGGCGCGGCGGGTTTCTCAAGCGGTTGGGCGAGGCGGCGCGTCGGAACTTCAGCGGCGAGTAGTCGACTCGCTGGATTTCCGCCGAAAAATGCGCCGCTCAAAAAAGTCGAAATATTCATTTCGCGTAATTAAGTTTTCTTTTTCTGATAGATCCGCAATGGACTATTAGTTTCTCTGCAGGATTCGGAGCACTCCGATTTTCGAGGAGTTGTAGCGGTGATTTTATGGCTGCCTTGGCGCGCTGTGCGTTGTCGAGGGGCCGTTAAAGCAGACGTAAAGTCGTTCAGATTTTTCTGCGTATGCGCATTCACTCCTACAACAAACGAGAGAAAATCATGGTGAATCTTCGAATTATCCTGGCGGACGATCATCCATTCGTTCTCCTTGGCATCCGCGCCGCACTGGAAATGCAGACCGGCGTCACCGTCGTCGATGAGGCGACGAATCCTGTTTCGCTGATCGAACGCCTACGGAGCACGCCCTGTGATGTGCTCGTCACCGATCTCGCGATGCCGGAACATTCATTCGCCGTCGACGACGGACTTAATCTCGTGCGACGAATCCGCAGTGGCTGGCCGCAATTGCGCGTCGTGGTGATGACAACTCTGACAAACCCCGCGATCCTTCGCGCCATTGTGTCGGATGGCGCCGTAAGCATGGTCGGCAAGGCGGAGTCGATGGACGAGCTCTGGCAGGCGATCGTGGCGGCTCGACAGGGTCAGGCGTACCTCGGCCGTTCCATCATCGAAGCGCTAGCGCATCCGCAGGAACTCGAGTGTGAGCGACCGCCGGCGCCGCGTTTGACGGGCAAACAAGTTGAGGTCGTCAGGCTGCTGGTAAGTGGCCAGTCGATCTCGGACATTGCGGCAGCGCTCGGCTGCGATCGCCGCACGGTCACGCGGCAAAAACGCGAGGCGATGGCCAAGCTCGGCGTCACGAACGATCCCGGTCTTTTCTCTTACGTGCGCGCTTATGGGATTCTTAATTTTTAATGGCATATCTAAGCAATTTATTTTTTTAATTAACTGAGGTTGTTTCGGAGCGATCTTATGTTTATTCTCGGAGAAATATTTAATGATCGCGAGAAGAGCTGATTTGTTCGACGAGGGCGGCAGTCAATTTAGGTACGGAGGAGAAATAGAAGATGCGCGACACCGCTGAGGTAAGCAGACCCGTTCGCGCCATCATCGCGGACGATCATCCACTGGTGCTGCTGGCGATCGAAAACCTGATGAGCGGCTATCCGAATATGGAAATCGTCGGCCGTGCAGCCGACGCCACCGAACTCTTCGCGGAAATCGATCGCGGTTCATGCGACCTGGTGCTCATGGACCTCTACATGCCGGGCGGTTCGGATGGCAGCGGACTGGAAGTCGTCAGGCAGTTCAAGACGCGGTACCCCGGCATCGCGCTCGTCGTGCTCACCATGGAAACCGAGGCGGTCGAACTTCAAAAGGTAATTTCGCTCGGCGTCGAGGGACTGGTGAGCAAGCGAGACCGGATCGACCTGATTCACGTGGCCGTCATCACGGCGCTGGCACGCGAGTGCTATGTCGGCCCCGCGGTGCGCGCATTGATCGCCGACGCAACGGCGACCCAGCGGCTCGATTATGTCCGGAAGATTCTCTCGCGCCGCGAACTCGAGGTGTTCACCCAGTATGCGTCAGGGTACGGCGTGACTGAGATCGCCGCGCGTTTGGAGCGCAGCGTCAAAACGATCAGCGCGCAGAAGTGCACGGCCATGCGCAAGCTCGCCCTGCACAGCGACGCGGAGCTGTTTCGTTTCGCCGTCGAGTACGGTGTGATTCCTGAGGAGCGCATACCGAAGCGGTGATGAGCCGGTGATAAGTCAGTGACGTGTCGCGCCGTCGCGCGACGAATAGAAGATGTGTTGGCATCGCCCGGGGAAGCACACCGTGTTCAGGGCATGCCAATCGATAAGACAATAGAAAATGAGACAGAAGATCCGCGTCATCATCGCAGACGATCACGACTGCGTTCGCGTCGGCGTCAAGCGCGTGTTGCAAGCCGCGCCGCACATCGAATGTGTCGGCGAAGCGGCCGACACCCACGGACTGGCGGAATTGCTCGACGCCTGCGCGTGCGACGTCGTCGTTTCCGATATCAATATGCCGGGCATTCATGGCGGCAGCAACGCGGTATCGTTTCTGCGCCGCCTGTTGCGGGGCCAGTCGCATCCTTGCGTCGTCGTCCTCACCATGATCTGCCATGCGCACATGCTGTTCGGTCTTTTGCATATCGGCGTAGGCGGAATCGTTGATAAACGCGAGACGGTCACAGCATTGATCGACGCGATCGAGGCCGCTCTTGCCGGGCGCGTCTATCTGTCGGAACACGCGCGGGTTGCGATGGAAGCGGCTGACGCGCCGCCGCAACTGCGCGCCGGCATGCTGAGCGCACGCGAGTGGGAAGTTTTCCAACTCTATGTGCAAGGTCGCGCCGTCCATGAGATCGCGGTGCGTTTGCAGCGCAGCGGCAAGACCATCAGTACGCAAAAACGTAGTGCGATGCGCAAGCTCGGGCTGGAAACGGAAGCCGACCTGATCGATTATGCGCGGCAGATCGGATTGACCTGATCTGATATCCGGTGGGCATATTGCATTGCGCCGTCGGCAGATGATTTTGGAGAACCAGGAATTTAGGAGTCTTCTGATTGGTTGCGGGACGTTGCCGTCTCATAGTTCTGAATTCACTACGGCTTTATTCCGTGCTCTCCTGATGAAAGCAGTCGTTTCGTCAAGCTGACCGATGCCCGGGCCGTGAGAATACAGGCAGATTTGAGGCGGCAATCGTGCAATGCCGTCTGCCTGGCGGACAGAACCAGGAGGCGGCATGGATGCGTTAGGTAAGCGGTTGTTGGTCGAGGGTGTCGGAACGGCGTGGCTGGTGTTCGTCGGCTGCGGCAGCATCGTGTTGAACGTCGGTGCGATCCAGCAGGCAGGCGGTGTGCTGGAAGTGGCGCTGGCATTCGGCCTCGCCCTCGCTACGGCCACCTACTGCTTCGGCGGCGTGTCGGGTGGTCATTTCAATCCCGCTGTCACCGTAGGCTTCACGGTCGCGCAACGCTTTCCGGTCAGGGATCTGCTCCCCTATATTGCGTCGCAGATTCTCGGTGCGATCGTTGCCGCCGCGCTACTGCTTTACGTGGCGGGCGGGCGTCCCGGGTTCGATCTGGGCGCGAGCGAGTTCGCGGCAAATGGCTTCGGCGACCATTCTCCTGCCGACTATCAGATGCATTCAGCGCTGGCCATCGAGTTTGTGCTGGCCTTCGGTTTCGTCATGGCAAGCCTGTTGATCGCCCGCAGGCGAGACATGGCGCCGATCGCGCCGCTGGTCGTCGGCGCCTGCCTGGTGCTGGTCTATCTGGTGTCGATTCCGGTGACCAACGGTTCGGTCAATCCCGCCCGCTCCACGGCCCAGGCGCTGTTCGTCGGCGACTGGGCGCTGGACCAGCTTTGGCTGTTCTGGGCTGCACCTCTGTCGGGCGGTGTCATGGCTGGGGCGCTGTTCTCGTTTCTGCACGGCAAGGCTGACGCCGCCGCTACGCTCGCCGACGGGCGCGGCGAAGTTGCCTGAGTGTCGCCCGGTGCCATCATCGTGTCTGCCGTCAATTTCGTGCCGGGCGTTGCAATGAGGCGTGCGCTTGAACGCCTCTCGCTGTGTCTACTGGCATGGTTCTTATTTGTCGCCGCGCAAACAACCGCAGTTGCCCAATCGTTCGACAATCGCTCGAACACGCAGGTTGTTGCCAATTTTCCCGCGAAACTGACCGTCGGCGTTCTCGCTAACAGTTGGCTGCCGTTCGACGCGCTGCAAGACGGTCAACTCACGGGCATGAGCGTCGACTATCTGCGGACCCTCGTCGGGCCGAACGTGGTCATCGAAGCCAAGGCGTTCCCGGACATGCCGCAACTGCTTGCCGCCGCATGCGCCGGACGAGTCGATCTGATGATGAGCCTTGCCCGCACACCCGAGCGCGAGCGGTGCTTGAGTTTCACCGCGCCTTATTTCCGCTCTTCCTCGTCGGTCGTGGTACGCCGGGACAGTAACAGTTATGGAAGTCCCGCCCAGTTGGCGGGCGCGCGCATCGCGCTAGAAAAAGGTTTTGCGCTCGAGCGTGTGACACGCGAGCGCTTCCCACGCGCCCAGATCATCACGTTTTCCACCACGCGCGACGCACTCGCCGCCGTGATCCGGGGCGACGCCGATGTTTATCTCGGCTTCACTACTGCCGTGCAATATGCATTGTCCACCGACGAGTTTCGTGGCTTGCGAGTGGCCTTCGAGGAGAACACCAATACCTCCAATTTGCGCTTCGGGG
Organism: Paraburkholderia aromaticivorans; assembly: GCF_012689525.1. NCBI lineage: Bacteria > Pseudomonadati > Pseudomonadota > Betaproteobacteria > Burkholderiales > Burkholderiaceae > Paraburkholderia > Paraburkholderia aromaticivorans. The sequence goes on from NZ_CP051516.1 coordinate 441,549, forward strand.
TGCCCCGGAACCAGACTGCACTGCGAGACCAACTCGATCAGGCGCTCGCGTCGATGAACCCGGCAGACGAGGCGGCGATTCGGATGCGCTGGCTATCCGGCAACTTCGACGCGAAGCCTGTGCCCGCCGCGCCGCGTCTCGCGCTGACGCCGCAAGAGCAGGCCTGGCTTCGTTCGCTGCCGCCGTTGCAGGTTGGTTTCGATAACAGTTGGGCGCCCTTCAGTTACGTCGACGGTTCCGGCCGGCCCGCGGGCATTGCCGCCGACTATCTGACGTATCTGAGCCGCACGCTCGGCGTCGTGTTCAATCGTGCCAGCACGGCTGACTGGGCCGCCACGATCGAAGCATTTCGGCGCGGTGAACTCGCGATCCTCGCCACTGCTTCCAGCCACGATCCGCGCCTCACGAAGGCACTGCACACCAGCGCATATGAGAGCTACCCGCTGGTGCTCGTCGGCCGAGAGGACGAACCTGCGGCTCGCTCGCTGAGTGATTTTGCGTCACGCCGCATCGTCGTTTCGTCGCATGTTGCCGGTTCGGTTACGCTCGCATTCCAGCGAATTCCGGCGGGCCACGTCGTGGTCGCGCCCAGTCTCGACGACGCGCTGAAGATGGTTGAGTCCGGCGAGGCGGACGTTCTGGTGGGGAACGTGGCCGCCGTCGATATCGTGCTCAAGCAACGGTACGGCGGCGTCCTCAAGATCCTCGGCGCGGTTGGCGATTCCGACGCGCTCGACTTTGCCGTACGCCCGGACCTGAGCCCACTCGCGGGGTTGATCGACCGTGCGTTGCTGGCTATGCCGCCTGCGGAAAAGCAACGCATCCGGCAGAAGTGGGTTACCGGCAATGCACCGGGCGCCGGCATGTGGAGCGTGACCGCGGTGCGTCTGCTGCCGGTGCTGATCGGCATCGGCGTCGTGCTGCTGATCACCCTGCGCGGCTATCTGTTGCTGCAACGGGAAGTCAGGCTGCGCAAGAAAACGGAAGCGGAACTGGAACTGCAACTGAACTTCCAGGAAACCTTGATGAAGACGGTGCCCTATCCGCTCGTCGCCAAGGATCTCGATGGCCGTTATATCGCAGTCAACGAAGCCTATGAGCAAGCCTGCGGATTGGGCCGCGAGGCGATCGTCGGACGAACCACCTTGGAGGTGCGAACATGGGGCGAGGCCAATAGTCGCATCCTTGACGAGATCACACGCAAGATGCTGAACGGCGGCGAGGCTGCGCAGGTGGAGTTGCAGTTCGAGCGCGGCGCGGGCAACATGCGGCATGGCCTTTTCTGGACCCGTATCTGCCGCGGCAGTGACGGTCAACCGGCTTGCGTGCTCGGCACGATGGTCGATATCACTGATATCCGGCGCGCCGAAATGCGCGCGCGCGAAACCGAGCGGCGCCTCTTCGACGTGACGCGCTCACTTCCGGCCGTGGTGTTTCAACTTCGCCGCACCGCGGATGGCGCGTATTCGTTTCCGTATATCGGCGGCGACAAGCGTCATCTGCTGGGTGTGCGAGACGGTTCGCAGAGCAGCAGCGATCACGTCGATTTCCAGCGCGTGTGCGAGGAGGATAGGGCGTTCGTGCTGGCTGAACTCGAGCGCTCGGCGCACTGCGAAACGCCGGTGAACATGGAGTTCCGTTTCGCAGGCGACCAGGACATCAAATGGGCGCGAGCCGAACTGGTACCGCGCCGCGAATCGGATGGAAGCGTCGTCTGGGGCGGTTACTGGGTGGACGCCAGCGTGGAGCACGCGCGCTCCGACGAGCTTGCGCGAGCGCGCGACCTTGCCGAAGCGGCCTCGCGTGCCAAAGACGACTTCTTTGCCATGATGAGCCATGAAATCCGCACGCCGATGAATGGCGTGCTCGGTCTCGTGGAAGTGCTGGAGCGCACGCCGCTCAACGCGGACCAGGGCGAAATGCTGGGCATGATTCATGAGTCGGCGGGCGCACTGCTGCAGATCCTCGACGACTTGCTCGACTATTCGAAAATTGAAGCGGGACGGCTGACCATCGAGGCCGAAGCCATCGATATACGTGAACTGGTGGACAACGCTGTCGGCCTGTTGGCTGGCCGCGCCCATGAAAAGGGCCTGAAAGTGCGCGTGGATATCGGGCCGGACGTCGCCGCCACCCTGCGAGGCGACAGTGTCCGATTGCGGCAGATTCTGTTCAACCTGCTCGGCAATGCCATCAAGTTCACGCCGCAAGGCGAGGTCGACGTGTGTGTGTCTGCCGTCGCGCAGAACGACGGCATTCAGACGCTCGAAATGATCGTCGAGGACACCGGCATCGGTATTGCGCCGGAGGGGCAGGCTAAGTTGTTCGAGCCGTTCGTGCAGGCGGAATCGTCCACCACACGCCGTTTTGGCGGCACGGGCCTCGGCTTGACGATCTGCCGGAAGCTGATCGACCTGATGAACGGTTCGCTCACGTTAAACAGCGAACCGGGTCGTGGCACGCGCATGACCGTGCGGCTCGCCATGCCCGTCGAGACTCAGCAATATTGCGTCAATGGCTTGCGCGGTAAGCGCGGAATCGTGGCAACCAGCGACGCGCGCATTGCTCAGGCACTGATGCACTTCGGCGAGGCGCTTGGCCTCAAGTTGCGCCGTGTTTCACCTGGCGCGCCGGAATTGCGCGATCGCACCGCACTGGCCGACGTGGATTTGCTGTTCGTTAATGAAGATGTGACCTTGCCGGCGGACATCAGGCCGCGCACGCGCGTCATCTGTCTGACCGAGAAGCCGAAGCCGACGGGCTACCGCATTCTCGACGACAACGTGCGCGTCAGCATCAATCCCATTTCGTGGCGCGGCCTCGGCGCCGCGTGTGCCGCTGCGATGACGGGGCTGCCGTCGGTGGCGCCGCGCTCGGCGGGTATGCCGCGTACGCCCGAAGTCGGCGCTTCGCCTCCGGATCGTGAGCGGGCTATCGCCAGTGGCCGGCTGATCCTCGTCGCAGAAGATCATCCGGTCAATCAGGAGCTGATCCGTCACCAGCTCGCGTTGCTCGGTTTTGCCTGCGACGTGGCGAACGACGGCGCCGAGGCGCTGACCGCGCTGGAGCACACGAGTTACGGGTGTCTGATCACGGATTGCCACATGCCGAACGTGTCCGGTTACGAACTCACGCGGCGTATTCGTGAAAGCGAGCAGGGCGGCGCTTATCGCCTGCCCATTCTGGGTATCACGGCGAACACCGCGCCCGAAGATCTGAATCTGTGCCGTGACGCGGGCATGGACGATAGCCTCGTGAAGCCGACCCGGCTCGCCACGCTGCGCGATTATTTGAGCCGTTGGTTCGGCGCCGACAGCGCGTGGCAAGCCGCGCCTTCGGAGGCCGTCAGCACGCCGGCAGTCGCCGTGCCGGATGTGCATGGCGGCGCAGAGCCGTTCGTGCCGGTCGACCTCGGGCACATGACACAACTGTGGGGCAGCGAATCGACCGTCAAGGCCCTGCTCGACTCGTTCGTGTCGTCCGTGCGCGAGGACGTGCAGTCATTGTCGCCGTTGCTCGAGCGCGTGGAGTCCGAACGTATCGAGGTGGAACGTGTGCGCGAGTGGCTTCATCGCGTGGCGGGGGCGGCGAGCGTTCTGCAATATCCACCGCTACTCAAGGCACTTGAAGACTATCACCGCGAAATCACCGTCAAACCGCCGGAACGCGTGCGCGACGATGGAATGTTGTTAATCGACAAGTGCAATGCCATGCTTGACGGAATCGAGCAGCAGGCCGCCTTGCTCGTATAAGGTGCCGCGCCCGCACATGTGAGTGCATTTAAGCGAGGGCGCCTCTGTGGACGAGAGCGCGACAAACAGACCAAACAGACGAAAAAAAACGCGGCCGAAGCCGCGTTAAAGATTTGGAGACTTCCCTCGATGAAGGAGTCACTTCTCGCAAGCAGAAGCATAACCGGGATATTGCGATTCATTCATTACAAAATCCGCAATTAACTGTTTGAGGAAATCGATAAAAACGTCGCCGGGACGCGTTCGGAGCGAAATCGCGAGCACGTTTGTGTGTCGGAACACGTCGGGAATTGCTACGGACAACTACAAAGTCGCCGCGTGTTTCGGTCGCCCGGAGGCGCGTGCAGTGCGCGCAAGTAACTGACCTAAAAACGCGCGACGGCCATGCGCGCTCCAGCACAAACAGATTCGACGGATTTGCACTAGTATGTGGTGGCTTCGCGCGCGGCCGAGTGTCGGTGCGGCGGTGCATCAAGTCCGGAGAAGACCATGATTGCGCTTCGAAAAGTGAATCTTGCAGTGGTGTTGTGGGCGTTGGCGTCGGGTGTCGCCTTCGCGGATACGGTGGCGCTGAAGGCGGATCTCGAGCCTTCGAGCGAAGTGCCGCCTCGCGTCAGCCACGGGCACGGCATGTTGGACGCCACCTTCGACACGTCGACGAAATCCCTGCAATGGACGGTCACCTATGAAGGCTTGAGCGGCCCGGCAACCGCCGCGCATTTCCACGGACCCGCGCCAGTAGGCCAGAACGCCAAGATTCAGGTGCCGATCGACAAGGGCGCGCTCGCCAGCCCGATCAAAGGCTCGGCGGCGCTGACCGAACAGCAGGTGACGGATCTGATGGCGGGGCAGTGGTACTTCAACGTCCATACTGCACAGAACCCGATGGGTGAAATTCGCGGGCAGGTTTTGCCCGCGAACTAGGCGAGCGGAAAGCCTTACCCGGCGGTGCGGGCGTTTTTGAGATTAGAAGCCGCCATCCACCGACGCAGCAGCGAACGCACGTAACATGACAGGACACAATCGAAGGAGCGTGTCCCGATGAGTTGGCAAAGCACACTCGCGTGCTGGTACCTGCGTAGGCAGTTTCGACCGGAAACCCTCAAGGCACGCATCAATGTCGAAAGAGCGCGCGCGCTGACCGCTAAGCGCGTCTGGTCGCCGCGGCTGCCGGGCGGCTGGCGTCTGCGTGAGCTCTACGGCGCGGACGACACGCCGTTGCGCGGCGAGTGGATCGAGCGCGTCGACCGTGCGCCAGCCACACGCGCCGGACCGACCGTCCTGTATTGCCACGGCGGTGGCTATTACTTCTGTTCACCGCGTACGCATCGTTCGATCGTGTTCGGTCTGGCGACGCGCGCCGATGCACCGGTTTTTTCCCTCGACTACCGTCTCGCGCCCGAGCACCGCTTTCCGGCGGCGCTCGACGACGCGGTCGCGGCCTACCGTCAGTTGATCGCCGACGGTATCGCGCCGGAGTCGATTGTCATAGCGGGCGATTCAGCGGGCGGCGGTCTTGCGCTCGCCACGCTGGTGGCGCTGCGCGACGCGGGCGATCCCATGCCGGCAGGCGGCCTGCTGTTCTCGCCGTGGACCGATCTGGCCGCGACCGGCGCCAGCATCCGCACCAACGACGGTCTCGATCCCATGTTCAGCGGCACGGCGATCGCCCTGGCGGGGAAAGTCTATCTCGGCGACACGCCGGCCACGCATCCCTACGCTTCTCCGGTCTATGCCGACCTGCACGGCTTGCCGCCGCTCTTCATCATGGCTGGCAGCACCGAGGTATTGCTCGACGACTCGCGGCGCGTGGCCGACAACGCGCGCGCGGCGGGCGTCGACTGCGATCTCGAGGTGTGGAACAAGATGCCGCACGTCTGGCCGATCTTCGCACCGTTCATCCCCGAGGGAAATCGCGCGCTCGACCGCGCCGCCGCCTTCGTGCGGCGCGTGACAGGCCGCGCGACTCAGCCGTCGAGCGCGATGTCGATCGTCTGATAGGCCGCCTCGACCGAAGCCTGGCCGTACTGCCGTTCCAGCCGGCGCACGGTGAAGTGGCCGTGCGCGACCTGCTGGAAGTGGTCGATGAAAACCGTATTGACCATCGCGCCGAGCACCGCGCCGATCGCCGGAATCGACTTCGCGGCGATCTGTTCGCTCACCTGCACGGAGAAGCGCGCGGCGATCGTGTTGAGCAGGCGCAACAAGGCCGCGGAGCCGTGCGCGGTGAAGCCCTTGGTGGCGATTTCGGATGACGCTTTCGACACCGCCTGCGCGAGCGCGCCGCGCATGATGAAGTAGCCGTAGTCGGCGTCGTCGTCGGCTTTCGACGTGCCGCCCATGCCGAGCACCGTCAGACATTGCAGCTGCGTGTCGATCGACGTCAGATCCTCGCCCTCGCTGCGCGCGATATCGCAGATCGAGCGGAACATCAGCGTGGTCGTGACCGGCAACTCGACGGGCAGCGCGAACAGTCCGAATGCGCCGCCGGCCGCGCCGGTGGTCGCCACGGCAAACTTGTGCAGCAAGTTGCTCGGCTTGTCGGGCACCGCCAGCGGCGTCGCGCCGTCCTGCCGCCCCAGCGTGCGCAGCGCGATCGACAGACACTTGCGCAGGGCCAACTCCGTCGCGTCGGTGACTTTTTCGTTGGCGAACGCCGGCATGCGCGAGAGCAGTTTCTCCAGCGGCGCGCCAACGATGCTTGCCAGCTTCATCGCCAGAGCGGGGCTCTCCAGTTCGTGTTTCGCGTGGCGTAGCGCCTTCAGGTCGTCGTCCGATAACGATTGTGTTGCGAGCGAACTCGGCTCCATGTGCCTCCCTGGCGTCATGTGATATCCATTCTTCAGTCGATTGCCGGTGCGGCTAACCGCAGCGGCTTGTCCCGCTTAGAGCGTCACTGCGTGGTATGATTCCCAATCGTTTGACATGTCAACTGTTGCTCCATCAAAAATGGCTGTCCATACTGCGGCCCACCACTCGAGTGGGCAAGTTTTACCGTTCCGCGAATCGCTTCTGGCGATGCTCGGTATCTCCTTCGTCACGATGCTGGTCGCACTCGACCAGACCGTGGTCGGCACCGCGTTGCCCACGATCGTCGCCGAACTCAAGGGTTTCGAGTTGTACGCGTGGGTCGCCACGTCGTATCTGCTGACCTCGGTGATCACCGTGCCAATTTTCGGCCGGCTTGGCGATTACTACGGGCGCAAGCCGTTCGTGATCGCGTCGATTGTCGTCTTCACCGCTGCCTCGGTGCTGTGCGGCGCGGCCAACAACATGCTGTTCCTCGTGCTCGCGCGCGGCTTGCAGGGCATTGGCGGCGGCATGCTGGTCGGCACGGCATTCGCGTGCATTCCTGATCTGTTTCCCGACTCGGTCGTGCGTCTGCGCTGGCAAGTACTGATGAGTTCGGCGTTCGGTATTGCAAACGCGGTGGGGCCGTCGCTCGGCGGTTTCCTCACGCAGTATTACGGCTGGCGCTCGGTTTTCTATGTGAACCTGCCGGTTGGTCTGCTCTCGCTGTTTTTTGTCTGGCGCTTCTTGCCGCATCTGCGTCATGTCGAGCATGAAGGCAAGATGCGGCTCGACTGGCCCGGCGCCGTGCTGATTGCCGTGGCGCTCGGCTCGCTGCAACTGTTTGTCGAGTTGCTGCCGAAGCATGGCGTGACCTTGAGCGCGGCCGCGTTGCTCGCGCTGAGCGTCGCGTCGGCTTACGCGTTGTGGCAGTGGGAAAAGCGCTGCCCGACGGCGATCCTGCCGGTCGACATGTTCCGCAACCGCAGTCTCGCCGCGCTCTTCACGCTCGCCGTGCTGGGTGGCTTTTCGATGTTCTCGTTGCTGTTCTATGCACCGTTGCTGTTCCAGGGTGGCTTTGGCATGTCGCCGAAAGAAGCGGGGCTTGTCATCACGCCGTTGGTCGTGTTCATCACGGTCGGCAGTATCGCCAATGGGCGCATCGTCTCACGCGTGCGCAATCCGAATCTGATGCTGTATATCGGTTTCTCGCTGTTCGCGCTGGCGTGCCTGGGCGTGGTTGTCGCGACGCGGGCCATGCCGCAATGGCTGCTGATGTCATTCATGGTGATCGGCGGATTGGGACTCGGTTTCGTGATGCCGAACCTGACGATCTTCGCGCAGCAAACCGCAGGCCGCGAACACCTCGGTATCGCCACGGCGCTGCTGCAGTCGCTGCGGATGATCGGCGGCATGGTGGGCACCGCGCTCACCGGCACGCTGGTCAGCCACATGTACGCGAGCGGCGTGCGCAGCGCCTTGGACAACAACCACGCTTCGCAGTGGTTCGCCGATCTCGGCGACCCGCAGATCCTCATCAATCGCGACGCGCAAGCCACCTTGCTCGGCCAGTTGACGCATGCGGGCCATAACGGCGCGATGCTGCTTGAGAGCGCGCGTGAATCGCTCGTGGCCGCGATTCATCTGGGTCTCGCGATGGCGGCGATCATCGCCGTGGTATCGGTGTGGCAAAGCCGCCGAGTGCCGCTGATCAAACTCCAGCGCAAGCTCGAGCCCGTGATTCACGCGGATTGATTTTTAGACTTACCGTTTTACAGACAGATCATGGAAGAACAGGACCGCGTCGCCGTCATGCAGCAATTCGGCCGCACATATCGGGCGTTCATGTCGGCCTTCGAGGCGCACGTCGGCCATCCGTTGCCGCGCTGGCGCATTCTGCTCGCGCTGCACGACCAGGCCGGAGAATCGTCGCAGAAGCGGCTGGTGGAGCGCTTGCGCGTCGATCCGGGCGCGCTGACACGGCAGTTGAAAACGCTGGAAAGTTTGGGCTGGATTGCTCGCAGCATGGATACGCGCGACAACCGCGTGACCAATGTGCGGCTGACCGAAGCGGGGCAGTCGGCGACTGAAGCCAGCTTGCCGCGTCGCAACGCGTTTCTGCACAACACGATCGCCGTGCTGCCGGACGAAGCGCTGAGCGCATTGTCGGGTGCGTTGAAGATGCTGGAGGCGAGGATCAGCGAAGTGGCGGCGACGGCTAACGCAGCGGGAGCAGCCGGCGAGGTTGCCGCTCAGACGCCCGAGACAGTGGGCAGCGAAGCGCCGCGTCAGCCGTGACTTGCTGGATGCGGCTGAGACGCGGCTGAGCATATTCAGCTCGGCGGAGCGGCGCGAAAAACCACGCGTTCCGCAACACCACAAAAGGCGCGCCCCGTTGCCTGAGAACGCGCCGTTCGCAACACCCATCAGAAGAACGTTTCGATCACTTCCGTCACGCGATACGCCGGGTCGACCACCAACACCTGACGCCACTTGTCGAACGTCAGGCACGGATGCGAGATGTCGAACGCAATCATGTCGCCCACTTTCAGGTCAGCGCCTGCCGGAATCCGCAGATACGCATGCTGATCCATCAAGCCGAAAATCTCCCAGCCTTCGCTCGCCGCAATATCGCGTGGCGCTTCGTTGCCCGGACGATAGTGGCGCGCCGCTTCCGGCATGCCGGCATCGAATGCGGAATCACGTTTGCCGAGACCGATGATCGCGCGATCCGGCTCGGGAATCGACTGCACATACGCCCACAATTGCAGCGCAGGAAGCAGCCCTTCGCCCATTTTCTTCGCGACCGGATTCCGCTTGAAGATGTCCGTCTGCGCCTTGCGATAGATGCCGACGTCGTGCGTCAGATAGCAGCCGGGGCGCAACACGACCTCGACCTTGCCAGTCTCCGACGCCTTCACGAATTCTTCCGCGACCACGTCGTACCAGGCCGAACCCGCGCCTGACAACACCGCCGGTGTACGCGCAAACCGCCCTTGCTCGACGAGTTCGCGCGTGACCGCGACCGCGCTTTGCAGGAACTCGCGCACTTCCTGTTCTTCCTTGAGCACGCCTTCATACAACTCGACGCCGGCGAGCTTCAACGTGTCCGGATAGCGTGCAATCGCCTCGAGCACCGCATTGCGCTGCACCGCGTCGCGCACGCCCGTGCGGCCGCCCGGCACGCCGAGTTCGAGCAGCACTTGCAGCCGTTTGTTCACCGACTTGAAAAACTCGCCCAACTGCTCGACGCCTTCGACCGAATCGACCAGACAGAAGAATTCGAAATCCGGATCGCTCAGCAACTCGGCGACCATCATCATGTTGTGACGGCCGACCAGCTGGTTGGCCATGAGAATGCGCGAGACGCCGCCGTGATAAGCCGCGCGCACCTGATGCGCGGTGGCGAGCGTGATGCCCCACGCGCCGTTTTCGAGCTGACGGCGAAACAGCTGCGGGGCCATCGTCGTCTTGCCGTGCGGCGCGAGTTTGACGCCGTATTCCGCGACGAATGCCTGCATCCACTTGAGGTTGTGCTCCACCCGGTCCGCGTACAGCACGGCGGCCGGCAGGCTCACGTCTTCGTTCAGCAGGTTCCACTCGAGGCGCGGGGCATCCGTGAGTTGGATGCTGGTGCCCGGAACCATGCCTAAGCCCTTGCTATAAGGATCAATCGTTGCGCCCTGATAGTTTGTAACTTTCATGTCTCCTTGCTCCATCGTCCAGTTAAATTGAATCAAAGTTGACTTTACCATGTTACCGAAAGTACGATGGATGGAGAAATGTTATTTAGTACCACGGCTTGTCGAAGGCGGATTGTCAGCCTTCGCGCGGCCTCCCACAGTCTGCAATGAACTTAACCGCCGAACCGCTGGCTTTCGACATCGTCGCGCGCATTGCCGAATGCGCGCCGGAACTGCGCTCGGCTGAACGCAAGGTCGCCGCGCTGATTCTCGACGACCTGACGGGCGCCTCGCGCGCCAGCATCGGCGCGCTCGCGCAGCAGGCCGAGGTGAGCGTCGCGACCGTGACGCGCTTTGCCAAGGCGGTGGGCTGCCGCGACGTGCGCGAGCTGAAACTGCGGCTCGCGCAGGCGGCCGCCGTCGGTCAGCGCTTCCTGCAGGCCGGCGGCCCGAGCGACGCGCCCGAGCCGATCGCGACCCGCGTGTTCGACGAATTGCAGACTGCGTTGGCGCATAACCATCAATTGCTGCGCCAGGCGCCGCTCGGTGACGCGGCGGCCGCTCTGCGCGGCGCGCGCATGATCTACGTGTTCGGCATGGGCGGCGGCTCGACCGCGCTTGCGGACGAGATGCGTTTTCGGCTCGTGCGCCTCGGCCGGCCTGTCGCGACCTATCAGGACGGCTTGCTGCAACGCATGGTGGCCAGCACTGTGTCGCGCGAATGCGTGGTGATCGCGCTTTCCACTACCGGGCGAGTGCCCGAAATGGTCGAGAACTGCAAGATCGCGCGCAGCTACGGCGCGACCGTGATTGCGCTGACCGCGCCGGCTTCGCCGCTTGCGCGGCTGGCCGACTGGGTGATCCCGATCGTCGCGTTTGAAACCGATTTCATTTACAAGCCGTCGTCGTCGCGTTACGCGATGATGATGGCGCTCGATGTGCTCGTCACCGAACTTGCCGTCAGTCAGGGTGACGAGAGCCGCGAATTGCTGCGCCGCATGAAGCATGCACTCGACACGCACCGCGGCGGTGGCGATCGACAACCGTTAGGAGACTGATCCATGCATTCGCATCCCGAAGCCGCCGACACGCTGATCGTCGGCGCGCAACTGTATGACGGCACGGGCGCGCCGCCTGTCGAACGCGACGTGGCGGTTCGTGACGGTCTCATCGTCGCGATCGGCAACCTGTCGAACTGGCTCGCCGAAGAAGTGATCGAGGCCGAAGGCCGGGCGCTGGCGCCGGGTTTCATCGACGTTCACACGCACGATGACACGCACGTGATCCGCTCGCCGCAAATGCTGCCGAAGATCACGCAAGGCGTGACGACGGTGATTGTCGGCAATTGCGGCATCAGCGCGTCGCCGGTTGCGCTCAAAGGCGATCCGCCTGATCCGATGAATCTGCTCGGCGAGCGCGACGCATTCCAGTATCCGACCTTCGCCGCGTATGTCGAAGCCGTGAACGCCGCGCGGCCGGCAGTGAACGTCGGCGCGTTGATCGGACACACCGCGTTGCGCAGCAACCAGATGGACCGGCTCGACCGTGCGGCGACGCCGCAGGAAATCGACGGCATGCGCGCGCAACTCGAAGAAGCGTTGGCCCACGGTGCGCTCGGTCTGAGTTCGGGGCTCGCGTACGGCTCGGCATTCGCGGCGCCGACGGAAGAAGTGATGGCGTTGGCGGAACCGCTCGCAGCAGCCGGCGCGCTGTACACCACGCACATGCGCACCGAATTCGACGCGATTCTCGACGCCATGGACGAGGCGTATCGCGTGGGCCGTCACGCGCACGTGCCGGTGGTGATTTCGCATCTCAAGTGCGCGGGTCCGTCGAACTGGGGACGCAGCGAAGAAGTGTTGAAGTCGCTCGAAGGCGCGAGCCGCCTGCAGCCGATCGGTTGCGATTGCTATCCGTACAACCGCAGTTCGTCGACGCTGGATGTGAAGCAGGTGACGGGCGATATCGACATCACGATTACGTGGTCGGAGCCGCATCCGGAGATGGCGGGCAAGCTCGTGAAAGAGATTGCGGCGGAGTGGGGCGTCTCGCAGCAGGAAGCGGGCAAGCGCCTGCAACCGGCGGGCGCGGTGTACCACAACATGTCCGAAGAGGACGTGCGGCGCATCCTCTCGCATCCCGCGACCATGGTCGGCTCAGACGGGCTGCCGAACGATCCGCTGCCGCATCCGCGCTTGTGGGGCGCATTTCCGCGCGTGCTCGGCCATTACGCGCGTGACACGGGCTTGCTGCCGCTCGAAGAGGCGGTGCGCAAGATGACCAGTTTGTCGGCGCGTCGCTTTGGACTCACGCAGCGCGGCGAGGTGCATATCGGTTATCACGCCGACCTGGTGTTGTTCGACCCGGCCAAGGTGCGCGACGCGGCGACGTTCGAAAACCCGCAACAAGCCGCCGACGGCATCGACGCGGTGTGGGTGAACGGCGTGTTGACGTATCGCAATGGTGAAGTGACGGGTGAGCGCGCGGGTCACTTTGTGGCGCGTGGCGCGGCGTCGAAGGGCGACGCGCACGGCGCGTTCTGATTGTTTGCTCGACTGAATGATTAACTGATTGATTGCGGCGCGCGCGGCGATTCTGCTGAACGCGTGCTGGACTTTTTAAGGAGTGTGATGATGAAGCGATATGGTGTTGAAGGCGGGAAGGGAACGGGCGGCCAGCATATGCCGTTTTCACGCGCAGTCGAAGCGGACGGCTGGCTGTTCGTGTCCGGACAGACGCCGATGGAAAACGGCGAAGTGATCAATGGCGGCATCGTCGAGCAATCGCACAAGGCGATTCAGAACGTGTTCGCGATCCTGAAGGAAGCCGGCTATGGCGCGGAACATGTGGTCCGCTGCGGCGTGTGGCTGGATGACCCGCGTGACTTCGCGTCGTTCAACAAAGTGTTCCGCGAGTACTTTGGCGAAAATCCGCCGGCACGCGCGTGTGTCGTTTCTTCGATGGTGATCGATTGCCGGGTTGAAGTGGATTGTGTGGCTTATAAGAGGCCCACGGCCTAACCCTGAATGAAGATATAGCTGGTTCGTTCGCCGCGGATTCGCGATCAAATTGCGGCGGCGAACAACCCACTGATTACTGCCGCGCCAACCGCATATTATCCGGCATCGGCAAGTTGTAGTTCGTGCGGAACGGATTGATATCCAGCCCACCGCGTCGCGTATAACGCGCATACACCGCAAGCTTCACAGGCTTGCAAGCCTTCAGCACATCGAGAAAAATCTTCTCGACACATTGCTCGTGAAAACCAGTGTGATTCCGATACGAGATGATGTAGCGCAGCAAACCCGCGTGATCGATTTGCGGGCCCACGTAATGAATCTGCACGCTGCCCCAATCCGGCTGCCCCGTCACCGGACAATTCGATTTCAGCAAGTTGGAAAACACCGTTTCTTCAACCGGCGCTTCATCCAGCGCCGCTTTTAGCAAGGACGCGTCCGGCTGATAAATGTCGGTATCCAGATCCAGCCGATCCAGCGACAAACCTTCAAACTCTTCCATCTTCAATTTGCCGAACTCATACGGCGCGGCCAGATGAACGGACACGGTCGCACCGCATGACGCGGACACATCGCGCTTGATCGTGTCGCGCACCGCGTCCATCGACTCGAACGCGGTCTGCGCGAATGAGCCTAGATAGAGCTTGAACGACTTCGACTCGACGATATTCGGCGAATCGGCTGGCACGAAGAACGTCGCCACCGCGATCACCGGCTTGCCGCGCGCATTCAGCCACGACAATTCGTACGCGTTCCAGATGTCCGTGCCGAAGAACGGCAACTGCGCGCCGATGCCGATCGCCTCGCGCGCATGTTTTCGCGCGATCGGAAACAGCAGCGAAGCGTCGTATTGTTCGGTGTAAGCGGAGGGCTTGCCCAGCGGTGATTGTTCGGGTGTCATGATGCGTTCACGATGCCACTCAGCACGTGCCCCGTCGCCGTCACGACGCGGGCCGATTCGCAGTGGCCAATTTGGTCGTCGAAGAAAAAGTCCGGCTCGAATTCGCGCAGAAATGCGCTCTTGTCGAGGCCGCCGAGGAACATCGCTTCGTCGATTTCGATGTTCCACGCCATCAAGGTGCGGATCGCGCGTTCATGCGCGGGCGCCGAACGCGCCGTGACCAATGCCGTACGAATATGCATGGGCGCGGCTTCGTCCGCGAGTTTTTGCAGCCGGTGCAGCGCTTCGAGCAGCGGCTTCAGCGGACCGTCCGCGAGCGGCAGATCCTTGTTGTGAATCTCGTGGCCGACGAAGGCGCGCAAGCCGTCCTGCTGGAACACGCGCTCGGCTTCGTCGGAAAACAGCACGGCGTCGCCGTCGAAGGCAATGCGGATTTCGTCTGGATACTTGCTCGCCATTTTCGCCGATTCGGGCAAGACGCGCGCGGCGGGAAATCCAGCGGCGAGCGCATCGCGCACGTCCTGCTGATTCGCGGACAGAAACAGCGACGCGTTCAACGGCTTCAGGTAACCGAACGGCGCGCGTCCGCGCGTGAACACACCGCGCTCGATGGCGAGCCCATGTTCCCGGCACGAATGGAACGCACGCAGTCCGCTGATCGGATCACTGCGCGAAAGAATTACCACTTCGACGCGATGGCCGCCGGTGTTCAAGGCCAGCAGCTTGCGGATCAGCGGAAACGCCACGCCTGGCTTGGCGGGCACGGTCAGGCGGTCGCGCTGCAACGCTTCATAGGCCTGCAGATTGCCTTCCTCGTACACGCGGTTCTCTTCCTCGAAGTCGAACAGCGCGCGCGACGAGATTGCCACCACCAGTTTGTCGACAAGCGAAAGAGCCATCTGCGGGTTGCGGTCCTAAGTAATCAAGCGAGAAACAGGCGATACACCGGGTTCTGCGTCTCTTCCCAGTTCGGATAGCCGAGCGTGGCGAGAAACTTGTCGAACGCCTCGTTCTCGGTTTCGGGCACCTGGATGCCGACCAGAATCGAGCTGTAGTCCGCGCCCTGGTTCCGATAGTGGAACAGGCTGATATTCCAGTTCGGGGCCATCGACGAAAGGAATTTCATCAGCGCGCCCGGCCGCTCGGGAAACTCGAAACGGAACAGACGTTCGTCGTGCGCGAGCGGCGAGCGTCCGCCGACCATGTAGCGGATGTGCTGCTTGGAGAGTTCGTCAAAAGTCAGATCGACGGTGGCGAAGCCGTGCGCTTCGAATGCGCCCGCGATCTGTGCCGACTCGCTGCGATTCCTGATCTGCACGCCCACGAAGATATGGGCGGAGTTCGCATCCGCAATACGGTAGTTGAATTCGGTGACGCTGCGTGTGCCCAGCAGTTCGCAAAAACGGCGGAAACTGCCACGCTCTTCGGGGATCGTCACGGCGAACACCGCTTCGCGTGCTTCGCCGACTTCGGCGCGCTCGGCCACGAAGCGCATGCGGTCGAAGTTCATGTTAGCGCCCGACGTGATCGCGATCAGCGTCTGGTTTTCGATGCCTTCGCGCTCCGCATACTGCTTGGCTCCTGCGACGGCCAGGGAGCCCGCGGGCTCCAGCACGCTGCGGGTGTCCTGGAAGACGTCCTTGATCGCGGCGCACAGCGCGTCAGTATTCACGAGCAGCACGTCGTCGAGATATTCCCTGCACAGGCGGAAGGTTTCTTCACCAACGAGCTTCACCGCTGTGCCGTCCGAGAACAGACCGACCTCGCTCAATGTGACCCGCTCGCCGGCTTTCAGCGACGCGGCCATCGCGCACGAATCATCGGTTTGCACGCCGATCACCTTGATCTCGGGGCGCACGGATTTCACGTACGCGGCGACGCCCGCCGCGAGTCCACCACCGCCGATCGGCACGAAGATCGCGTGAATCGGCCCCTGATGCTGGCTGAGAATTTCCATCGCGACCGTGCCCTGGCCGGCGATCACATACGGATCATCGAACGGATGCACGAAGGTCAGGTCACGCTCTTCCTGCAGCTTCACCGCGTGGCCATAGGCGTCGCTATACGATTCGCCGAACTGCACCACCTCGACGGTCGGGCCGCCGTGCGCGCGCACCGCATCGACCTTCACCTGCGGCGTAGTCACCGGCACCACGATGATCGCCTTCACGCCCATACGCGCCGCCGACAAAGCCACGCCCTGCGCATGATTGCCCGCCGATGCGGTGATCACGCCGCGCTCCAGCGCCTCGGCCGGAATATGCGCCATCTTGTTGTACGCGCCGCGCACCTTGAACGAGAACACCGGCTGGTTGTCCTCGCGCTTCAGATAGACCGGATTGCGCAGACGTGCCGACAGATTCGGTGCGCGTTCGAGTTCGGTCTCGCGGGCCACGTCGTAGACGCGCGCGGTCAGGGTTTTTTTCAGGTAGTCGTGGGAAGCCATGCGGGTGGCGCGGAGCGCTTGGTGAGACGGGAAAGGGTCAATGATAGCGCCAACGGTGTACGCTCAGGCCCTCGGCTGACGCAACGGCGCCGCGCCGCACAATGCTGCCCGACCGTTCGGTTGATGAATCCCGGCTGTGGGCTCTCCCTTGCGATTCGCCCCGAAAGTGCCTAAACCCTCGCCGCTGTTCCGACTTCAGCCGTCAACGCGTGGTGGGATGATGCGGTAGAATTCCATTTTGGAATAAGGATCGGAAGATGCACTGGCAGCCTCGGATCGCCCACTTGATGCCCGCCCCGCGTGAGTCTTGCCCCGCGGCGGAGCGTCACGTCCGCCACGCACGATCGTGTAGCTATATCTGAGTGCCGCGAAGCGACCGGTGTGGGTTTGGCCATCGGTCGTGCTTCGCTCCCCAAGAAGATTTCCAGCATTGCGCGCCACGCGCGCCGTCAGCCGACGCCTCATCGATGAGCGCGCCCGGTTGACCTACCGAGTCGTCCGAACATGAACGCACCTCAAGTTTTCGATCCGCACGGCGCCGCCACCACGGTGGCTGCCGATCCAGAAGCGCGTCTGCGCGAAATTCCCTACAACTACACGTCGTTTTCCGATCGCGAAATCGTTATCCGCCTGCTCGGCGACGAAGCGTGGGCCGTGTTGGCCGAATTGCGCGCGGAACGCCGCACCGGCCGCTCGGCACGGATGTTGTATGAAGTGCTCGGCGACATCTGGGTGGTGCGCCGCAATCCTTACCTGCAAGACGACCTGCTCGACAACCCGAAGCGCCGCGCAATGCTGATCGAGGCGCTGCATCACCGTTTGAGCGAGATCGAGAAGCGCCGCCGCGCCGATCTGACCGAACACGGCGATGAAGCGGGCGTGGACCGCGCCGCGCGTGTCGAAACGCTGGTTCAGGCCGCGCGCCGCGCCGTCGACCAATTCGCCAGCGAATTCCAGAAGACCTACGATCTGCGCAAGCGTGCGACCAAGGTGCTGGGCAAGGTCACGGAAAAGGACAACATCAAGTTCGACGGCCTGTCCCGCGTCTCGCACGTGACCGACGCGACCGACTGGCGGGTCGAATACCCGTTCGTCGTGCTCACGCCGGATACCGAAGCCGAGATCGCCGGCATGATCAAGGCGTGTTTCGAACTCGGTCTGACCGTGATTCCGCGCGGAGGCGGCACGGGCTACACGGGCGGCGCGGTGCCGCTCACGCCGTTCTCGGCCGTCATCAACACTGAAAAGCTCGAACAGCTCGGCGCGGTCGAAATGACCGAACTGCCGGGCGTCGACCGTAAAGTCGCGACGATTTTCTCCGGCGCGGGCGTGGTCACGCGTCGCGTGACCGAAGCGGCCGAACAGGCCGGCTTCGTGTTCGCCGTCGACCCGACGTCGCTGGATGCATCGTGCGTGGGCGGCAACGTCGCGATGAACGCGGGCGGCAAGAAAGCGGTGTTGTGGGGCACGGCGCTCGACAATCTCGCCTGGTGGCGCATGGTCGACCCGGAAGGGAACTGGCTCGAAGTCACGCGCCTCGAGCACAACATGGGCAAGATTCACGACATCGAAGTCGCGCGTTTCGAGCTCAAATGGTTCGACGGCAACTACGCGCCGGGCGAGAAGCTGCTGCGCACGGAAGCGCTCGACATCAAGGGCCGCGTGTTCCGTAAGGAAGGTCTCGGCAAGGACGTCACGGACAAATTCCTCGCCGGTTTGCCGGGCGTTCAGAAAGAAGGTTGCGACGGGCTCATCACGTCCGCGCGCTGGGTGCTGCACAAGATGCCGGCGCACACGCGCACCGTCTGCCTCGAATTCTTCGGCCAGGCGCGCGACGCGATTCCGAGCATCGTCGAAATCAAGGATTACCTGTTCGAGACGTCGAAGCAGGGCGGCGCGATTCTCGCCGGCCTGGAGCATCTGGACGAGCGCTATCTGCGCGCGGTCGGCTATGCGACCAAGAGCAAACGCAACGCGTTTCCGAAGATGGTGCTGATCGGCGACATCGTCGGCAACGATGCGGATGCGGTCGCGCAGGCCACCTCGGAAGTCGTGCGCATGGCCAACGGCAAGAGCGGCGAAGGCTTCGTCGCGGTCAACGCCGAGGCGCGCAAGCGCTTCTGGCTCGACCGCAGCCGCACGGCGGCGATCGCGAAACACACCAACGCCTTCAAGATCAACGAAGACGTGGTGATCCCGCTCGACCGCATGGGCGAGTACACGGACGGAATTGAGCGCATCAACATCGAGCTGTCGATCAAGAACAAGCTGCAACTGGTGGATGCGCTCGAAGCGTTCTTCCAGGGCGGCAAGCTGCCGCTCGGCAAGAGCGACGACGCCAACGAAATTCCGAGCGCCGAGCTGCTCGAAGATCGCGTGCAGCAGGCGCTCGATCTGCTCAAGCGCGTGCGCACGCGCTGGGAATTCCTGCGCGACAAGCTCGACCTGTCGCTGCGCGAGGCGCAACACTATCTGGTCGGTCTCGGCTACGAAGCGCTGGCGGAGAAGTTCGCCGACCGCGCCGACGCGCAGCCCGACGCGACCGTGTTCCATGTCACGCAGGACCGTACGATTCGCGTGTCGTGGAAGCAGGAAATTCGCGCTGAACTGCGGCAGATCTTCAACGGCGGCGAGTTCAAGCCGATCCTCGACGAAGCCCAGGCGGTCCACAAGCAGGTGTTGCGTGGCCGCGTGTTCGTCGCGCTGCACATGCACGCGGGCGACGGCAACGTCCACACGAACCTGCCGGTCAACTCCGACAACTACGAGATGTTGCAGGACGCCCACAAGGCGGTCGCGCGCATCATGAAGCTGGCGCGTTCGCTCGACGGCGTGATTTCCGGCGAGCACGGCATCGGCATCACCAAGCTCGAATTCCTGACAGAAGACGAGATCAGCGAATTCCGCCAGTACAAGCAGCGCGTCGATCCGCATGGCCGCTTCAACGCGGGCAAGCTGCTCGAAGGCGCCGACCTGCGCAACGCCTATACGCCGAGCTTCGGCCTGATGGGCTATGAATCGCTGATCATGCAGCAGTCCGACATCGGCGCGATTTCCGAGTCGATCAAGGACTGCTTGCGCTGCGGCAAGTGCAAGCCGGTGTGCGCGACCCACGTGCCGCGCGCGAACCTGCTGTACAGCCCGCGCAACAAGATTCTCGCCACCTCGCTGCTGGTCGAGGCGTTCCTGTACGAGGAACAGACCCGCCGCGGCGTGTCGATCAAGCACTGGGACGAGTTCAACGACGTCGCGGATCACTGCACCGTCTGCCACAAATGCGTGACGCCGTGTCCGGTGAAGATCGACTTCGGCGACGTGACCATGAACATGCGCAACCTGCTGCGCAAGATGGGCAAGAAGAAGTTCAATCCGGGCAACGCGGCCGGCATGTTCTTCCTCAACGCGACCAACCCGCAGACCATCAACCTCGCGCGCACCGCGATGATGGGCGTCGGC
The DNA here is from genome assembly GCF_012689525.1 of Paraburkholderia aromaticivorans. NCBI lineage: Bacteria > Pseudomonadati > Pseudomonadota > Betaproteobacteria > Burkholderiales > Burkholderiaceae > Paraburkholderia > Paraburkholderia aromaticivorans. Next base: position 461,594 of record NZ_CP051516.1, read on the forward strand.
TACAAGGCGCAGCGCCTCGGCAACGAAGTGCTGAAGAAGTTCACGAAGAAGCAGACGGCGCACCCGCCGGCAACGGTCGGCAAGCCGCCGGTCACGCAGCAGGTGATCCACTTCATGAACAAGAAGATGCCGGGCAATCTGCCGAAGAAGACCGCGCGCGCGTTGCTCGATATCGAGGACAACAAGATCGTCCCGATCATCCGCAATCCGAAGACGACCACCGCCGACACGGAAGCGGTGTTCTACTTCCCGGGTTGCGGCTCCGAGCGGTTGTTCTCGCAGGTCGGTCTCGCCACCCAGGCCATGCTGTGGGAAGCAGGCGTGCAAACCGTGCTGCCGCCGGGCTATCTGTGCTGCGGCTATCCGCAACGCGGTTCGGGCCAGTACGACAAGGCCGAGCAGATCGTCACGGATAATCGCGTGCTGTTCCACCGCGTCGCCAATACGCTGAACTACCTCGACATCAAGACGGTGGTGGTGTCGTGCGGCACGTGCTACGACCAGCTCGCCGGTTACGAATTCGAGAAGATCTTCCCGGGCTGCCGGATCATCGACATTCACGAGTTTCTGCTTGAGAAAGGCATCAAGCTCGACGGCGTGAACGGCGTGCGCTACATGTACCACGACCCGTGCCACACGCCGATCAAGACGATGGACCCGGTCAAGCTCGTCAATCAGTTGATGGGCTCGGAGAAGGACGGCTACAAGATCGAGAAGAACGATCGCTGCTGTGGCGAATCCGGCACACTCGCGGTCACGCGTCCGGATATTTCGACGCAGGTCCGCTTCCGCAAGGAAGAGGAGATCCGCAAGGGCGCGGCGAAACTGCGCGGCATTCCGGTCGCCGCCGAAGCAGGCGCGAACGGGATCAATCCGGCCAACGCATCGGCCGGCTCGGCGGGTGCGCCGAACGGCTCCGTGCTCAAGGCTGGCGACGGCCCGCAGCCGAAGGGCGCCACCGACGTGAAGATCCTCACGAGCTGCCCGTCCTGCCTGCAGGGTCTGTCGCGCTACAACGAAGATGCGGGCATCGAGGCGGATTACATCGTCGTCGAGATGGCACGTCACGTGCTCGGTGAAGACTGGATGGTCGACTACGTACAACGTGCGAACAATGGCGGAATCGAGCGCGTGCTGGTTTAATGGCACGACTGACGATTTTTGCCTGAGGACGACGATGGATTGCGTTTTTTGCCGTGAAGATGGCGGCGATGTGCTGTGGCACGACGACACCTTGCGTGTCGTCCTCGCCGATGAACACGATTATCCGGGCTTTTGCCGGGTCATCTGGAACAAGCATGTGGCCGAGTTTTCCGACCTCGACGGAAACGACCGCGATCGCGTGATGAAGGCCGTGTACGCGGTCGAGCGCGCGATCCGGCGCATCCTTGTCCCGGTCAAGGTGAACCTGGCGAGCCTTGGCAACCAGGTGCCGCACGTGCACTGGCATGTGATTCCGCGTTTTTCGAACGACGCTCATTTTCCGCTGCCCATCTGGGCACCGCGCCAGCGCACGGTGTCCGAAGCCATGCTGTCGTCGCGCCGCGCGCAAGCTACCTTGCTGCGCGAAGCGGTGCGGCAGGAAATCGAACAGGCGCTGGGTTGAGCGCCTGCGCACCTGGCGCGTCGCGTGAGCCGTGCGAGGGAGCAGGAAAACTTGAGACGGCGTTTTCTATGAGGTCAATATGAGTGGACTGACTCCCGATACTCCGGTGCCGACCGGCGTGGTCGTGCATTCCAAATCGCGTGTGCTCGAATTGCAGTACGCAAACGGCGAATCGTATCGGCTGCCGTTCGAACTGCTGCGCGTGTATTCGCCGTCGGCGGAAGTGATGGGCCACGGGCCCGGCCAGGAAACTTTGCAGACCGGCAAGCGCGAGGTGACGATCACGATGATCGAAGGCGTCGGCAACTATGCGCTGCAGCCGACTTTCTCCGATGGACACGCCACCGGCATCTATTCCTGGGACCTGCTGTACGACATGGCCGTGCGTCAGGATGAACTCTGGCGCGGCTATCTCGCCAAACTTCAGGCGGCCGGCGTCGACCGCGATACGCCGATGGTTCAAGCCGGCGCTGCGCACGGCCACTGTCACTGATACGATTCGCCCCGAACGCCGCACTGATGCGGCGCAACATTTCAGAATACGCGAAAGGACGAGCGCGATGAGCAAAACCCACTTCGGCTTTCAATCGGTCGACGAACAGGACAAGGCGGAGAAGGTGGCGGGCGTGTTCCACTCGGTTGCCGCCAACTACGACTTGATGAACGACCTGATGTCGGGCGGGTTGCACCGGGCGTGGAAGATGTTCACGATCGCCCAGGCCAACGTGCGGCCGGGCTACAAGGTGCTCGACATCGCGGGCGGCACGGGCGATCTGTCGAAGGCGTTCGCGAAGCAGGCGGGTGAAACCGGCGAAGTCTGGCACACCGACATCAATGAATCGATGCTGCGCGTGGGCCGCGACCGTCTGCTGGACAAGGGTGTGATCACGCCGGCGCTGCTTTGCGACGCCGAGAAAATCCCCTTTCCGGACAATTACTTCGACGTGGTCACGGTGGCATTCGGCTTGCGCAACATGACGCACAAGGACGTGGCGCTGGCGGAAATGCGGCGCGTGCTGAAACCGGCAGGGCGCCTGCTGGTGCTGGAGTTTTCGAAGGTGTGGGATCCGCTCAAGAAGGTCTACGACGTCTATTCTTTTAAGGTGTTGCCGTGGTTGGGCGAACGCTTTGCGAAAGATGCCGAGAGCTACCAATACCTCGCGGAATCGATCCGGATGCATCCGGACCAGGAAACTTTGAAAACAATGATGGAACAAGCAGGCCTGGACGGCGTCAAATATTACAATTTGTCAGCTGGCGTGGTAGCTTTACATGTGGGGACCAAATACTAGGGTTCCTAACCCATCGATTTTTAAAGGAAAGTACGAAAATGTCCGATTCAGGTGTGTTATCTCCCCGTAAGGTTGGGCGATCGCTGGTGAGAAGAATCGGACTGATCGCGATGGTCGGTCTGATCATGGCCGGCTCCCTCGCTTCGCTCGATGCGGAAGCTCGCCGCATGGGCGGTGGCCGCAGTCTCGGCCGTCAGTCGAATAGCGTGACGCAGCAGTCCGCGCCGTCGCAACCTTCCCAAAGCAATCAGGCCATACAGCAGCGCGCGCAGCCGGCACCAGCGCCCGCGCCGACGCCCGCCGCGCAGCCTAACCGTTCGCGCTGGCTCGGGCCGATCGCCGGTCTGGCGGCGGGCCTCGGCATCGCCGCGTTGCTGTCGCACTTCGGCTTGGGCGGCGCGTTCGCCGGCGCCATGGCCAATATCATCGTGATTGCGATTATCGCGATGATCGGCATCTGGCTGATCCGCCGCTTCATGGGCCGCAAGCGTGACTCGGCGCAACCGGCGTACGCGGGCAGTTCGCCGTCGCTCAACTCGGGCGGCACGGGCTACTCGCAGGAACCGCGTTATAGCGCGCCGCCCACCGGCTCGTATGGCGAACCGCAAGGCAATCCGCAGAGCACGCCGACCGTCAACGCCGCGCCTGTGGTGCCGGCCGGCTTCGACTCGGAAGCGTTCCTGCGCAACGCCAAGGTCTATTTCGTGCGCCTGCAGGCCGCGTGGGACGTCGGCAACACGGAAGACATCCGAGAATTCACCACGCCGGAAATGTTCGCCGAGGTGAAGGTTGATCTGTCGTCGCGCGGTGCGGAGACGAATCAGACGGACGTGGTGCAACTGAACGCCGAGCTGCTCGGCGTGGAAGAGCGCGCGAACGAATACTTTGCGAGCGTGCGCTTCTCGGGCCTGATTCGCGAAGCACCGGGCGCGCCGGCGGAGCCGTTCGTCGAGGTCTGGAACCTGTCGAAGGCGAACCGTCCCGGCGAAGGCTGGCTGCTGGCCGGCATCCAGCAAGTGACGCAGCACTGAGACAACAGCGCGACGGCGCCGAGGCAAGGACCCTTTGGCCTGACTTTGCGTCAAACGTTGGCCGTTCGGCATAGCAGGCCGCGAAGCGAACGGACGTTACAATAGGAACCCGCGCGGGCACCTCGCTCGCGCGGGTTTTTTCTTGCCACTTTCAATGACCCTCGCCGCCAAGCCCTTCGCTGCTGCTGTCAATCATCTGCTCGCCCGCGAATCGTGGGCTCGTGAGCGCCTCGCCCCCTACGCGGGCAAGACCGCGAGACTGTCCTGTCCGCCGGTCGTGTTGATGCTGCTGGTGCAACCGGACGGCTATCTGAGCGCGGTCGCCGCCACCGAGGCACAGCAGTTCGACGTGACCATCTCTGTGCCGTCCGACGCGCTGCCCGCGTTTGTGCAAGGCGGCCAGGCGGCGGTGATGAAGCATGTGAAGATCGAAGGCGACGCCGAATTCGCCACCGTGATCGCCAAGCTCGCCGAACATCTGCGCTGGGAGCCGGAAGAAGACCTGGCCAAGCTCATCGGCGACGGCCCGGCGTGGCGGGTGGCGTCGGTCGTGCGCACGGTCGGCGAACATGTGCAGCGCACCGGGCGCAATCTGCTCGACACCGCCGCCGAATATTTGCTCGACGAGAATCCGCAACTAGTGCGCCGCGCCGCGCTGGAGGACTTCAACGTCGAACTGGCTCGCGCGCGCGACGCATTGGCGCGTGTGGAAAAACGCCTCGAGCGTCTTGAACAGAAGGTCGAAGCCCGCGGCGCCAATGCGCCGGGCGGCGCCGCCACGTCGCGCGGCACGCGCTAGTCACCGGGCACAACTATGCGTTTTCTGCGTTTCCTCAAGATTTTTTTTACGGTCATCCGCTTCGGTCTCGATGAGATGATGCTCAGCCGCGTCAACGACCGGCGCGTGCGTTTGCTGCTGCGTATCACCACCATCGGCCGGAAGTTCGATGCGCCGCCGGGCGTGCGTCTGCGGCTCGCGCTGGAAAGCCTCGGGCCGATCTTCGTCAAGTTCGGGCAGGTGTTGTCCACGCGGCGCGATCTGTTGCCGGTCGATATCGCCAACGAACTGGCAAAGCTCCAGGATCAGGTGCCGCCGTTCGATTCGGCGGTGGCGATCGGGCTGGTGGAGAATGCGCTCGGCGCACCGGTCGACGTGCTGTTCGACGATTTCGAACGGGTGCCGGTGGCGAGCGCCTCGATCGCGCAGGTGCACTTCGCCACGGTCAAGGCGGGGCAGCACGCCGGCAAGGCCGTCGCCGTGAAGGTGCTGCGCCCGAACATGCTGCCGGTGATCGATTCCGACCTCGCGTTGCTGCGCGACATCGCCGTGTGGGCCGAGCGCCTGTGGGCCGACGGCAAGCGTCTGAAGCCGCGCGAAGTGGTCGCCGAATTCGATAAATACCTGCACGACGAACTCGACCTGATGCGCGAGGCGGCCAACGGCAGCCAGTTGCGGCGCAACTTCGCCGGGCTCGATCTGCTGCTGGTGCCGGAGATGTACTGGGAGTTTTGCACGCCCACGGTGCTGGTCATGGAGCGCATGGTCGGCGTGCCGATCAGCCAGGTGGAGACGCTGCGCGCGGCGGGTGTGGACATTCCGAAGCTGGCGCGCGAAGGCGTCGAAATCTTCTTCACCCAGGTTTTTCGCGACGGCTTTTTCCACGCCGACATGCACCCGGGCAACATTCAGGTGAGCCTCGATCCGGCGCACTTTGGCCGCTATATCGCGCTCGACTTCGGGATCATCGGCGCGCTGTCGGACTTCGATAAGAACTACCTCGCGCAGAACTTTCTCGCGTTCTTCAAGCGCGACTACCATCGCGTCGCCACGCTGCATCTGGAGTCGGGCTGGGTGCCGCCGACTACCCGCGTCGAAGAACTGGAGAGCGCGATCCGCGCGGTCTGCGAGCCATACTTCGACCGCGCGCTGAAGGATATTTCGCTCGGCCAGGTTCTGATGCGCCTGTTCTCGACCTCGCGCCGCTTCAACGTCGAGATCCAGCCGCAACTGGTGCTGCTGCAAAAGACCATGCTGAACGTGGAAGGGCTCGGCCGCTCGCTCGATCCCGAACTGGATCTGTGGAAGACGGCCAAGCCTTACCTCGAACGCTGGATGAACGAACAGATCGGCGTGCGCGGCTGGTACGAGCGTCTGAAGATCGAGGCGCCGCAGTGGAGCAAGACGCTGCCGCAGTTGCCGCGCCTGATTCATCACGTGCTGGCCGAGCGTCACGACAACAAGCGCGGCGCGAACGACGACATGATTCGCCAGATTCTGCTCGAGCAGAAACGCACCAATCGGCTGTTGCAAGGCTTGCTGCTGTTCGGCGTGGCGGTCGGCGTCGGCGCGGTGCTGGCGCGGGCTTTTCTGGCGCTTGCTTACGGCGGTTGATTGCGATCCCTGCGAGGTAATTGATGAGCGACCCGACCCAACCTTCCGCGCCTGATTTCGAGAGCCGCGATCCCAACTCGCCCGAGTTCTGGGACGAGCGTTTCGAGCGCCGTTTCATGCCGTGGGATCAGGCGGGCGTGCCGTCCGCGTTTCAGTCGTTCGCCGCGCGCCATGCCGGCGCCGCCGTGCTGATTCCAGGTTGCGGCAGCGCGTACGAAGCGGTTTGGCTGGCCAGGCAGGGCAACCCGGTCCGGGCGATCGACTTTTCGCCGGCTGCGGTCGCGGCGGCGCATGAGCAATTGGGCGCACAGCATGCGCATCTGGTGGCGCAGGCGGATTTCTTCACGTATGAACCGCCTTTCAGAACCGCCTGGATTTACGAGCGCGCGTTCCTCTGCGCGCTGCCGCTCGCGCGCCGCGCGGACTATGCACGACGGATGGCCGATCTGTTACCCGGTGGCGCGTTGCTCGCGGGCTTCTTTTTTATCGGCGCGACGCCGAAAGGGCCGCCGTTCGGCATCGAGCGCGCGGAACTCGACGCGCTGCTCACGCCGTACTTCGAGCTGATCGAAGACGAAGCCGTGCACGATTCAATTGCCGTCTTCGCGGGACGTGAGCGCTGGCTAACCTGGCGTCGCCGCGCCTGACGATGCCGCTGCGGCGCTCCACGGTGACGCGGGCCGCACTTGATTCGACCGCGGCCGCCCCCACCTAGGCGAACGGCGGCTGCGTCGGGCGCTCGTCCCCGAAATCCGGGGAGGGGTATCGTTTGCGGCTATAATTCAAGGCTTTGCAAGCGTTTACTAGATTTCAGTAGGGAAAAAGATCATGCCGATCTACGCTTATCGTTGCGAATCGTGCGACTTCGGGAAGGATGTGCTTCAGAAGATCAGCGACCCCCAGTTGACACAGTGTCCCGAGTGCGGGAAAGACACTTTCCGCAAGCAGGTCACGGCTGCCGGCTTCCAGTTGAAGGGTTCCGGCTGGTACGTGACCGATTTTCGCGGCGGCAATAGCGGCGCGAGCGCGCCTGCTAAGCCCGACGCCAACGGCGCCTCCGGCGAGAACGCGGGCGCCAATAATGGCGCCACGCAATCCGACGCGGCGCCGGCCAGCAGCACGGCTGCAACCCCGTCCGCGCCTGCTGCCGCACCGGCCGCTTCGGCGAGTTCGAGCGGTTCCGGCAGCACTTAGTAGGACTGCCGCCCTCCGGGGCGGCGCACACGCCGCGCCTGGGGCTTCGGCCCGCGCGGCTTTCTGGCGGTACACATGACGACGAAAAAAACGACGCTCAAATCGGTGTTCCTGACTGGCCTGCTGGTGCTGGTGCCTCTGGCCATCACACTGTGGGTGCTCGGACTGATCATCGGCACGATGGACCAGACGCTGCTTCTGCTGCCGCGCGCGTGGCAGCCGGAGCGCCTGTTCGGCTTTCGCCTGCCCGGCCTCGGCGCAGTACTCACGCTCGCCTTCATCTTTGTCGTTGGCCTGTTGACGCAGAACTTCATTGGGCAGAAGCTCGTGAAGTGGTGGGAAGTCGTGGTCGCCCACATTCCGGTGGTCGGCCCGATCTACACCAGCGTCAAGCAGGTGTCCGATACCCTGCTGTCGAGCAGCGGCAACGCGTTTCGCAAGGCGCTCCTGATCGAGTACCCGCGCCGCGGCTCCTACACGATTGCGTTTCTGACCGGCATTCCGGGCGGTGACGTCATCAACCACCTGAAAGAAGATCACGTCAGCGTGTATGTGCCGACTACGCCGAATCCAACGTCCGGCTTCTTCCTGATGGTGCCCAAGAGCGAAGTGATCGAGCTCGACATGACGGTCGACGCTGCGCTCAAGTACATCGTCTCGATGGGCGTCGTGGCGCCGTCCGCGCCGCCGGCGCCGGTGCGCCGCACGACAGTCGAGCCTCCGCTGTAATGCCGGTGCGCTGCCGTGATTCACTGCGGCGCGCCGTTCAACCAATGCAAAACGAAAGACAAACATCATGTCGATGAGATCTGAATACTGCGGTCTGGTGACCGAAGAACTGCTGGGCCAATCCGTCTCGCTGTGCGGCTGGGTGAGCCGCCGCCGCGACCATGGCGGCGTCATCTTCATCGACCTGCGCGATCGCGAAGGCCTCGTCCAGGTCGTCTGCGATCCGGACCGCGCGGAGATGTTCAAGACTGCCGAAGGCGTGCGCAACGAGTTCTGCCTGCAGATCAAGGGCGTGGTTCGTGCCCGTCCGGAAGGCACCACGAACGCCGCGCTCAAGAGCGGCAAGATCGAAGTGCTGTGCCACGAGCTGATCGTGCTGAACCCGTCGATCACGCCGCCGTTCCAGCTCGACGACGACAACCTGTCGGAAACCACGCGTCTCACGCATCGCGTGCTGGACCTGCGTCGCCCACAGATGCAGCACAACCTGCGTCTGCGTTACCGCGTCGCGATCGAGGCGCGCAAGTACCTCGACTCGCTGGGCTTCATCGACATCGAAACGCCAATGCTCACCAAGAGCACGCCGGAAGGCGCGCGCGACTACCTCGTGCCGTCGCGTACGAACCCGGGCCAGTTCTTCGCGCTGCCGCAATCGCCGCAGCTGTTCAAGCAGTTGCTGATGGTGGCGAACTTCGATCGCTACTACCAGATCGTCAAGTGTTTCCGCGACGAAGACCTGCGCGCTGACCGTCAGCCGGAATTCACGCAGATCGACTGCGAAACCTCGTTCCTGTCGGAACAGGAAATTCGCGATCTGTTCGAAGACATGATCCGTCACGTGTTCAAGGAAACGATCGGCGTTTCGCTGGCCGAGAAATTCCCGGTCATGCTGTATTCCGAAGCGATGCGCCGCTTCGGTTCGGACAAGCCGGACCTGCGCGTGAAGCTCGAATTCACGGACCTCACGGATGCGGTCCGCGACGTCGACTTCAAGGTGTTCAGCACGCCGGCCAACACGAAAGACGGCCGTGTCGCGGCCATTCGCGTGCCGAAGGGCGGCGAGCTCTCGCGTGGCGACATCGACAGCTACACGGAATTCGTGCGCATTTACGGCGCGAAGGGCTTGGCATGGATCAAGGTCAACGAAGTCGCGAAGGGTCGTGACGGTCTGCAAAGCCCGATCGTCAAGAACCTGCACGACGAAGCGGTCAAGGCGATCATCGAGCGCACCGGCGCGCAAGACGGCGACATCATCTTCTTCGCGGCGGATCGCGCGAAGGTGGTGAACGACAGCCTCGGCGCACTGCGTCTGAAGATCGGTCATTCGGAATTCGGCAAGGCCAATGGTCTCGTCGAGACCGGCTGGAAGCCGCTGTGGGTGGTCGACTTCCCGATGTTCGAATACGACGAGGAAGACAACCGCTACGTCGCCGCGCATCACCCGTTCACGAGCCCGAAGGACGAGCACCTCGAGTATCTGGAAACGGATCCGGCGCGCTGCCTCGCGAAAGCCTATGACATGGTGCTGAACGGTTGGGAAATCGGCGGCGGTTCGGTGCGGATTCACCGTGAAGAAGTGCAGAGCAAGGTGTTCCGCGCGCTGAAGATCAACGCGGAAGAAGCGCAAGCCAAGTTCGGCTTCCTGCTCGACGCGCTGCAATACGGCGCACCGCCGCACGGCGGTATCGCGTTCGGCTTGGACCGCATCGTCACGATGATGGCCGGCGCCGATTCGATCCGCGACGTGATCGCGTTCCCGAAGACGCAGCGCGCGCAGTGTCTGCTCACGCAGGCGCCGAGCGAAGTGGACGAGCGCCAGTTGCGCGAATTGCACATCCGTCTGCGTCAGCCGGAACCGAAGGTGTAATGGCTTGATGCCAGTCAGTGCTGTCTGAAAAACGACAGCAGGAGCAACCGAAAAAGGCGTGGTCACTTTGTGTGATGCGCCTTTTTCGTTTTTTGCGTTACAGTCGATGCAACGGCGTTCGACCGCTCATTGGACCCATCTCCGACATGTACCGCGCAAGCGTTGCGCCCAGTTTTTACGCCATGCCGAAACCGCCGAAGATTCCGCAATCCGTACTCGTCATCATCCATACGCCCGCGCTCGACGTGCTGCTGATCGAGCGCGCCGATCACGCCGGGTTCTGGCAGTCGGTCACGGGCTCCAAAGACCATCTCGATGAGCCGCTCGTCGAGACGGCGACGCGCGAAGTCGCCGAAGAGACCGGCATTGTGGTGGGCGGCGCGCAAGTGCCGCACAGCGCATTGTTCGACTGGCAATACTCGATCGAATACGAGATCTACCCGGAGTTCCGCTATCGCTATGCAGAAGGCGTGATCCACAACACCGAGCACTGGTTCAGCTTGCAGGTGCCCGGGCAACTCGAGGTCACGCTGGCGCCGCGCGAGCACACCGCGTTTCTGTGGCTGCCGTATGAAGAGGCGGCGTCGCGCTGCTTTTCGTCGTCGAATGCCGATGCGATCCTGCAGTTGCCTAAGCGGCTCAGTGGACGTGCTGTCGTTGGGCATCCGACGGAGCGTGGCCGGTGAGCGTCGGCGGCGCGCGCCGCTTCGCCCGACTGCGGCAATCGCTTCTCGGCCGCCGCTATTGGCAGCGTTACCGCTTCACCAGCGGCAACGACGTCAAGCTGCTGCGTTCCGGCGATGAGTTCTTCAGCGCGCTGATCGCGCGTGTCGATGCCGCGCAGAGCGACGTCGTGCTCGAAACTTATATCTTCTGCCATGACAACGCCGGGAAGGCGGTGAGCGCGGCGCTGTTGCGCGCGGCCGCGCGCGGCGTGAAGGTGCGGGCGATCACCGACGGCATCGGCACCGCGCGTTTGCCGCTGTTCAACGAGTGGCCCGCCGCCGGCATTGACCATCGCATCTACAACCCGCATTTGTTCGGCCGCTTCGGCTTTTCGCGCACGCACCGCAAACTGGCGGTGATCGACGATCAGTTCGCGTACTGCGGCGGGATCAACATCGTCGACGACTACGAGAACAATGGCGAGAAGCTGCCATACCGGCGCTGGGACTTCGCGGTCGAATTGCACGGACCGGTGGTCTCCGATATCCGCCAGGCGTTCGAGGTGCAATGGCGGCGGATTCGACTCGGGCATCGGCCGATCGAGTCTTTGGAGCCGGATCTTGGGCCAAAGACCACGGCCTCGCTCGGCAGCCTGCGCCGTCGCCGTCGGCGTCGTAACGAGGAATTGTGGGCGGGCGGCCAGCCCTGCGTGGCGTTCGTCGCGCGCGACAACCTGATCAACCGGCGCGCTATCGAGAAGGCGTATCTGGCGGCGATCGGCCAGTCGCGCAATGAGGTGCTGCTCGCCAATCCGTATTTCATGCCGGGGCGCAGGCTGCGGCGCGCGCTGGTGTTCGCGGCGCGACGCGGCGTTGTGGTGAAGCTGATTATCGGGCGCAAGGAATTCAAGGCGCTTGATTACGCGGTGCCGTTTCTGTATCGCGCGTTGCTCAGGGCCGGCGTGCAGATCGCCGAGTACGAGAAAACGCTGCTGCACGGCAAGGTCGCGGTGGTGGATTCGAACTGGGCGACGGTCGGCTCGTCGAATCTCGACGCGCTGAGCCTGATGCTCAACAACGAAGCCAATGTGGTGCTGGTGAACGACCCGTCGATCGACGCGCTGCGCGAAGCGATGCTCGTCGCCTTCAAGGACTCGCGCCGTATCGACGAAGCGCGCTACGACGCCCGGCCGGCTGGTGAACGCGCGCTCAACTGGCTCGCCTATACGACCTATCGGGCCGTGATGAAGTTGCTGACGGTGGGCGGGTACGACTGACTCGCGACAATGCGTTGGTGAACAATGCCGGTGGGACATGAAGCGGCTCAAGCGCAATGCCTGGGCCGCTTTGCTTTGTAGGAAAAGGTTAGCAGGCCGCGTTTCGGAGTGGTCCTAGAAACTGCGCACACCTCGGCAAAGATAATCTGCGCTCTTTATAAATCGAGCGGTCCGGCGCAATACAAGCGCCACTCGAACCGTTTCCCTCCTCAAGCCTCGCTGCCGTTTTCGACTGCGCGCTCACGGCAACCGGATCGGCTGCGTCATGGATGCGCATTCGCCAATCATGTCCGATTCCCCTTCCACCCAATCTGTCGACCATGCGCTCCTTCACGACGAAGCCGTGCAGACCTATCAAGCCGGTCGCCATGACGTGGTGCGTGCGCTCGCCGATCAAATCCTCGCCGAGGACGCGGAGCATGTCGGCGCCATCCACTTGCGGGGCTTGCTCGCGCTTGCGTCCGGCCAGGCGCAAGACGCGCTGCGCTCGGTCGAACGCGCAATCGAGATCCGGCCAGAGCCGATTCTGTACGCCACGCTCTACGCCATTCGCCTGAAGCTGGAAGACTTTGCCGGCGCCGTGCAGAGTATCCGGCAGGGGCTTGCGATCCAGCCGGACTTCATAGCGCTCCACTACAACCTCGCGTTGACAGTGCAACACCTCGGCCAGATCGAGGACGCTGCCATCGGTTACCGGCGCCACACTCGAACTCGATCCGGACAACTCGGCGGCGCGCAACAATCTCGGCCGCGTTTGCGCGGACCTCGGTGCCATGGAGGAGGCTGAGCGCCACTATCGCCGCGCGATCGAACTGGCGCCGGCCAACCTCGTCGCGCGTAACAACCTGGCCATGACTCTGCTTGCGACCGGCCGCTATGCGGAAGGGTGGCCATATTTCGAGGATCGCTGGGTCAGTTTCAAGCTGGCCGATGGGGCCGGCGCGCGCCCGCGCCAGTGGAAGTGATGCTACCGCGTTGGCCGGGCGCGGACGTGTCGCTGAATTCAGGCTCAGGCGCGCACGTGACACGCGTATCGGCGGAATCTCTTCTCGTGCTCGATGAGCAAGGCCTCGGCGACAGCTTGCAGTTCGTGCGCTACCTGCCGCTGGCGCTCAAGCATCTTCATCTTGCCGCGTCGATGGGCAAGCCGGTCTGCCTGCTCAACCGTTTCGCGGGATGCTGGCGCTGGCTGTATGGCCGAAACGACAGCCCGTGGTATCCCCGGATTGCGTCTTTTCACCCAGACGCGGCGTGGCGATTGGAACGACGTGCTGGCGCGGGTTGCCACGGCGCTTACGCAAACTTTCCCGGCGCTCGACAACGCGTCCTGACGCGATCCTCTTTCTTCCTACCTGTCCCGATCGAACAAGCCTGAGCGGGCTGCCGCCACGGCAGCAACGCCCCGTCAGGCCTGCGTCTCAAGGAACGATCGGCGCCCGTTCCAACCAGCAATCCACACCGTCGCGGGCGCTTTCCAATACTCGCGATACGCCAAACGCTTCTGCATTCGCACCGACTTGCTGCATCATGTCGGCGCGCTGCGCCAATCAGAGAAAGCGTGCACTTGAGCGGGCAACCCCTGTCTCAAGGCAAACTGAAGGCAAACGCCTCTAAAAAATCTCATTCCTCCGATTGACGGATGCCGCAGAATTGAAACCAGGTTAGAAACCGGTTTCTAATAAAGTCCTTGTTTCGCGGACGGCAGCACTCAATAATAGTACGGCCGTTCGATTTTCTTTCGGTCACATTAGAACGGTAAAAAGCTATGCGAAAAGGCGAACAGACGCGAGCCGCAATTCTCGAAGCAGCACTTGACCTGGCAAGCCGCGACGGACTGGAAGGTCTGACGATCGGGCTGCTGGCCGAGCGCATGCAGATGAGCAAAAGCGGGGTGTTCGCGCATTTCGGGTCGCGCGAGGATTTGCAGGTCGAAGTCGTGCGCGAATATCACCGTCGTTTCGAAGACGAGGTGTTTTTCCCGAGTTTGCGCGAGCCTCGTGGATTGCCGCGCTTGCGCGCGATGATTTCCCGCTGGATCGAGAAACGCATTCAGGAAGTCACCACCGGCTGCATCTACATCAGCGGCGCCGTCGAATACGACGACCGCGCGGATAACCCGGTGCGTGAGCAACTGGTGTCGAGCGTGACGGTCTGGCGCGCGGCGCTCACGCGCGCGATTTCGCAGGCAATGGAAGAAGGGCATCTGCGTGCCGACACCGATCCGCAACTGATGCTGTTCGAACTGTACAGCTTCACACTCGGTCTGCATCACGACGCGCGCTTCCTGCACTTGCCGGATGCGGTGCGTCTCACGTGGGCCGCGCTGGAAAAATTGATTGTTTCGTATCAAAGCGAAAGCCGTTAGCAGCGTCGCCGCCTAATTTGGCGGATTCAGCGGCGCAGAAAGTTCCGATCCACGGACTCAGCTGACGGCCTGGCTTCTTGTCAAACTTGGGAGAGAGTCATGGGACAGTACGCCGCGCCGCTGCGCGACATGCAATTCGTATTGCACGAACTGCTTAACGTCGAAGCCGAAATCAAGCAGATGCCGAAGCACGCGGATCTCGATGCCGACACGATCAATGCGGTGCTCGAGGAAGCCGGCAAGTTCTGCTCGGAAGTATTGTTCCCGCTCAACCACAGCGGCGATCAGGAAGGCTGCACGTACGCCGGCGACGGCGTCGTGACCACGCCGAAGGGCTTCAAGGAAGCCTACGCGCAATACGTCGAAGCCGGCTGGCCCGCTTTGGGCTGCGATCCGGAATACGGCGGCCAGGGCCTGCCCGCGTTCGTCAACAACGCGCTGTATGAAATGCTGAACTCGGCGAATCAGGCGTGGACCATGTACCCCGGCCTCTCGCACGGCGCGTACGAATGTCTGCACGCGCATGGCACGCCGGAGTTGCAGCAGCGCTATCTGCCGAAGCTGGTGGCCGGCGTCTGGACCGGCACGATGTGTCTGACTGAACCGCATTGCGGCACCGACCTCGGCATTCTGCGCACCAAGGCCGAGCCGAACAGCGACGGCTCGTACGCGATCAGCGGCACGAAAATTTTCATCTCCAGCGGCGAACACGATCTCGCGGAGAATATCGTTCACCTGGTGCTCGCGCGTCTGCCGGGCGCACCGAACGGCACCAAGGGCATTTCGGTCTTCATCGTGCCGAAGTTCGTACCGAACGAAGCAGGCGAACCGGGCGAGCGCAACGGCGTGAAGTGCGGCTCCATCGAACACAAGATGGGCATTCACGGCAACGCGACCTGCGTGATCAATCTCGACAACGCCCGTGGCTGGCTCGTCGGCGAGCCGAACAAGGGCTTGAATGCGATGTTCGTGATGATGAACGCAGCGCGTTTGGGCGTCGGCATGCAGAGCCTGGGCCTGACCGAAATCGGTTACCAGAACTCGCTGACGTACGCGAAAGAGCGTCTGCAGATGCGTTCGCTGACCGGCCCGAAGGCGCCGGAAAAGGCGGCCGACCCGATCATCGTGCATCCGGACGTGCGCCGCATGCTGCTCACGCAGAAGGCCTACGCCGAAGCGGCGCGCGCGTTCTCGTACTGGTCCGCGCTGCATATCGACAAGGAACTGTCGCACGCCGATGAATCGGTGCGCAAGGAAGCCGCTGATCTCGTCGCGCTGCTCACGCCGATCCTGAAGGCGTTCCTGTCGGACAACGCGTTCGAGAGCACCAACCACGCCATGCAGATCTACGGCGGCCACGGCTTCATCGCCGAGTGGGGCATGGAGCAGTACGTGCGTGATGCACGCATCAACATGATCTACGAAGGCACCAACGCGATTCAGGCGCTCGACCTGCTCGGCCGCAAGATCCTCGGCGACATGGGCGCGAAGATGAAGAAGTTCGGCAAGCTGGTGTCCGATTTCGTCGAAGCCGAAGGCGTGAAGCCGGAAATGCAGGAGTTCATCAACCCGCTCGCCGACATCGGCGAAAAGGTGCAGAAGCTCACGATGGAAATCGGCATGAAGGCCATGCAGAACCCGGACGAAGTCGGCGCCGCCGCCGTGCCGTATCTGCGCACCGTCGGCCACCTGGTGTTCTCGTACTTCTGGGCCCGCATGGCACGCGTCGCGCTCGACAAGGAAGCCTCGGGCGATCCGTTCTACAAGGCGAAGCTCGCCACCGCTCGCTTCTACTTTGCCAAGCTGCTGCCAGAAACGGCGATGACGATCCGTCAGGCACGCGCCGGTTCGAAGTCGATGATGGACCTCGAAGAAGCGCTGTTCTAAGCCTCACGCAAACACATCAAGGCAGGTGCCGCGCGTGTCGAACCCGCGGCGCCTGCCGTCAGCCACACATCGCGAAGCGTCCCATGAAGCTTCGCGACATCGCATAATTCCCCGGAGGAACGACGTGAGCAATCTGATCATTCGCAAGGTAGCCGTGCTCGGCGCCGGCGTGATGGGCGCGCAGATCGCCGCGCACCTGATCAATGCCAAGGTGCCCGTGCTGCTGTTCGACCTGCCCGCCAAGGAAGGCCCGAAGAACGCGATCGCGCTGAAGGCGATCGAGAACCTGAAGAAGCTGTCGCCCGCGCCGTTCGGCGTGAAGGACGACGCGCAATACATCCAGCCGGCCAACTACGACGACGACATCGAAAAGCTCGCCGAATGCGATCTGGTGATCGAAGCCATTGCCGAACGCATGGACTGGAAGCACGACCTGTACAAGAAGGTCGCGCCGCATCTCGCACCGAACGCGATTTTCGCGACCAACACGTCGGGTCTGTCGATCACCGCGCTGTCGGAAGGTTTCTCGGATGAACTGAAGGCGCGCTTCTGCGGCGTGCACTTCTTCAATCCGCCGCGCTACATGCACCTGGTCGAGCTGATCCCGACCGTGACCACGCGCCCGGAAATCCTCGATCAACTCGAGTCGTTCCTGACGAGCGTGGTCGGCAAGGGCGTCGTGCGCGCGAAAGACACGCCGAACTTCATCGCCAATCGCGTCGGGATTTTCTCGATCTTGGCCGTCGTGACCGAAGCCGCGAAATTCGGCCTGCGTTTCGACGAAGTGGACGACCTGACCGGCGCGCGTCTTGGTCGCGCGAAGTCGGCCACGTTCCGTACCGCCGACGTGGTCGGTCTGGACACGATGGCGCACGTCATCAAGACGATGCAGGACACGCTGAAGGACGATCCGTTCTTCCCGGTCTACGAAACGCCGGCTGTGCTGGCCGAACTCGTGAAGAAGGGCGCGCTGGGTCAGAAGACCGGCGGCGGCTTCTACAAGAAGGAAGGCAAGGCGATCAAGGTGCTCGACCCGAAGACGGGCGAGTACGTCGAGGGCGGCGCGAAGGCGGACGAACTGGTCGGCCGCATTCTGAAGCGGCCACCGGCGGAGCGTCTGAAGCTGCTGCGCGAATCGCAGCATCCGCAGGCTCAGTTCCTGTGGGCGATCTTCCGCGACGTGTATCACTACATCGGCGTGCATCTCGAATCGATCGCCGACAACGCGCGCGACGTCGATCTGGCGATCCGCTGGGGCTTCGGCTGGAACGAAGGCCCGTTCGAAGGCTGGCAGACGGCCGGCTGGAAACAGGTCGCCGAATGGGTGCAGGAAGATATCGCCGCCGGCAAGGCGCTCTCGAACGTGCCGCTGCCGTCGTGGGTGCTGGAAGGTCCGGTGGCCGAGCAGGGCGGCGTGCATACGAACGAAGGTTCGTGGTCGCCGGCTTCGAAGACGTTCGTGCCGCGCTCGACGCTGTCGGTCTACGACAAGCAGGTGTTCCGTGCACCGCTGGTCGGCGAAACCAAGACTGATCCGAAGACCTATGGCAAGACGCTGTTCGAAACGGATGCCGTGCGCGCATGGGTCGACGACCGTGCCGGCGAGAGCGACGTGCTGATCGTGTCGTTCAAGAGCAAGATGAACACGATCGGACCGTCGGTGATCGACGGTCTGACGCAGGCGATCGACCTGGCCGAAAAGGACTACAAGGGTTTGGTGGTGTGGCAGCCGACGTCGCTGAAACTCGGCACGCCGGGCGGCCCGTTCTCCGCGGGCGCCAACCTCGAAGAAGCGATGCCGGCGTTCATGATGGGCGGCGCGAAGGGTATTGAGCCGTTCGTGAAGAAATTCCAGCAAGGCATGCTGCGCGTTAAGTACGCGAGCGTGCCGGTCATCTCGGCCGTGTCGGGCATTGCGCTTGGCGGTGGCTGCGAGCTGGCGCTGCATAGCGCGAAGCGGGTTGCGCACATCGAAAGCTATTTCGGTCTGGTGGAAGTCGGCGTGGGTCTCGTGCCGGCTGGCGGCGGCCTGAAGGAAGCGGCGTTGCGCGCGGCGGAAGCGGCGACGCAAGTAGGCGCGACCAACGACCTGCTGAAGTTCGTGCAGAAGTCGTTCGAAAACGCGGCGATGGCGAAGGTCTCGGCCTCCGCGCTCGACGCTCGCGCCATGGGCTACCTGAAGCCGTCCGACACGATCGTCTTCAACGTGTTCGAACTGCTCGACGTCGCGAAGAAGGAAGCGCGCGCGTTGTCGGCGGCGGGTTATCGTCCGCCGCTGCGTGTGACGCAAGTGCCGGTGGCCGGGCGTTCGGCGATTGCGACTATCAAGGCGTCGCTCGTCAACATGCGCGATGGCCGTTTCATCAGCGAGCACGATTTCCTGATCGCGAGCCGTATCGCGGAAGCGGTGTGCGGCGGCGACGTGGAAGCAGGCAGTCTCGTCGATGAAGAATGGCTGCTGCAACTCGAGCGTCGTGCGTTCGTCGATCTGCTCGGCACGCAAAAGACGCAGGAACGGATCATGGGCATGCTGCAAACCGGCAAGCCGGTGCGCAACTAAGCGACGAGCGAACCGCACTACGTGCATGGGATCGGAGTAAGCGCCAAAGCGCTAACTCCGATCGACCGCGATGAGACTGCATGGGACGGCAGTAAGCGCTAAAGCGCTAACTGCCGTCGACAAAGGAGCTTTAAATGGCAAAGCAATTGCAAGACGCATACATCGTCGCCGCGAGCCGCACGCCGATCGGCAAGGCGCCGCGCGGGATGTTCAAGAACACGCGCCCGGACGAACTGCTGGTGCACGCGATCAAGTCGGCCGTGGCGCAAGTGCCCGGCCTCGACACCAAGGTGATCGAAGACGCGATCATCGGCTGCGCGATTCCGGAAGCGGAACAAGGGCTGAACGTCGCGCGCATGGGCGCGCTGCTGGCCGGCCTGCCGAATAGCGTCGGCGGTGTGACGGTGAATCGTTTCTGCGCGTCGGGCCTGACGGCGCTCGCGATGGCCGCCGACCGCATCCGCGTCGGCGAGTCGGACGCGATGATCGCGGGCGGCTGCGAGTCGATGAGTATGGTGCCGATGATGGGCAACAAGCCGTCCATGTCGCCGCATATCTTCGATCGCAATGAAGACATCGGCATCGCCTACGGCATGGGCCTGACTGCGGAGAAAGTCGCCGAGCGCTGGAAGATCAGCCGCGAAGCGCAAGACGCGTTCTCGGTCGAATCGCACCGCCGTGCCATCGCCGCGCAGCAAGCCGGCGAGTTCAACGACGAAATCGCCGCGTACACGATCACAGAGCGCTTCCCCGATCTCGCCACCGGCGAAGTCCGCGTGAAGACCCGCGAAATCTCGCTCGACGAAGGTCCGCGCGCAGAAACGTCGCTCGAAGGTCTGGCCAAGCTGCGCGCGGTGTTCGCGAACAAGGGTTCGGTGACGGCGGGCAACAGCTCGCAAACCTCGGACGGCGCGGGCGCGTTGATCGTAGTGTCGGAAAAGATGCTGAAGGAATTCAACCTCACGCCGCTCGCGCGTTTCGTCAGCTTCGCCGTGCGCGGCGTGCCGCCGGAAATCATGGGCATCGGTCCGAAGGAAGCCATTCCGGCCGCGCTGAAGGCCGCCGGCCTGAAGATCGACGACCTCGACTGGATCGAGCTGAACGAAGCGTTCGCCGCGCAATCGCTAGCGGTGATTCAGGACCTCGGTCTCGATCCGGCGAAGATCAACCCGCTCGGCGGCGCGATCGCCCTCGGCCACCCGCTGGGCGCGACGGGCGCGATTCGCGCGTCGACCGTGGTGCATGGCTTGCGCCGCCGTAACTACAAGTACGGCATGGTGACGATGTGCGTCGGCACGGGCATGGGCGCGGCGGGCATCATCGAGCGCCTGTAAGCATGTTCACCCTGGCGTCCGCTCCGGTGTTCGCTTCGGTTCCAGAGGGAAGCCCAAGGGTGACCCTCTAAGGACCACAGAACGGTTCGCAGGCCATCCGGCTTGCGAACCGTTTTTACATTCTCAGCAGGAGTACGAGGAGATGACGATGGATATTCTGGTCGAGCGCGCCGACGGCGTGCTGACGATTGCCTTCAACCGGCCCGACAAGAAAAACGCGATTACGGCCGCCATGTATCAGACGATGGCCGATGCGCTGGTCGAAGCGCAAGGCGATGCCGCCGTGCGCGCGATCCTGATTCGCGGCAGCGCGGGCATTTTCAGCGCCGGCAACGATCTCGACGATTTCATGAAGACGCCGCCAATGGGCGAACACGCGCCGGTGTTCCAGTTCCTGCGCGCGATCAGTTCGGCGGAGAAGCCGGTGGTGGCGTCGGTGGCGGGTCCGGCGGTCGGCATCGGCACGACCCTGCTGCTGCATTGCGACCTGGTGTACGCGGCCGATACCGCGAGCTTCTCGCTGCCGTTCACGCAACTCGGTTTGTGTCCGGAAGCGGCGTCGAGCCTGCTGTTGCAGCGCGTGGCCGGCTATCAGGCGGCGGCGGAGAAACTGCTGCTCGGCGAAGCGTTCGACGCCGCCGAGGCGCAACGCATGGGCTTCGTGAATCGCCTGCTGCCCGCCGCCGAAGTCGATGCGTTTGCCGCTTCGCAAGTCGCGAAGCTGGCCGCGCTGCCGGCTTCGTCGCTGCGCGTGACGAAGAGCTTGATGAAGCGCGCGAGCCACCAGGAACTGCAAACGCAGATGTCTGAAGAAGCCGTGCATTTCGGCAAAATGCTGCTCGCGCCCGAAGCACGCGAGGCGTTCAAAGCGTTCTTCGAGAAGCGCAAGCCGGACTTCCGGCAGTTCGATTAAGCGGTGTGTCTGCGTGCTCCAGGCACTTCAGGCGTGCCAGCGCTTTGGCGTTGAAGGGAGTTCCGCTCGCGACTTCAAGCTTTGGCGCGTTAGGACGTTCGCCCGTCTGAATGTTCAGGCGCGTTAGCTGCTCAAGGCTGCGCCGGCTGCAAGGTATCGTAGTCGACGTAGCTTTTCTCGCGGCAGAAGCTCACCAGCCGCACGCCCGCCTTGCGCGCAATCGTAATCGCCAGCGACGACGGCGCCGAGATCGTGGCGACCATCGGCACGTCGACACGTGCGGCCTTGCGCACCAGCTCGTAGCTGGCGCGGCTCGACAGAAACACAAAACCCTCTTTGGTATCCGCGCGATCGAGCACCAGCTGGCCGATCAGCTTATCGAGCGCATTATGGCGGCCGACGTCCTCGAACGCGTGGCGGATCGCGCCCGCGGCGTCGCACCACGCGGCGGCGTGAAGGCCGCCGGTCAGCCGCGTCAACGCCTGATGCTCGGGCAAATCGCGGGCGGCGCGCGCGATCGCGTCGGGCGCGAGCCGCTGCAGAAAGCCGGTGTCCGGCACACGCTCCGGCTGCAGATCCAGCAGATCGATGCTTTCGATGCCGCAAACGCCGCAGCCGGTGCGTCCGGCGAGCGCGCGGCGCTTCTCCTTCAGCGCGACGAACGCCTGCTGCACCACGTGTAACTGCACTTCGGCATGCGGCAATTCGCCGTCGTCATGCAGCTCGACCTCGATGTCCTGAATGTCGCTGCCACGCGCCACGATCCCTTCCGAAATCGCGAATCCGACCGCGAACGCTTCCAGAT
Organism: Paraburkholderia aromaticivorans; assembly: GCF_012689525.1. NCBI lineage: Bacteria > Pseudomonadati > Pseudomonadota > Betaproteobacteria > Burkholderiales > Burkholderiaceae > Paraburkholderia > Paraburkholderia aromaticivorans. The sequence goes on from NZ_CP051516.1 coordinate 483,511, forward strand.
CGCGCGGCGTGCACATCATTACCGCATGCGAAATGCCGTTGAAGACGAGCGCGACCGGCCATTCCTGACCGACATGGTCGATGACGGTTTCGACCGCCGCGCCGCGATGCCGGCGCACCTGGCGCTCCACCGCGCCCGGCTGCCCGGCTGTTTCCAGTTCGTTCAAGCTAGTTCACTCCTTTGCCATACTGCGCGCGCGTGAGCGGTTGGCGGCCCGGCAGGTTGCCGCCAGCCATGCCGCCGTCGCGCGAATAAGGTTCTAAAATACCCCAAGCTGGGCTTGCGTGTTGCCCGCCATCCAAGAGGGATATTGTCATGGGACTCAACGAAGCACCGCTTCTGTTCAACTTCGAGGTCGAGTCTTCGGAGAATTTCACCTACATCCCGATGTCGGTGCGCTTCAATCTCGACCGGTTCGGGCTGCGCATCACGCTCGATCAATGGCAATTGCTGCCGGTCGAAGACCGCAAGCTGCTGGCGCGTTTCCCGGTCGAGGAAGACGCGGAAATCGAGCCCAATTTCGATCATGCCCTGTTCGAAATGCTGCGCACCCACGCGAATATCGAGCCGGAGTGGTTCACGCCCGAGGACGCGCCGGCCTGGCGCCGCACGGACAGCGTGCCGGACGGCATCTCGCATCAGGCGCAACTGGCCGGTCTCGCCGCGCCGGGCGTCGCCCAGTGGGCCGAACTGGAGCCGTTCAAGCGCTACGTGCTCGCCAAGCTGTCGCGCAAACCGGAGGCCAATCACGACTTCGTCCCGGCCATGAAGGAATTCGGTGCGGCCGGCTAGGTGCGGTCGGTTAGGCGGCGCCCGCCAGGCGCACCCGCCCAGTTTTTTTCACTCACTACCCTCAATCTGTTCCGAACCCTGCCGTTATCCATGGGTTGGCGCGTAAAGAGACTCGTGTCGATGCGGCCCGACGCATCGACAGCGACCGCGCGCTCCCGCCCGCAGAACGATCGACGTTCGGAACCCATGACTCCTTTTTTATCGAAGCGGCTGCTGATCAACCTGGCGGTCGTTGCCGCGGCGATCGGCGCGAACGCGTTCGTCGCCTATGCGCAGATCTGCGGCCAACGCGACGCTGACGCGCGCATGCTGCGTTCGACGAGCGTGCGCCAGAACCTCGACGCCTACCATACGGCGCTCGACGGCGGCCTGGCCGCGCTCGGCCGCTTCGAGGCGTCGGGCGAGTCGGCGCCGGCCAGCGCGGCCACCGCCATGGCCATGGCCACGACGCTCGCCGGTCTGGAGCACGACCTGCGCAATGAACTGGCCGGCGAACCCGCCATGCTCGGCGCGCTCGCGAAGCTGAGCGCGGACAGCCACGCATTGCAACACGACATCGACGATGCGCTGCTCAGGAGCGCCATTGCCGGGCCGGACGCCTCGCGCGCATGGGCGGCCTCGACCTACACCCATCTCGGGCTCGGCCTCGATCGCGTCGAAGCCGGCCTCGCGGCACTGCGCGGTGCGGAGAACCGCGCCTTGCAGGCGTCGCTCGCGGCGTCGGCGAGCGAAACGCAGCGGGCGATGTTCCTGCTGATCGTGACCATGCTGGGCGGCAGCGTGCTGCTGATCTTCACGTTCGGCGCGCGCGAAAACAGCGCGCGCGAGAAGCTGCGCAGCGTGCGCGCGCTCGGCCGCCACGACGAACGCTTTCGCGGCCTGTTCGACGAGCATCCCGTGCCGATGTACATCTTCGATCGCGAGACGCTGCGCTTTCTCGCCGTCAACGCGGCTGCGATCCAGCAATACGGCTACACCGAAAGCGAATTTCTCGGCATGACGATTCGCGCGATCCGGCCGAACGGCGAAATCTCGCGTCTCGAATCGCATATGCAGCGCAGCGACGCGGGCCAGCACGGCCGGACCATGGCGGGTATCTGGCATCACCGGCGCAAGGACGGCTCGACGATCAGCGCTGACATTTCATATCACGCGCTGAACTTCATGGGCCGCGCCGCGTTCTTCGTGCTCGCCGACGACGTTACCGACCAGATCAACGCCGAAGCCGAAGCGCACCGTTCGAACCAGATGCTCGAAGCGGTGATCGACAATATTCCGCAGCGCATTTTCTGGAAGGACATGGAGTCGCGCTATCTCGGCTGCAACATGGCGTTCGCGCGCGATGCCGGACTCGCGTATCCGGAGCAGGTGGTGGGCAAGAGCGACGCCGACATGCCGTGGCGCGACTTCTCGACGCTGCTGAACGACCACGACAAGGAAGTGGTGAGCACCGGCGTGCCGAAGATGAACTTCGAAGTCGATCTGGTGATCGACGGCGTGCATCGCACCACGGTCACGAGCAAGCTGCCGTTCACCGACGGCGACGGCCGCGTGATCGGCGTGCTCGGTTCCTACACGGACATCACCGAGCGCAAGCGCGCCGACCTTGCGTTGCGCCTGCAAAGCCGCGCGCTCGATGCCAGTGTCAACGCGATTCTGATTACCGCGCCGTCGCCGACCGGCAATCTGATCGAATACGTGAACCCGGCGTTCATGCGCATCACTGGCTATGATCCCGCCGAGGTGATCGGCCACGATTGCCGTGTATTGCAGCGCGACGACCGCGACCAGGAAGGTGTCGCGTTGATCCGCCAGGCGCTCGCGGCGAACCGCGAAGTCAGCGCGGTGGTGCGCAACTATCGCAAGGACGGCGCGCTGTTCTGGAATCAACTCTTCATCGCACCGGTGCCGAATCAGGACGGCATGATCACGCATCACATCGGCGTGATCAACGACGTGACCGATCTGATGCGCTATCAGGAACAGCTCGAATACCAGGCCAACTACGACAGCCTGACGCGCCTGCCGAACCGAAATCTGCTGCGCGACCGCTTGCAGCATGCGCTGATCGTCGCGCAACGGCATCACAAGGGCGTCGCGGTCGTGTTCATGGATCTGGATGGCTTCAAGAACGTCAACGACAGCCTCGGCCACAGCGTCGGCGACCGGCTGCTCAGCGTGGTAGCCGAGCGCCTCGCGCGCTGCACGCGCACGAGCGACACGGTGGCGCGCCACGGCGGCGACGAGTTCGTGATCGTGATGACCGATACCGTCGACGAACAGTCGCTGATCGCGTGGATGGAGCGCGTGCGCGCGGCCATCTCCGAGCCGGTCTGGCTCGACGGCACCGAGTTGTACGTGGGCTGCAGCATGGGCGCGAGCCTGTTCCCACAAGACGGCGAGGACGCCGAAACGCTGATGAAGAAGGCCGACCTCGCGATGTACCGAGCGAAGGACATGGGCCGCAATACGTTCCAGTTCTATCAGCCGGAGATGAACGCGAGCGCGGGCGCGCGCCTGAATCTCGAACGGCGTCTGCGCCGCGCGTTACGCGACAACGAATTCCTGCTGCACTACCAGCCGCAGGTGGATATCGAGAGCGGACAGATCGTCGGCACCGAGGCGCTGGTGCGCTGGCGCGATCCCGAAGTCGGGCTGATACCGCCGTCGTCGTTCATTCCGGTGGCGGAGGAAAGCGGGTTGATCGGGCCGCTGTCGGAATGGGTGCTGCGCGAAGCGTGCCGCCAGAACAAGGCCTGGCAGGACGAAGGCTTGCCGCCGGCGCGAGTGTCGGTGAATCTGTCGGCGCGGGTGTTCCAGCAGCGCGACATCGCCAAGCTGGTCATGCAGGTGCTGGCCGAGACCGGTCTCGAGCCGCAATACCTCGAACTCGAACTGACCGAAAGCACCATCATGCGCAATGCCGAAGAAGCGGTGTCGATGCTCAACGAACTGCACGCGCTCGGCATCGGTCTCGCCATCGACGACTTCGGCACCGGCTATTCGAGTCTCAGCTATCTGAAGCGCTTCCCGGTGGATCGCCTGAAGATCGACCGCTCGTTCGTCTCCGACATCGGCGTGTCGGGCGACGACGAGACGATCACCTCGGCGATCATCGCGCTCGCGCATTCGCTGAAGTTGCAGGTGATCGCCGAAGGCGTGGAGACGTCCGCGCAACTCGAGTTCCTGAGAGAGCGCGCGTGCGACGAGATGCAGGGGTTCTACTTCGCGAAGCCGATGTCGATGGACGCGATTTCCGAACTGCTGCAAGGTGGCATAGGGCGCGAGCTGGCGACGGTCTGAGCGCTCGCGCCGCAGCGCTCACTCCGCCGGCGTGCTCAGGAAAACCGGCAGGTCTTCCGCCAGTTCGGAAAACGACTGCAGGAACGGATGCGCCGTCTTGCTGACCGTCCCCGGCAGCATCATCTGCGTGAAGTGCCAGGCGACCGCCACGGTGACGTCGGCCGCGTCGAACTGGTCGGTTTCGATCGGCAGCGCCGCCGCGAGCTCGCGCTCGAGTTCGGCGTAAGCGGCGAACAACTGCGTGCTCACGCGATCGACCCACGGCTCGTGCTGCTTTTCCACCGGACGCAGATTGCGTTCGTAGACGATCTGCACAGTCTTCTCGCACGCGGCGAGCGCGAGTCCCGTGAGGCGGGCGGCGCGCAAGGCAGCGTCGGGACGCGTCGGGAAAAGCCGCTGGTTCGGGCCGGCCAGCATGGCGAGGTACTGCAGAATCACCGTCGAGTCCATCACGGTCTGGCCGTTGTCGGCGATCAGTGTGGGCGCCTTGACGACAGGGTTGATTCGCGCGAACTGGTCGTAGGTGCTGAACACCGAGATCGGCTCGTGCTCGAATTCGAGCTTCAGCAATTTGAGGCAGATAGCGACCCGGCGTACGTAGGGCGAATCCAGCATTCCGATCAGTTTCATCTCATTCCCGTTAGAACATCTATCATGGCGCGCCCGAGCTCTTCGTGGCCGCGCGGTTCCGCTTCCGGCCTACGTCGAGGCGCATCGAACCGATAGATTAAGCATCTCCGCACCGCAAAAAAAGCGACAATTAACGACGATTTACGTCAGAATTTCTTACATGAAACCGATTCCGCCTTTGACCGCGCTGCGCTGCTTCGAGGCTGTTGCCCGTTTGGGCGGCGTGACTCAGGCCGCGCGTGAATTGCATGTCACGCACTCGGCGGTGAGCCAGCAGATCAAGGTGCTGGAAGATTCGATGGGCCTCGCGCTCTTCATGCGCGAGGCGCGCGGGTTGCGGCTGACCGAGGAAGGACGGCTTTACGCGCTCGACATCCGCATGGCGCTGCGCGACATCACCCATGCGACGCGCCGCGCGCAGGCGCGCCCGCACGAAAGCGAATTGGTGATCACGACCTTGCCGTCGTTCGCGCAGCATTGGCTCGTGCCGCGCCTCGCCAGCTTTCGCGACGCGCATCCGTACTACCGGATTCGCTTGCAGACGAGTTTGCAGGTCGAGGATTTCCGCCAGGGCGCGAGCGACATCGGCATCCGCATGGGACAGGGGCATTGGCCCGACGTCGCGCAACAGAAGCTGTTCGATGACGACATGGTGGTGGTCGCCGCACCGCATTTCGCGCTCGCACCGCATGGCCGCTTGCCCGTCACCGCTGAGGACGTGATGGCCTGTCCGCTGATCTCGAGCCCCGATACGCCGTGGCACGACTGGTGTCAGGCAGCGCAGGTCGCGGAACCGGCCGAGGGCGCGGTGGTGCTGTCGGCGAACGACTCGAATATCGTGATCGGCGCCGTGCTGCAAGGCCAGGGCGTCGCCCTCGAACGGCGCAGCCTGGTCGCGTATGCGCTGGCGCGGGGCGAGTTGGTGCAGATCACCGACATCCGCGTGCCGTACCGTTATCCCTATTGGCTGGTCTGGCAGCAACGCGAAATGCTCAATGCCTCGCAGGCGCATTTCGCGCAGTGGATCGAAGGGCAGGTCGACACCTATCTGCGCAGCAGTGGCGCGCCAGCGGCGGCGATTCGTGCGGGTTAGCCCGTAGTTGTGGGCGTATTCGGTTTCCGCAGGCGTTTCGGTCGGATATATTCGTGATTCCCATCTCAGACTGCGCTGGGAACCACGAAGCACCGATTCACGTGGCGTTGCGCCCGATTTTTCGCTGCTTGCACTGGGTGATGGGCGTTTCGCCGTCGACTATCCGCCAATCCGACTGATCCGACTGGAGAGAACAATGACGTCTTCACCTGCAAAGAAACTGTCTGTGTTGCTGGCATCGGTTGTACTGAGCGTGGCTTGCGCCGCGCCGGCGTTCGCGCAAAGCGGCGGCGGTGGTGGTCCGGCGGGGAACGATTCTGACGCGGCCGTCCCGTCGGCCGCATCAAAAGCGGCGCCGTCTACCAAAGCTCAGCGCAAGGCCGCGCGCAAGCAGGCGCGGGCGAAGAAAAACGCCGAGTTGAAGAAGTTGGAGGCCAACGGCTATCAGCCGTCGAGCACCGATCCGAACTATCCGAACGACATTCAGAAGGCGCAGAAGAAGGCGGGAATTGGCGCGGCAGCGAGCCAGTGAGCCGGTACGAAGCCTAAATAAAACGAGGCGCCGCGGCGCCTCGTTTTTTATTGTGCGTCGTAAAGGCGCTCAATCCAGCACCGGCAGCGCGCGCGGGCGCCGGTCGCTATCGGTGGCGACGTACGTCAACGTGGCTTCGGTAACTTTCACGAGATCTTCGGTCAGGCTCATGCGCTGCGCGTAGACCTCGACCGCCACGGTAACCGACGTGTTCCCCGTCTTGACGATGTCCGCGTAGAAACTCAGCAGATCGCCGACGAACACCGGCTGCTTGAACACGAACGAGTTGACCGCGATGGTCGCCACTCGCCCGTTGGCGCGGCGGCTCGCCGGAATCGAGCCGGCAATGTCCACTTGCGCCATGATCCAGCCGCCGAACACGTCGCCGTGGACGTTCGCGTCCGAGGGCTGCGGCACGACGCGCAGCGCGCAGTGCTTTTGCGGAAGTTGAAGAATATCGGTCATCGGGGCACCCTTGAGAAACGTGTTGGCTCGGTCGGCTCGACCGGCAGGCGGGGGATTTCACGACAACGGTACGGCACGCACCGCGCGGCCAACGTGCCACCTACGGCGGGCCGACCCATGAAAAGCGGCGCCAGCCGGCTTCTGCGACAATAGAAAGATCAGGAATTGTACGGGAAAGCGCCCAGCGAGGTCGCGCGACAAAAAGCAGTGTGCCGGGCAGGCATGCCGCGGTCGGCGCGCCGCTGCGAACTCCGGCATTTCCACACTCTCCCCAGCCGATCCCCATGCGCCGCACGCCCTCGTCCGAACCCTCCCCGATCTCCACCCAGCCGCGCAACGACTGGCAGACGATCCTGTCGCTGCTGCCGTATCTCGCCACCTATAAATGGCGGGTCGGCTTCGCGCTGAGCTGCCTGATCGGCGCGAAGGTCGCCAATCTCGGCGTGCCGATCGTGATGAAGCGGATCGTCGACGGCCTCGTCTCGGTGCAGCATCTCACCGCGCTCGGCCGCGCGCACGATTCGCCGGGCATCGTGCTGCTGGGCGGCGTCGGCCTGCTGGTGGTCGCGTATGCGGTGGTGCGGCTGTCCACGTCGCTGTTCACCGAACTGCGCGAGATTCTGTTTTCGAAGGTGACCGAAAGCGCGGTGCGCCAGCTCGCGCTGAAAGTGTTCCGCCATCTGCATGCGCTGTCGCTGCGCTTTCACCTCGAACGGCAGACGGGCGGCATGTCGCGCGATATCGAGCGCGGTACGCGCGGCATCACGCAACTGATCTCGTATTCGCTGTACAGCATTCTGCCGACGCTCGTCGAAGTCGGGCTCGTGCTCGGCTTTTTCGTCGTCAAATACGAGGCGTATTACGCGGTGGTCACGTTCATCGCGCTTACCGTGTACATCGTCTTCACGGTGAAGGTCACGGAGTGGCGCACGCATTTTCGCCGCACCATGAACGATCTCGATTCGAAGGCGAATTCACGCGCGATCGATTCGTTGCTGAACTACGAGACGGTCAAGTACTTCGGCAACGAAGAGTGGGAAGCGAGCCGTTACGACGAAAACCTCAAGCGCTATCGCACGGCGGCGATCAAGTCGCAGCGCTCGCTGTCGGCGCTGAACTTTGGGCAGCAGGCGATCATCGGTACGGGGCTCGTGTTCATTCTGTGGCGCGCGACGCAAGGCGTGATGGCCGGGCGCCTCACGCTCGGCGATCTGGTGCTGATCAACACCTTCATGCTGCAGCTTTATATTCCGCTGAATTTTCTCGGTGTGGTGTATCGCGAATTGAAGCAAAGCCTCACCGATATGGACCGGATGTTCACGCTGCTCGGCGCCGCGCAGGAAGTGCCCGACCTGGAGAGTGCGCTCGCGTTGCGCGTGAGCGGTGCGCAAGTGCGCTTCGAGCGGGTGAACTTCGCGTACGAACCGGCGCGCCAGATTCTGCACGACGTGAGCTTCACGATTCCGGCGGGCACCACGACCGCGGTGGTCGGCCATAGCGGCTCGGGTAAATCGACTCTCGCGCGGCTGATGTTCCGCTTCTACGATCTGGACCGCGCGACGGGCGGCGCGATCACCATCGACGGTCAGGATATTCGCGACGTCACGCAGGATTCGCTGCGCGCGTCGATCGGCATCGTGCCGCAGGATACGGTGTTGTTCAACGATTCGATCTACTACAACATCGCGTACGGCCGGCCGTCGGCGACACGCGAGGAAGTGGTCGCGGCGGCGCGCGCGGCGCATATTCACGAGTTCATCGAAGGCTTGCCGAAGGGCTATGACACGCCGGTCGGCGAACGTGGCCTGAAGTTGTCCGGCGGCGAAAAGCAGCGCGTGGCGATCGCGCGGACCATCCTCAAGAATCCGCCGATCCTGTTGTTCGACGAAGCGACCTCGGCGCTCGATTCACGTTCCGAGCGCGCCATTCAGCACGAGCTCGATCAGATCGCCCGCGAGCGCACCACGCTGATCATCGCGCATAGGCTTTCGACCGTGGTGCACGCGCAGCAGATCATCGTGATGGACAAAGGACGGATCGTCGAGCGCGGCACGCATGCGGAACTGCTGCGCGCGAACGGCCTGTTCGCGCAGATGTGGGCGTTGCAGCAGCAGCGCGCGGCAGAAGCGCCAGAGTCGGTGGAAACGGTGAGCGCAGGAGACGGCGGGCGATAAATTTGCGCGGCGATTTTTCGCGTTGTCGCCCTGCAATGCGACACGAAACTCTAGCGCCGAACGCCGAACGCCGAACGCCGAACGCCGAACGCCGAACGCCGAACGCCGAACGCCTAGCGCCTGCCGTCTGGCACGCGCAAACGCTGATCCAGTTCGCCCAACTGAGCCGGCGTGCCGACGTTCTCCCACAAACCCTCGTACAACTCGCCGCTCGCGAGACCGCGAGCAATCGTGTCGCGATAGTACGGCGTGAGCGCGCGTCGCGTGCCGCTCGGCAGATCGCGGAACATGCGCGTGTCGTAAAGACCGATATTGCCGAACGTGAAGCGCGACTGGGCGTCGAGCGAGAGCGCGCCGCCGTCCACCAAACCAAAGTCGCCGTTCGGATGAAACGCCGGGTTCGGCACCATCACCAGATGCATGCCCGGCTCGGGCAAGGCCTGCAATTTTTCGGCGTGCGCATTCAGCGTCGCGTAATCGAAGTCGGCGTACACGTCGCCGCTGACCGCGACGAACACTTCGCTCGCGCCGTCATCCTCGAGCAGCGGCAACGCCTGCACGATGCCGCCTGCGGTCTCCAACGCCTCGCGCTCGGCCGAATAGCGCAACTGGACTTGCCAGCGCGAACCGTCGCCGAGCGTGGCTTCGATCTGCTCGCCGAGCCACGCGTGGTTGATCACAATGGTTCGAAAGCCCGCTTGCGCGAGCCGTTCGATCTGCCACACGATCAGCGGCTTGCCGCCCACGTCGAGCAAAGGCTTCGGGCATGTGTCGGTCAACGGACGCATGCGCTCGCCGCGTCCGGCGGCGAAAATCATCGCTTTCTTCAGGGACATCGTCATCGGTCAGAAGGTGTAGCCGACTTCATTCGCGCGGCCTTCGAGATCGTCGAGGAGCTTCGCGAACGGACGCAGCGGGGCATAGCGCTCGGCGACCTTGCGCGCGTAGCCGATGAAACGCGGCAGGTCCTTCATGTAGTGCGGCTTGCCGTCGCGATAATTGATCCGGCAAAAGAGGCCCAGCACCTTGATGTGCCGTTGCAGGCCCATCCACTCGATCTGGCGGTAGAACTCGCCGAAATCGGGATCGACCGGCAGGCCGGCTTTTTTCGCCCGCTCCCAGTAGTACACGAAGCAATCCAGCTCGAACTCTTCGTCCCAGCTCAGGAACGCGTCGCGCAACAGCGAGGCGACGTCGTAGGTGATCGGGCCGTACACCGCGTCCTGGAAGTCCAGCACGCCGGGGTTCACGGGATTCGGTTCGGCGGCGATCATCAGATTGCGCGGCATGAAGTCACGCAGCATGAACACCTGCGGCTGCGCGCGGGCGCTCGCGATCAGCAGAGCGAACGTGCGATCGAGCACGCCACGGATTTTTTCGTCCGCCTCGCGGTCAAGATGCCGGCCGAGGAACCACTCCGGCATCAACTCCATCTCGCGGCGCAGGAAGGCTTCGTCGAACGGCGGCAGCACGTCTTCACGCGACGTGAGTTGCCAGCGGATCAGCGCGTCGAGCGCGTCGCGCATCAGCGCACGGGCGCGGCGCGGGTCGTCCGCGTTTTGCGCTTCGCTCAGCGCGCCGAGGTACGAAGCCGTGCCCAGATCGGTGACGAGCATGAAGCCGGCCTCGAAATCGACCTCCAGCACACGCGGCACGTGCACCTCGGCGGCCTCGAGCAACTGCGCGACCTGCGCGAATTCGCGGCACTTTTCGGGCGGCGGGGCATCGACCGCGATCAGCGTGCCGTTGCTTTTGCCTTCCGCCGCCTTACCGGCGAGCCGGAAATAGCGGCGAAAACTGGCGTCGGACGAAGCCGGGGCAAGTGTGTCGAGCTCGAGCGCATAGCGCGCCGCGTGGCCTTTCAGCCAGACTTTGAGCAGGTCGAGACGGGTATCGGTGGAGTCTTGGGATGAGGGCAGCGTCATGAAAACCGGCGGCAAATTCAGAGGGGCAACGTCTTGCCATATAATACCCCACGACTTTTTTGACGCGGCTCACGCCAGCTTTTCGCGTATTCCGCTTTACCGCCCGCCTCATCGTTCAACAGATTGTAAATATTGATGTGCAGCCGACTGTCACGGTCGGGGTGTGCAGGCGGTGGACCGTGACTGCAGATGCTGACGGACGAGCCGATTCGCCAAACGATACATGCCGCCTAGACAGCTTTCCCAAACGACTCCCTCTTGTGCTGTTGTGCCGCGCAAAAGGCGGCTCGTCGCGGCGTTGATCGCCGTTCCGGGCCTGATGCCCGCGCTTGCGCACGCCCAGCTGGTGGGGGAAGCCGCGCAGCCGCAACCTATCGACGCGCCCTGGGGCATGCAGCTCGCCCCGCAGCTCGAAGACCGTCCGCTGCAGACGGGCCAGAAGCCGGCCACGTTCGTGCTCGGCGACACGACCACCGGCACCAGCGACCAGGACATGGCCGCCAAGGGCTCGGCCGAGGTGCGGCGCAATACGGTCGTGATCAAGGCCGACGCGCTGCATTACGACCAGGACACGGACATGGCCGACGCGTACGGCCAGGTCCACGTGGTCAACAGCGGCAATTCGTTCGTCGGCCCGGAAGCGCACATGCGCGTGGATTCGAGCGAAGGTTTCATGACCGCGCCGAAGTACCACTTCAACGTGACGGGCGGCTCGGGCAGCGCGGAGCGCGTCGACCTGCTCGACAACGAGCGCTCGGTCTTCACGAAGGGCACCTACACGGCCTGTGCGTGCGCGGACGATCCGGCCTGGTACATCAGGGGCAGCGAGTTCGATTTCGACACCGGCGCGGACGAAGGCGTCGCCCACAACGGCGTGCTGTTCTTCCAGGGCGTGCCGATATTCGCCTCGCCCTGGCTGTCGTTTCCGCTTTCAGGCGAGCGGCGCAGCGGGGTTCTGCCGCCCACGTTCTCGCTGAGTTCGTCGAACGGCTTCGAACTGTCGGTGCCGTATTACTTCAACATCGCGCCGAATCGCGATCTGACGGTCACACCGCGTCTGATCTCCAAGCGCGGTGTGCAGTTGCAGTCCACGTTCCGTTATCTGTCGCCCACGTATTCCGGTTCGATCACCGGCGAGTTCCTGCCGGACGATCACCTGACCAAGACCAACCGCTACGCGCTGTACATCCAGCACAACCAGAACTTCGGCAACGGGTTCGGCGGCTACATTTACTACAACAAGGTTTCGGACAACACGTATCCGGAAGACCTGTCGTCGTCGGTCAGTCAGTTCATGAACGGTACCCAGCTCCTGTATCAACAGGAAGCCGGGTTGACCTACAGCAACGGACCGTGGTCGGTGCTCGCGCGTGAACAGCACTGGCAGACGCTGGCGCCTTCAACGGCGCCGTATGGCCGCGAGCCGCAGTTGAACGTGAAGTACGCGAAGTACAACGTCGGCGGCTTCGACTACGGCGCGGAAGCCGATTACACGAATTTCAGCATCACCACCGCGGACCAGACCGAAGGTCAGCGGGTGATGTTCAATCCGTACCTTGCGTATTCGGTGGTCGGGCCGGGTTACTTCGTCACGCCGAAGGTGCAATGGCACTTTGCGTCGTACAACCTGCGCAATATCAGCGGCGACGTGCCGGTCGGCACGCCGAAGAACTTCACCGAATCGATCCCGACGTTCACCTTCGATACGGGTTTGATCTTCGACCGTTCGGTACGAATCTTCGGCCAGGATTACATCCAGACGCTCGAGCCGCGCCTGTACTACGTGTACACGCCGTATCGCAATCAGGAATCCGCGCCGCTGTTCGACACCGCCGACTCCGACTTCGGGCTGGCGGAAATCTTCACGCCGAACACCTTCGTCGGCAACGACCGGATCGCCGACGCGAACCGCCTCACGGCCGCCCTCACCACGCGCTTCATCGACGCGGCCACGGGTGACGAACGGGCGCGTTTCGTGATCGCGCAGCAGTATTACTTCCAGGACCAGCGCGTCACGCTGCAGCCGACCCAGACCAGCGCGCAGGCCACCCATTCGGACCTGATCGCGGGTGCGTCGTTCAAGCTCGGCGCCGGTTTCGCTTCGGAAACGGCGTTCCAATATAATGCCGACAACAACCAGTTGGTGAAGACGAGCGTCGGCTTCGGGTTCAGCCCGGCCACCGGCAAGGTGATCAACGTCGGGTACCGTTACACCCGCGCGAACACCACGCTGGACAACCAGCCGATCAATCAGGTGCTGATTTCGGGGCAATGGCCGCTCACGCATCGGGTGTTTGGCGTGGGCCGTTTTAATTACGACCTGGGCGGCCATCGGATCGTCGACGGTCTGGTCGGCCTGCAGTACGACGCCGATTGCTGGACGCTCGGCGCGGGGATCCAGCGCTACGCGAACGGTCTGAACACCTCGGGGCAGAATCAGTCGAGCACGCGGTTTCTCGCGCAGTTGACGTTCAAGGGCTTGTCGAGCGTCGACAACGGGCTGATGAGCGCATTCCGCGCCAGCGTGGCGGGCTATACGCCGTTACCGCCACCGCCGCCGCCGGAATCGCGTTTCACCAATTACGAATGACGCTCGCCCGATCATTTATAAAGTGCGAAAAGACGGGCCAGGCGCGCCCGACATCATTGGAGTATCTGTGGCAATCATGAAAAAGCTTCGCTTGGCAACGCTTGCGGCCGGTCTGGCCGCCGCGGCGTCTTTCCTGTCGGTCGCGCCGGTGCAGGCGCAGGCGCTGGGCGGCAATAGCGGCCAGACGGTCGACACCATTGCCGCAGTGGTCAACAACGGTGTCATCACGCGGCGCGAGCTCGACGAACGCATGGGCCTGATCACCCGCCGCCTGAACCAGCAGAACGCGCCGGTCCCGCCGATGGACCAGTTGCGTCAGCAGGTGCTCAACCAGATGGTGCTGGAACGCATCCAGTTGCAGAAGGCAAAAGAAGACAACATCAACATCGACGACGCCACCGTGCAGAAAACGCTCGAACGGCTGGCCGCGGCGAACAACCTGTCGCTCGACGTGTACCGCTCGCGCATCGAGGCGCAAGGCGTGCCCTGGAGCACGTTCACCGGCGACGCGCGTACCGAACTGACGCTCTCGCGTCTGCGCGAGAAGGAAGTGGACAGCAAGGTCACGGTGTCGGACGCCGAAGTCGCGAACTACATCGCCAGTCAGCGTGGCCCGAACGCCGGCGCGACGAGCGACCTGCATCTGCAGCACATTTTCCTGAAGGCGCCGCTGAACGCGTCGGAGACGGATATCGAAGCGGCGCAGCAGAAGGCCCAGGCGTTGCTCGCCGAAGCCAAGGGCGGCGCCAATTTCGACAAGCTGGCGAAGTCCAGTTCGCAGGCGCCGGATGCATCGAAAGGCGGCGATATCGGCTTCGTTTCGCCGTCCAAGCTGCCGCCTGAAGTCGTCAAGGCTGTCTCGACGATGCGTCCCGGCGAAGTCAATCCGGATCTGATCCGCACCACCGACGGTTTCGAAATCGTACGTCTGGTCGATCGCCGTGCGGGTCAGGGCGCCAGCTCGGATGCGCCGAAGCTCGTGCAAACGCACGTGCGCCACATTCTGCTGCGCGTCGGCGACGGCATGTCGGAACCGCAAGCGCGTCAGAAACTGCTCGAAATCAAGAACGAAATCGCCACGGGCGGCGACTTCTCGAAATTCGCGCATACTTATTCGCAAGACGGTTCGTCGTCGCAAGGCGGCGACCTCGGCTGGATTAGTCCGGGCGAGACGGTGCCGGAATTCGAGCGCGCCATGAACAACCTGCAGGACGGCCAGATCAGCGATCCGGTTCGCAGCGAATACGGCTACCACCTGATTCAGGTGCTGGGCCGCCGCGAATCCGAAGGTTCGGTCTCGCAGCAAATGGATCTGGCGCGCCAGGCCATCGGTCAGCGCAAGGCGGAACAGGCTTACGCCGACTGGTTGCGCGAACTGCGCGATACCGCGTATGTGGAAGTGAAGCCCACTCTGTCGAGCACGCAATAACCGTCATGACAAGCACCGCCCAGTCTGCCCGCCCACCGTTGCAGATCGCGATCACGACCGGCGAGCCCGCCGGCGTCGGTCCCGAATTGACGGTGCAGGCACTGGCGGGCGCGGCGGCGCATTGGCCCCACGCGCAGTTCACCGTGCTGGGCGACGCGGACCTGCTCGCTGAACGCGCGCGCGCCGTGGGTGTCGACTGGAGCGCGCTGGTGGCGGACGGCAAGCGCGTGCGCCTGCAGCACCGGCCGCTCGGAGCGCCTGCCGTCGCGGGCAAGCTCAACGCGGCCAACGGCCGCTACGTGCTCGACCTGCTCGACAGCGCGATCGACGGCGCGGTAGCCGGCACGTTCGACGCGATCGTCACCGCGCCGCTGCAAAAGAGCACCATCAACGATGCCGGCGTGCCGTTCACCGGCCACACCGAATATCTGGCCGAGCGCACGCACACGCCGCGCGTGGTGATGATGCTGGCCGGCACTGGCAAGCGCCCGTTGCGCGTCGCACTGGCGACCACGCATCTGCCGCTCAAGGATGTCTCCGCTGCGCTGTCCATCGAAGGCATTGTCGAGACGCTGCGCATCATCGATCACGATTTGCGGCACCATTTCGGTTTGCCGGCGCCGCGTATTCTCGTGACGGGGCTGAACCCGCACGCGGGCGAAAACGGTTATCTGGGCCGCGAGGAAATCGAGGTCATCACGCCGGCGCTGGAGCTCGCGGACGCTCAAGGCATCGACGCGCGCGGTCCGTATCCGGCCGACACGCTGTTCCAGCCGCGTTATCTGGACGAGGCCGACTGCGTGCTGGCCATGTTCCACGACCAGGGCCTGCCGGTGTTGAAGTACGCCACGTTCGGCGAAGGCATCAATGTCACGCTTGGTTTGCCGATCATCCGCACCTCGGTCGATCACGGCACCGCGCTCGATCTGGCCGGCACCGGCCGCGCCGATGCGGGCAGCCTGATCGCCGCGATCGAGACGGCGGTGTCGATGGCGCAGCACCGCCGCGCGGGCTGATTCGGCGCCGCCGCGCGGCGTCTCGCGTGTATCCTGCCGCTAGCAGCAGCGTAGGCAGCATGGCGAGCGCGCCGAGCAAACACGCGCCGATCAGCCAGTTCCTTTTCTTAAGCAGTTCTCTTTCTTAGCGTTTCTTCGATGTCCACCAGCAGACAGCAACAGGGCCGGCACCAAGGTCATATCGCGCGCAAGCGTTTCGGTCAGAACTTTCTGGTCGACATGGGCGTGATCGATTCGATCGTCGATGTCATCCGGCCGCAACGCGGCGAGCGTATGGTCGAGATCGGGCCGGGCTTGGGCGCGCTCACCGAACCGCTGATCGAGCGTCTGGCGACGCCGGAAGCGCCCTTGCACGCCGTGGAACTGGATCGCGATCTGATCGGCCGTCTGAAGACGAAATTCGGCGGCCTGCTCGAACTGCACGCCGGCGACGCGCTCGCGTTCGACTTCGGTTCGCTGGCCGCGCCCGGCGAGAAAGCGTCGCTGCGCATTGTCGGCAATTTGCCGTACAACATTTCGAGCCCGCTGCTGTTTCATCTGACGTCGTTTGCGCATCGCGTGATCGATCAGCACTTCATGTTGCAGAACGAAGTGGTCGAGCGGATGGTGGCGGAGCCGGGCACCAAGGCGTTCAGCCGTCTCTCGGTGATGCTGCAATACCGCTACGTGATCGACAAGCAACTCGACGTGCCGCCCGAATCGTTCAACCCGCCGCCGAAAGTCGATTCGGCGATCGTGCGGATGATCCCGTACGAACTGCATGAACTGGCGCCGGTGGACGAGCGCGTGCTCGGCGAAGTGGTGACGGCCGCGTTCTCGCAGCGTCGCAAGATGTTGCGCAATACGCTCGCTGCGTATCGCGATTCGGTGGATTTCGAGGCGCTCGGCTTCGACCTGCAACGCCGCGCTGAAGACGTGTCGGTGGCGGAATACGTGCGCGTGGCGCAGATCGTGGCGGGCAAAGCCTAAGCCTTTGGGCCTTTGGCCTTGACGGCCCGAGGCTCTAGGTCGTCACCCGCTTCGCCGGTGCGTTGACCAGCGCGATGCCGGTCAACACCAGCACCGCGGCCATCAGAAAGCGCAGACTGAACGACTCGCCGAGCAGCAGCACGCCGAAGGTCACGCCAAACAGCGGCGTGAGGAACGAGAACACCGACAGGCGCGACGCGATATAGCGCGTCAGCAACCAGAACCACACCAGATAGCTGACGAACGCCACGATCACCGCCTGATACGCGAGGCTCACCACGGCCAGCGGCGTGACGGTTTCCACGTGCGCCTGGCCGAGTCCGAGCGCAAGCGCGAGCAGCACCACCGCCGACACCATCAGTTGATAAAACAGCGTCTTGCTGGCACTCGATTGAGCGAGTCGCGTGGCGCGCACCACCACGGTTGTAGCGGCCCACGCGATGCCGCCCAGCACACCGAGCGCGTCGCCCGCAACACCCGCGAGCAACGAACCGCCGGCGGTGTGGCCGTGCAGGAAGCCGTCCGCGAAGGCGAGCGATATGCCCGCGAAGGCCACGACGATACCGACCCACTGAATCCGCCGCATGCGCTCGCCGTCGACGAACCAGTGCAGGCCGAGCGCCGTGAAGCACGGCGCGGTGTACAGAAAGACCGCCATGCGCGACGCGCTGGTCAGCGTCAGGCCGAGAAAAATGCACACGAACTCGCCCGCGAATAGCACACCCGCGAGCAGGCCGGCGCCCAGGGTGCCGTCGTCGCGAAAGAGCGGCGTGCCGCGTGAGCGCGCCCAACCCCACACCAACACCGACGCAATCGCCGAACGCAGGCCCGCCTGGAAGACCGGCGGCACCGCCGCATTGGTGCTTTTGATCGCGACTTGCTGGAGACCCCAGATCGCGCACAGGCCGATCATCAACAGGATGGCGAAGCTATCCGGGGCGCGGCGTACGGGCAGGGCGGAGGTGCTCATGGGCGGTGTCGAGTCGGAAATAGCTCGTACGATAGCAAACCTGCCCAAGCCGCCCGCCGATGACCCCACCGCCTACGCGTGCTTCTTATAGGCCGCAAGCAACGCCGCAAGCGTTTTTGCCGACTTAACAACACCTGCTTCAGACTAATTTCGCGCGGGTGCCGTTTCGCGCTAAGGTTCTGCCACTAAGGTTTTGTCAGGACATTCAAAGCAGACGAACTCCATCCGCGCGACGCGGAGCCTGTACGAGGAGAAGATATGAAGAACGTAGGCAGGTGGGCAGCGGCCGCGGTTCCCGCGGCATTGGCGTCGTTGGGGTGTCAGATGGCGCACGCGCAATCCAGCGTGACGCTGTACGGCGTGGTCGACGAAAGCGTGCGCTACCTGACTCACGTCAACAAGGCAGGCGATTCGTCGATCGGACTCGGCACAGGCGGCATGACGCAAAGCCGCTGGGGGCTGAAGGGCGTCGAGGATCTCGGCGGCGGCTGGTCTACCTTCTTCAAACTCGAAAACCGCATTTACATCAACAGCGGCCAAAGCGATCCCACGCTGCCGTTCTTCAACGAAGCGCAGGTCGGCGTGCGATCGGATTCGTACGGCCAGATCATCCTCGGGCGTCAGTACAACGTCGTGATCGAAGGTGTGACGGTGGCCGGCTACGGCAGCAATTCGTGGATCCCGTACGACTTCAGTTTTCAACCTGAAATCACCATGACGGGCGGCATCTGGACCAGCAACCAGGTGCAATATCAGGCGAGATATAACGGCTTCACGTTCGCGGCCGGCTACGCATTCGGCGGCAATGCGGGCAATGCCTATGGCAGCCAGATCGGCGCGGCCGCGGCTTATAAACCCGAAGGCGGTCCGTTGAGCGTCGGCGGCGCGTATGAAGTGTCGAAAGATTCGGTCAACGGCGCGGCCGCGAAGACATGGACGTTCGGCGGCTCGTACACGTGGAATCTGACGCGTTTTTCCGCCGGCTACATCGTCAATCAGAACGACGCGGGCTTTTCGAATTTCGCCAACGGGCCGTTCACCGCGCCCGTGCTGGCAGCGCTCAAATACACGGACTTCGCGCGGCGTCGCATGATCATGGGCGGCATCACGCAACAGGTCAGCAATAAGTGGCACTTCGCCGCGAACGTCTGGCGCACGTTGCAGGACGGCAAGACCGCCGCGCAGGACGGCTCGGCGTGGCAGTACCAACTGGTCGCCGACTACAACCTGTCCCGGCGCACGGACGTCTATCTGGAAGGCGATTATTCGCTGTATCGCGGCGACCTGATCGGCGCGCAGTTGCAGGGCGTCAACAGCGTGGGGCTCGCGCAGAAGGGCTCGCAGATCGGTTTGATGGCCGGCGTGCGACATCAGTTCTGAGTACTGATTCACAGGTGGCACGCTCTGCAGCGCCGCGCGATTCCGGGTACATTGGCGGTCTCGTTACCACGCAACAGGGAGTGCATCATGCGCCTGCTTCACACTATGCTCCGGGTCGGCGACCTGGACCGTTCGATCGCCTTCTACACTGAACTGCTCGGCATGAAACTGCTGCGCCGCGACGACTATCCGGACGGCAAATTCACGCTGGCATTCGTCGGTTACGAAGATGAACGCGACGGCACCGTGCTCGAACTGACCCACAACTGGGACACGCCTTCGTACGACCTCGGCACCGGCTTCGGCCACCTCGCCGTCGAAGTGGAAGACGCCTACGCCTCGTGTGACAAGATCAAGGCACAGGGCGGGACGGTGGTGCGCGAAGCCGGTCCGATGAAACACGGCACGACCGTGATCGCTTTCGTCACGGACCCGGACGGCTACAAGATCGAGTTCATCCAGAAGAAGAAATAAGGCTGGCGGCAGGGCGAGGTCAATCAATGAATAACATCAATCCCTACTTCAAAGAACTCGACGAGATCCACGTCGAAATCGCGGCCCTGTTCGACGGTTCCGCTGACGCGGGCGCGCTGCAGCGAATCATGGCGCGCTTCGCACCGCAATTCACGCTGGTCATGACATCGGGCATCGCACTGGATCACGCCGGTGTGCGCGAGATTTTCTCGAAGCTGCACGGCGCGCGTCCGGGCTCGCAAATCACGATCCGCGACAAGGAGATCGTCGCCGACTATCCGTCAGGGGCGGTGGTGAAATATCGCGAGTATCAGCGCGACAACGCCGGCAACGCGAACGTGCGGCGCTCCACGGCGGTGATGGATCTCGACGCGCACGGCAAGGTGACGTGGCGTCATTTGCAGGAAACCTTGTGCTCGGAATGAGCGGCAGTGTGTGACAAACCGGCGCTTCAGATTGAAATCGAAGCGCCGGTTTCAAGGCACGAAAAAGGCGCTAAAGCGTCGGCAGCAATTCCGGCGGATGCGACTTCAGTGTCTGCCGCGCCTCGCGGAATTCCGGAAAAATCGATTCGACTGTTTGCCAGAAACGCGGGCTGTGATTCATTTCACGCAGATGCGCGAGTTCGTGCGCGACGACGTAATCGATGATGGAAAGCGGGAAGTGAATCAGCCGCCAGTTCAGGCGAATCTTGCCGTCACTCGAACAACTGCCCCAACGCGTCGCCGCTGAAGAGAGCGCATACGCGCGATAGTTCACGCCCAGTTTCTCCGAGTAGATCGCAAGGCGCTCGCCGAACAGACGCTTCGCTTCACCCTGCAGCCAGCCTTGCACGCGATCCTTGATCTGCTGCGGATCCGCTTGCAATGGCAGCGGCACTTGCAGCGCCGCATCTTCCGCGCTGAACGCGAGCATGCCTTGCGGCGCGCCGAGTTTCACGCGCACGGGCTGACCGAGATACGGCACTTCGGCGCCATCTTTCCAGTCGACCTTCGGCAACGCGCGCTGCTCGACACGCGTTTGCCACTCGATCAGCTTCGTGAAAATCCAGCGCTGCTTTTCGGTGATCGCGGTTTCGATATCGGCGAGCGTGACCCAGCGCGGCGCGGTGATCGTCAGACCCGTGCTGTCGATCGCGAAGCCGATCGAGCGGCGCGCCGAACGCTTGAGCACGTAGTGGAGCGTGCGTGAGCCGATCGCGAGGCTGCGCAACTTGCTGCCATCCGGCGCGAGCAGCACGGCCGGCTGCTGGCCGCCTGGCGAGCTCTGCGAAGCGCCTGGCGTTGGTGCGGAAGGTGAAGGGGACGACGACGTCGACCCCGGCTCGGCGAAGAGCGGGAGATCGAGTTGCCGGTTATCGAGCGCCGCAGCGGGCTGTGGCGTAGGAGACTTCTGCATCGGATTCGGCTTCGCGCAAATACGCCTTCGAGGGCGTGGGCGCGTCAGATTGGTGCGGCGGCGGAACTGCTTTCCGCCGCGCGGTACGCGGTAGGATCGATGCGACGCATTTCAGCTTCGATCCACTGTTCGACGCGCGTGTTAACTTCATCGGGCGTGAGCCCCGTCGTGTCGATCGGCTTGCCGATCGACACTGTGACTATACCCGCATATTTGAGAAACGAGTTGCGAGGCCACACACGTCCTGCGTTGTGCGCGATCGGCACGACCGGCGCGCCGGTGGCCGCCGCGAAACGCGCACCACCGGTTTTGTACTTGCCTTGCCTGCCGGTCGGCGTGCGTGTGCCTTCTGGAAACATGATGATCCAGGCGCCTTCCGCCATGCGTGCCTTGCCTTGCTTGATGACCGATTCGAACGCGTACTTGCCTTCCTTGCGATCGATATGAACCATCTTCAGCATGCCGAGCGCCCAGCCGAAGAACGGCACGTACAGCAGTTCGCGCTTGAACACGTAGCACAGCGGTCGCGGCATCAGCGCCGGAAACGCCAGCGTTTCCCATGCCGATTGATGTTTGGAGAGCAGCACCGCGGGACCGTCAGGCAGGTTCTCGAAGCCTTCGATGTTGTAGCGGATACCGTTGAGCCAGCGCACCGTATGCAGCGTCGCGCGGCACCAGCCGGCAGCCATCCAGTAGCGGTTGTCGGCGCGCATGAACGGAAATGCAATGAAGCATGCAGTCGCGTACGGCACGGTGAACAGAACGAAGTAGATCAGCAGAAGCAAAGAACGAATGAAGCGCATCGGCGTGGTCAGTGAGGGTTGGGGACGCGCGTGGCGCGCGTCACTCTTGAGCGTCGGCGAGGAAGTCGAGTGCGAAGGCGCGCAGATCGTCGTGGACGATCGTGCCTTCGGGCAAGCCGCCGGCATCGAGCGTTTTGCGGCCCTTGCCGGTCAGCACCAGATGAGCCGGATGGCCGAGCGACGCACCTGCTTGCAGATCACGCAGAGAGTCGCCGACCACCGGCGTATGTTCCGGGTCGACCTCGAAGCGCTCGGCGATCATCTTCAGCATGCCGGGCTTCGGCTTGCGGCACTCGCAATGATCTTCCGCCGTGTGCGGGCAAAAGAACACCGCGTCGATGCGCCCGCCCACCGTTGCCGCCATGCGATGCATCTTCAGATGCATCGCGTTGAGCGCGTTCATATCGAACAGGCCGCGGCCGATGCCCGACTGGTTGGTGGCGATCGCCACGCGATAGCCGGCCTGATTCAGACGCGCGATGGCTTCGAGCGAACCGGGCAGTGCCACCCACTCGTCCGGCGACTTGATGAACGCGTCGGAGTCGACGTTGATCACGCCGTCGCGGTCGAGAATCACCACTTTTTTGGTCGGCATGGCGCGGGGCTCAGGCGGCGAGTCGGGAAATGTCGGCGACGCAGTTCATCTGCTGATGCAGTGCGCCGAGCAAGGCCAAACGGTTGGCGCGCAACGCCGGATCTTCGGCGTTGACCATCACGTCGTTGAAGAACGTGTCGACCGGTTCGCGCAACGCGGCGAGCGCGGTTAGCGCGCCCGTGTAGTCGCGTGCGGCCAGTTGCGATTGCACGCGCGGCGCGACCTGTTCGAGTTGCGCATGCAAGGCTTTTTCCGCCGCTTCGATGAGCAGGGTGACCTGCACGCCGCCGGTCGCCGCGCCTTCCGACTTCTTCAAAATGTTCGAGATGCGCTTGTTGGCCGCCGCGAGCGATGCCGCTTCTGGCAACGCCGCGAATTCCCGCACGGCATCCAGACGCGCAACGATGTCGTCGAGACGCGTGGGGTTCAGCGCCAGCACCGCGTCGATTTCGCCCGGCGCGTAGCCTCGTTCGCGCAGCAGGCCGCGCAGACGGTCCATGCTGAATTCGTAAATGGCTTGCGTCGAATCGGCGACGTTCGGCACGGCGGCGAATTGCGCGTGAGCCGTGCGCAGCAGTTCGACCAGGTCGATCGGCAATTGCTTCTCGACGAGAATGCGCAGCACGCCGAGCGCGTGACGGCGCAACGCGAACGGGTCTTTCTCGCCGGTGGGTTGCAGGCCGATGCCCCAGATGCCGACCAGCGTTTCGAGCTTGTCGGCCAGCGCGACGACAGTACCGGTTGCAGTGGTGGGCAATGCATCGCCGGAGAAACGCGGCTGATAATGTTCCGAGCACGCGAGCGCGACTTCTTCCGGCTCGCCGTCGTGGCGCGCGTAGTAGGTGCCCATCGTGCCTTGCAGCTCGGGGAATTCGCCCACCATGTCGGTGATCAGGTCGGCCTTGGCCAGACGCGCGGCGCGCTTCGCGAGCGTCACGTCCGCGCCGATCAATCCGGCGATCGCGCCGGCCAGCGCTTCGACGCGCTCCACGCGTTGCAGCGCCGAGCCCAGCTTGTTGTGATACACGACGTTCGCGAGCAGCGGCACGCGATCGGCGAGCGGCTTCTTCTTGTCCTGCTCGAAGAAGAACTTCGCGTCAGCGAGACGCGGACGCACCACACGTTCATTGCCTTCGACGATATCGCCCGGCGTGGACGTCTCGATATTCGACACGATCAGGAAGCGCGAACGCAGCTTGCCGTTCGCATCGGTTAGCGCGAAGTATTTCTGGTTGGTCTGCATGGTGAGGATCAGGCATTCCTGCGGCACTTGCAGAAATTCGTCCTCGAAACGGCACGCGTAGACCACCGGCCATTCGACCAGCGACGTGACTTCGTCCAGCAGCGATTCCGGCATCACCACCTGGTCGCCGTCGGCTTGCGCGAGCAGATGCGTGCGGATGGTTTCCTTGCGATCGACGAAACTCGCGACCACGTGCCCTTTATGCAGCAGCGTCTCGGCGTAAGTATCCGCGTGCTGGATCTGCACGAAACCTTCGGAGAGGAAGCGATGGCCGAGCGTGGTGTCGTCGGCGTCGATGCCGAGCGCGCTCACCGGCACGATCTGTTCGCCATGCAGCGCGGTCAGCCGATGCGCCGGACGCACGAACTGCACGTTGGTGCCGTCCGGGCGCTGATACGTCATGACTTTCGGGATCGGCAGTTTGGCGAGCGTTTCGTCGAGCGCGCTTTGCAGGCCGTCGGCGAGCGTGGCGCCGGGCGCGGCATAGCGCAGGAAGAAGGCTTCGGCCTTGCCGTCCTGCGCGCGCTCCAGGTCGTTCACCGAAAAATCGGGGAAGCCGAGCGCGGCGAGTTTCTTGGTGAGCGGCGCGGTGGGCTGGCCGTCTTTATCCAGCGCGACGGAAACCGGCAGCAGTTTTTCGCGCACGTGTTTTTCCGGCGCAACGGCGCGCACGTTCTTGATCATGACGGCGAGGCGGCGCGGCGTGGCATAACGTTCGAACGACAGTTCGCCTTCGACCAGATCGCGCGCCGCGAGGCGCTGCGCAATGCCTTCCGCGAAGGCGTCGCCGAGACGCGCGAGCGCTTTCGGCGGCAGTTCTTCGGTCAGCAGCTCGACGAGCAGGGTAGCTTGATGGGGTTGAGTCATGTGTTGATGTTCTCGTCAGTCCTGGTCGATCTTGCGTTCGACTTTCAGCGGCGGCGCCCACGCGGGCATCGCGGCATCCTGTTCGTCGGTCGTGAGGCCGGGCACGCCGTGCACCGGATTGCCGAGCATCGGGAAGCCGAGCTTTTCGCGCGAATCGTAGTAGGCCTGCGCGACCAGCTTCGACAGCGCACGGATGCGGCCGATATACGCCGCGCGTTCCGTGACCGAAATGGCGCCGCGTGCGTCGAGCAGGTTGAACGTGTGGCCGGCCTTCAGTACCAGCTCATAGGAGGGCAGCGCGAGCTGCGCTTCGATCATGCGCCTGGCTTCGGCTTCGTAGCTGTTGAAGATCGAGAACAGCAACTCGACGTTTGCGTGCTCGAAGTTGTAGGTGGACTGTTCGACTTCGTTCTGGTGGTACACGTCGCCATAAGTCAGGCGACGCAGTTCCGGGCCGTTCGGGCCTTGCTCTTCCCACTCGGTCCAGACGAGGTCGTAGACGTTTTCGACCTTCTGCAGATACATGGCGAGGCGTTCGAGCCCGTACGTGATTTCGCCGAGCACGGGTTTGCAATCCAGGCCGCCCACCTGTTGGAAGTACGTGAACTGGGTCACTTCCATGCCGTTCAGCCACACTTCCCAGCCCAGACCCCAGGCGCCGAGCGTGGGGTTTTCCCAGTCGTCTTCGACGAAGCGCACGTCGTTCTGCTTCAGGTCGAAGCCGAGGGCTTCGAGCGAGCCGAGGTACAGATCGAGGATATTTTCCGGCGCCGGCTTGAGCACCACCTGGTACTGGTAGTAGTGCTGCAGACGGTTCGGGTTCTCACCGTAGCGGCCGTCTTTCGGGCGGCGCGACGGTTGCACGTACGCCGCGCGCCACGGCTCGGGGCCGACCGCGCGCAGGAAGGTATGGACGTGGGACGTGCCCGCGCCGACTTCCATGTCGATCGGCTGGAGCAACGCGCAACCCTGCTTGTCCCAGTAGGACTGCAAGGTCAGGATGATTTGCTGAAACGTGAGCATGAAGTGCCTTTCGGGCATGAGGCCGCGCCGTGAGCGCCGAAGCGCGCCGGGTGGCCGTGGAGCGAAGTGCTAAACCGTAGATTTTAACGGAAAGGGAGGGGGGTGTCCGTTTTGCGGGGTCGGACGGGAGATTGAGTGTTCTTTAGACGACAAAGGGCCGCGTGTGGCGGCCCTGCGTCGTTGGTCATGCGTCGTGCCGACTACGTCGGCCACTGGCTCAGGTCGCCGCCAGTTCCATCTTCGGCGAGAACGAATCGCTCTGCGCCACCGGCCAATACTTCTCGAACAGCGAGTAGCGATAGTTGTCGTTGAGCAGATCGTTCGGTTCGAGATACTTCAGCAGTTCCGACATCAACCGCACCTCATGCGACGACACGCGCCGCACGATGTGATGCGCGCGCAGTTCCGCCGGATGCTTCAGCCCCGCGGCCTGAATGATTTCCTTCAGCGCATGCAGCGTGTTGTGATGGAAATTGAACACGCGGTCGGCCTTGTCCGGAACCACCAAAGCGCGCTGGCGCACGGGGTCTTGCGTCGCGACGCCGGTCGGGCAGCGCCCCGTGTGGCAGGTCTGGGCCTGAATGCAGCCCACCGCGAACATGAAGCCGCGCGCAGCGTTGACCCAATCCGCGCCGATCGCGAGGGTCTTGGTGATGTCGAACGCGGTGATCATCTTGCCGCTCGCGCCGATGCGAATACGTTGCCGCAAGCCGATGCCGACCAGCGTG
Organism: Paraburkholderia aromaticivorans; assembly: GCF_012689525.1. NCBI lineage: Bacteria > Pseudomonadati > Pseudomonadota > Betaproteobacteria > Burkholderiales > Burkholderiaceae > Paraburkholderia > Paraburkholderia aromaticivorans. The sequence continues at coordinate 509,910 of NZ_CP051516.1, forward strand.
TTGTGCACCAGCAGCAGGCCCTCTTGCAACGGCACACCGACGTGATCGGTGAATTCGAGCGGCGCCGCGCCCGTGCCGCCTTCCGCGCCGTCCACGACGATGAAGTCCGGCAGGATGCCGGTTTCCAGCATCGCCTTGGCAATGCCGAAGAATTCCCACGGATGTCCAATGCACAGCTTGAAGCCGGTCGGCTTGCCACCTGACAGCGTGCGCAGACGGTCGACGAATTCGAGCAGGCCGCGCGGCGTCGAGAACTCGGAGTGCGTAGCCGGCGAGATGCAGTCGCGGCCCATCGGCACGCCGCGTGTCTCCGCGATTTCCGGTGTGATCTTGGCGGCCGGCAGCACGCCGCCGTGACCCGGCTTCGCGCCTTGCGAGAGCTTCACCTCGATCATCTTCACTTGCGGCTCGGCGGCCTGCTTCGCAAACTTCTCCGCGCTGAACGTGCCGTCGTCGTTGCGGCAGCCGAAGTAGCCCGAAGCGATTTCCCAGATGATGTCGCCGCCATGCTCACGGTGATATTTCGACATCGAGCCTTCGCCGGTGTCGTGCGCGAAGTTGCCTTTCTTCGCGCCGAGGTTCAGCGCCATGATCGCGTTCGCCGAGAGCGAGCCGAAGCTCATCGCCGAGACGTTGAAGATCGACATCGAATAAGGCTGCGCGCGATCCGGTCCGACGACGATGCGGAAGTCGTGATTCTCGAGCGTGGTCGGCGCGAGCGAGTGGCTGATCCATTCATGTGCCACCGCTTTGACGTCGAGTTCGGTCCCGTACGGGCGGCTGTCGACGTCGTTCTTCGCGCGCTGATAGACGATGCTGCGCTGGACGCGCGAGAACGGCTTTTCGTCCGTGTCGCCTTCGACGAAATACTGGCGGATTTCCGGACGGATGAATTCGAACAGGAAACGGAAATGGCCCCACAGTGGATAGTTGCGCAGGATCGCGTGGCGCTGCTGCGTCAGGTCGAACAGGCCGAGCGCGACCAGCGCGAGCGGCACGATGATCCAGAACCAGGCAATGTGATGCGTGTCGGCCAACGCCGCGCAGACGGCGAACAGCGCGGCTGCGCACCACATGGCCAGATAACGTCGAGAAAACATGGGGACTCCAGTGCAGTGAGGATCGTCACGGCGGGATCGCCAGCGCTGCCGGCACAGACGGAATCCGCCGCGAAGGAAAACGAACGGCTGCTTGTTATGGTGAAGCTAGCTGCGGCTTGAAGAGCGAGCGCATGGATGCCACGCGCAGCGCAGGTTGAAGCGTGAAAGTGAAGCGCGTGCGGCGATAGGCCGTGTTGCCGCACGATCAGACGCGTGGATCAACGGGCGCTCAGCAGCGCCGCTTTTTGCGGCTCGCGCGCGACCGGCTGTCCGGTGACCGCGTGTTCGATGATGCCGCCGCCGAGGCACACGTCGCCATCGTAGAGCACCGCAGATTGCCCCGGTGTGACAGCCCATTGCGCCGCGTCGAAATTCAGTTCGAAAAGGCCTTCGCCGCCGCCCGCCGCACTGAACGTGCACGGCGCATCCGCTTGCCGGTAACGGGTCTTCGCGCCGCACGCAAAGCCGTCCGCCGGCGGCTCGCCGGCCACCCAGCTCGTATTGCCGGCGGACAGCGTATGGCTGAGCAGCCATGCGTGATCGTGGCCCTGCGCGACGTACAGCGTGTTCGACGGAATGTCCTTGCCGGCGACGAACCACGGCTCGCCGCTGCCGTCCTTGCTGCCGCCGAGGCCGATGCCCTTGCGCTGGCCGAACGTGTAGAACGCGAGGCCGATGTGTTCGCCGACCACTTTGCCGTCGGTGGTTTTCATCGGGCCCGGTTGGGTCGGCAGATAGCGGTTCAGGAAGTCGCGGAACGGCCGTTCGCCGATAAAGCAGATGCCGGTCGAGTCTTTCTTCTTCGCATTGGGCAGCGCGATCTGCTCGGCGATTTCACGTACCTTGGTTTTCGGAATCTCGCCGAGCGGAAACAGTGTCTTCGACAATTGCGCCTGATTCAACCGATGCAGAAAGTACGACTGGTCTTTCGTATGGTCGAACGCCTTCAGCAGTTCGAAGCGGCCGTTGTTCTCGCGCACGCGCGCATAGTGGCCGGTCGCGATGGTTTCCGCGCCGAGCGACATGGCGTGGTCGAGGAAAGCCTTGAACTTGATTTCGGCGTTGCAGAGCACGTCCGGATTCGGCGTGCGGCCGGCCGAGTATTCGCGCAGGAATTCGGCGAACACGCGGTCCTTGTATTCCGAGGCGAAGTTGACCGCTTCGACGTCGATGCCGATCAGGTCCGCCACCGAAACCACGTCGATCCAGTCCTGTCGCGTCGAGCAGTATTCGCTGTCGTCGTCGTCTTCCCAGTTTTTCATGAACAGGCCGACCACGTCGTAGCCCTGTTCCTTCAGCAGCCATGCGGTAACCGACGAATCGACGCCGCCCGACATGCCTACTACGACTTTCTGCTTGCTCATAAGATGCTCACTGGGTGCTGCGTGACTTCATGGATCGTGGGTGGGCCGCTGGTTGCGGCTATCTTTTTTGCCCGACCGAATGCGTGTGCACGAAGTCGAGCGGGAAACGCCGGCCCGCGAGGTAATCGTCGAGACATTGCATGACGAGCGGCGTGCGGTGCCGTTCGGGACAGGCGCGCAATTCGTCGGCGCTCATCCACAACGTGCGGACGATGTCGGGGTCGAGGGCGCGCTGCGGATCGGCTTCGCCGCCCGCGCCGCAATAGGTGAAGCGCAGGTAGGTGACGCCCTCACTGCCGGGCCGCTCGAAATGGGTCATGTACATGCCCACCAGCGCCTCGGGCGCGAACGGATGGGCGGTTTCCTCGAGCGTTTCGCGGATCACCGCTTCCAACAGCGTCTCGCCCGCCTCCAGATGGCCTGCGGGCTGGTTCAGGCGCAGCCCGTCGGCGGTATGTTCCTCGACCACGAGAAAGCGCCCGTCACGCTCGACGATGGCCGCGACGGTGACGTGCGGCAGCCAGGTTTCCGGTTTCATGGGTGCGCATTTTACCGGTTATGGGCCTCGCCTGCCGGGAAGCGGGCGGCGGGCCGGGGCGACGGGCGGGCGGCGAGCTGCGGCCAGGCGGCGGCGCGCCGCCCGCAGTGGAGTGACCGGGGCGAGCGTGCGGCCGCGGAATGATGCCCTTTGAATCGGCCCGGGTTGCGGCCCGCGCTGCACGACCGGCAAGTCGACCGCGCCCGTTGGGCACCCCCGGATTGTCCCCGATTTTTGCGCACCCCCCGGTTTCGGTTAAAGTGAGGCGTTAGCCGTTGCACTGCAAGCCGGCGTGCCTCGTCGGCCGATCTGTCGTAAAACAGGAAGTCGAGGAGGAGAACAAGATGCACATCGGAGTGCCAGCCGAGACGCGCGCGCACGAAACCCGCGTCGCCGCGACGCCCGAAACGGTCAAGAAGTATGTGACCCAGGGCCACCGGGTCACGATCCAGAGCGGCGCCGGGACCGGCGCCAGCTTTCCTGACGATGCCTTTACGGCCGCCGGCGCGGAGATCGTCGACGCGGCGACCGCGTTCGGCGCCGATCTCGTCCTGAAGGTCCAGTCGCCGACCGACGCCGAGTTGCCGCTTCTGAAGCGCGGCGCGACGCTCGTCGGCATGCTCGATCCCTTTAATACCGAAAACTCATCAAAGCTGGCGACTGCGGGCGTGACGGCGTTCGCGCTCGAAGCGGCGCCAAGAACCACGCGCGCGCAGAGTCTCGACGTTTTGAGCTCGCAGGCGAATATCGCCGGGTACAAAGCGGTGCTGCTGGCCGCCACGCTCTATCCGCGCTTCATGCCGATGCTGATGACCGCCGCCGGTACCGTCAAAGCGGCCCGCGTGCTGATTCTCGGCGCGGGCGTCGCCGGCTTGCAGGCGATTGCGACCGCCAAGCGCCTGGGCGCGGTGATCGAAGCGTCCGACGTGCGGCCGGCGGTAAAAGAGCAGATCGAATCACTCGGCGCGAAGTTTCTCGACGTGCCCTACGAAACCGACGAGGAGCGCGAAGCCGCGCAGGGCGTCGGCGGCTACGCGCGGCCGATGCCGCCTTCGTGGCTCACGCGCCAGTCCGGGCTGGTCCACGAGCGGGCGAAACAGGCGGATATCGTCATCTCCACCGCGTTGATTCCCGGCCGGGCGGCGCCAACGCTGATCTCCGTCGAAACCGTTCAGGCGATGAAACCCGGCTCCGTGCTGATCGACCTCGCTGCCGGCCGGGGCGCGGAGTATGAAGGCCAGCGCGGCGGCAACTGTCCGCTCACCGAGGCGGACAAGGTGGTCATCAAATACGGCGTGACCCTCGTCGGCTATACGAATCTGGCCTCGATGGTGCCCGCCGATGCGTCCTCGCTTTACGCACGCAACCTGCTCGACTTCCTCAAGCTGATCATCACGAAGGAAGCCACCCTGAACATCGATCTCACGGACGATATCGTCGCGGCCACGCTGTTGGCCCGTGATGGTGAAGTCACGCGCAAGTCATAAAGGAGAGCGGCGATGGAAGTCATCAACCACACCGTCATCAACCTGATCATCTTCGTGCTGGCGATCTACGTCGGCTACCACGTGGTCTGGAACGTCACGCCCGCGCTGCACACGCCGCTGATGGCGGTGACCAACGCGATTTCAGCGATCGTGATCGTCGGCGCGATGCTCGCCGCGGGTCTCACTTTAGGCACGCCGGGCAAGTTCTTCGGCACGCTCGCGGTTGCACTCGCGGCGGTCAACGTGTTCGGCGGCTTTCTCGTCACGCGACGAATGCTGGAGATGTTCCGCAAGAAAGAGCCGAAAAAGCTCATCGCTGACAAGACGGCCAAGGAGAACGCGTAATGAGTCTGAACGTCGTCACGCTGCTTTATCTGGTCGCGTCGGTCTGCTTCATCCAGGCGCTTAAAGGGCTGTCGAATCCGAAGACGGCGCGCATCGGCAATACCTTCGGCATGGCCGGGATGGCGATTGCGATCCTCACGACCCTCGCGCTGATCGTCAAGCAGGCTAACGGGCTCGGTTCGAATCTTGGGTTGGGGCTCGGTCTGCTGCTGGTCGCGCTGGTGATCGGCGGCGCCGTTGGGGCGTTCGTCGCCGCGCGCGTCGAGATGACCAAGATGCCGGAACTCGTCGCGGCCATGCACTCGCTGATCGGTCTCGCCGCCGTGTGTATCGCGTATGCGGTGGTGTCGGAGCCGGCTGCGTTCGGTCTCGTCGACCCCGAGAACACGGCACCGGGTTTCCTGCCTTATGGCAATCGCGTCGAGCTGTTCATCGGCACGTTCGTTGGCGCAATCACGTTCTCGGGTTCGGTGATCGCGTTCGGCAAGCTGTCGGGTAAGTACAAGTTCCGGCTCTTCCAGGGCGCGCCGGTCGTCTATGCCGGGCAGCATCTGATCAACCTGCTGCTTGCGCTCGCGATGCTCGGCTTCGGCGTGATCTTCTTCCTCACGCAGGCGTGGCTGCCGTTCATCATCATGACGCTGATTGCGTTCGTGCTCGGCGTGCTGATCATCATCCCGATCGGCGGCGCGGACATGCCGGTGGTGGTGTCGATGCTGAACTCGTACTCGGGCTGGGCGGCGGCGGGCATCGGCTTCTCGCTGAACAATCCGATGCTGATCATCGCGGGCTCGCTGGTCGGGTCGTCCGGTGCGATCCTGTCGTACATCATGTGCCGGGCAATGAACCGCTCGTTCTTCAACGTGATTCTGGGCGGCTTTGGCAATGAGCCGGGCGTGGCTGCGGCGGGCGGGTCGGCGGAGCAGCGTCCGGTGAAATCGGGTTCGGCCGATGATGCGTCGTTCATGCTCGGCAATGCTGAAACCGTGGTGATCGTGCCGGGTTATGGTCTGGCCGTCGCGCGTGCGCAGCATGCGTTGAAGGAGTTGACCGACAAGCTGGTCGAGAAGGGCATCGAGGTGAAGTACGCGATTCACCCTGTCGCTGGACGGATGCCGGGGCACATGAACGTGCTGCTCGCGGAAGCCGAGGTGCCGTACGAAATGGTCTACGAAATGGACGACATCAATGGCGAGTTCGGTCAGGTCGACGTGGTGCTGGTGCTCGGCGCGAACGACGTGGTGAACCCGGCGGCGAAGACCGACCCGAAGTCGCCGATCGCGGGCATGCCGATCATCGAGGCTTATAAGGCGCGCACGGTGATCGTGAACAAGCGCTCGATGGCCGCAGGTTACGCGGGGCTCGACAACGATCTGTTCTACATGGACAAGACGATGATGGTGTTCGGCGATGCGAAGAAGGTGATCGAAGATATGGTGAAGGCGGTGGAATAGACGCATGCCCGGCGTTCGCGGCCCGCTTCGAAGCGGGCCGCGAACGGCTCCGTCGTCTGCCATCAATCTGCGCGAAAAGGATGTCTTCCGCCGCCGCCGTTTTCGCGTAGTGGCTCTATCGCGGCTTCGCATTCACATGCCGCAACAAATCCGCGAGCCGTCTGCCTTCCTGATCCGGATAGGGTTCGAGCACCTGAAGATTCTGGATCTTCTCCAGCCCGAAATTGCGGAAATCGCCGCGCAATTCACACCACGCCCCAAGCGTCCAGCGCGCGCCCCAATAAGCTAGGGCGAGCGGCCAGACACGGCGCTCGGTCGCCGCGCCGTTGACATCGACGTAAGCGAAGCTCGCCACATGCCGCGTATCGATCGCGCGATGCAGCGCGTCCAGTTGCGCGGAAAAATCCCCTTTGATGTGAAACGACGGCGCGAAGACCGCCAGCCTTTCCAGTGTCGCGCGCTTGTCGGCGGGCATGGCCGAGGCGATCTTGGCGAGCGCCCCGCGCGCGCCACCCGCAAAGCCTGCGCCGCCCCACGATTCGAGCATGCGCGCGCCCGCGGCGAGCGCGGCCAGTTCATCGGCGGTGAAGGTGAGCGGCGGCAAACTCGCCGTGCGGCTCAGCCGGTAACCGATGCCGGCCTCGCCTTCGATCGGCACCCCTGACAGTTGCAGATCGCGCACGTCGCGATAAACCGTGCGCAGCGAGATATGCAGCCAGTCGGCGAGTTGTTGCGCGGTGGTCAGTCGCCGTCCGCGCAGCAGTTCGGCGATCTGGAACAGGCGGTCGGCGCGGCGCGTCATCGTGGGCGTCTTGTAGAAGAGGACGGGGACAGTTCCGCGATGATAGCGCCGCATGCCGCGCTCCGGTCGGCGCTCGTGCGCGGCGCTCACCGGCCGCCGCGCACGAGCGCTGTGTTGCGTTGCGTTTAGCCGTTGGTCCGCGAGTGCAGGCCGAGGCGGTTGCCTTCCGTGTCGGTGAAGAACGCGATATAGCCAATGTCCTGCGGCAGTTTGATCACCGGGCCGTCGGTCTTGCCGCCGGCTTGCTCGACGCGCGCGAGGGCGGCGTCGACGGTCGGCTGCGCGTTCAGATAGACGAGCACGCCGTCGCCGGTGGGCGTCATCGACGGGCTGTGGACGATCGCGCCGCCGGTCGCCGGTTCCTCGTAGCCGAACACGGCGATCGGCTGTCCGCCGATTTCCTGGACATTCAGTTTGACGTCGAGCGCCGCTTCATAGAAACGGACGGCGCGATCGAAATCGACGGACGGAATCTCGAACCATGCAACAACTTTGGATGATGCGGACATGTCACTCTCCTGTGGATGGCGGTAAGCCGTGCAAAGCGCCGGATGGCGTGAGAAGGAGTGTGCGGGGGGGCTACTGACAGCGTGGTGTCAGTAGGAGGTGGCAGGAGCGATGAAAGCGGCGGCGAAAAAATACGGACCGGCCCGCAAGCCGCAGGCGAAAAAAAACCGCGGAGCCAGGTCTGCGGTTTTCGTTGCCATATTGCCTGTGAGACGCAGCGCCCCTCAGGCCGCCGGCGTATCGCTCTGCGGCCGCTGTCGCACGCTGCCCGCGATCAGATCGAAACGGAACAGACGGCATTCGAGCGCGCCGTTGAAGAGCGGCGTCTTGGTCGATTCACGCAGGCGCAACTGGCCCGGTAGCTTGCGATCCGATGTCAGGATGAACGCGTGCCAACCGGTGAAACGCTGCTTGAGCGCATCGCCGAGCAACTGGAAGAATTCGCTGTCCGGCGCTTCTTCCTGAACGCGGCGAAAACCCTCGTCTTCGCGGCTGTCGCGATTGCCACGCCCTTCTCGTAGCTCGCCGCGAGCATTGCGGCCGCGCACTTCGATCCGTTCGCCATACGGCGGATTGGCGACGAGAATGCCCGCAGCGGATGTCGGCGGCGTCATGCCGCGCGCGTCGACCTGTTTAAGCGGAATCGACGGCAAGCCCGCGCGTTGGAAGTTGGCGCGTGCCTTGTCGAGCATGTCGCCGGAAATATCGCTGCCGAAGATTTGCAGATCGGCGCGCGAACTACGCGCGGCGTGCTTCGCGTCGAGCGCGGCGGCCTTGAGCGTTTGCCAGGTTTTGGCTTCGTATTGCTTGAGCTTCTCGAAGCCGAAGCGGCGTTCCGCGCCAGGCGCGATATTCAGCGCCACCTGCGCGGCTTCGGCGAGGAACGTGCCGCTGCCGCACATCGGGTCGTACAGGGGCGTGCCGGCGGTCCAGCCGGTCAGACGCAGAATGCCCGCGGCCAGATTCTCACGCAGCGGTGCCGCACCCTTGTCGAGACGCCAGCCGCGCTTGAAGAGCGGATCGCCTGAGGTGTCGAGATACAGCGTGCAGTCGGTGGCGGTGAGAAAGGCGAACACGCGCACATCGGGCATGGCCGTGTCAATGTTCGGACGCGCGCCGCTGACTTCGCGCAGACGATCGCAAATGGCGTCCTTGACGCGTAGCGTCGTGAATTCCAGGCTGCGCAGCGGCGATTTGATTGCCGTGACGTCGACGCGCAGCGTTTCATTCGCCGAGAACCATTGTTCCCAACGCTGTTCGACCGCGAGGGCATAGATGTCCTGCTCGCTGCGATACGGACGATGCGCGATTTTCAGCAGCACGCGGCTCGCGAGACGCGAATACAGGTTGGCGGCCATGCCGGCGGCCCAGCCTCCGCGGAAATGCACACCGCCCGGCACTTGTGCGCCGGCTGTGAACGGCGCGCCGTTCAGGTGGCTGGCGGCAATTTCGGCGAGTTCAGCCGCGAGCGAGGCTTCAAGGCCGCGCGGGCAAGGGAGGAAGAAATCGAAGGACATTGAGGTTGCCGGAAGGCGTTGGATAAGGCGCTATTGTACGCGGTCGGGGTGGGGGGTTATGCGCGATGTCCTGTGGGCGGCGATGCGCACGCAAACTCCCGTCAGGTACGGCGGGATTTGACGTGTAAGCGTAGGTCGCGGAGAAAAGGGCAACGGCGCCGCGCCGTGCCCGATCGATCAGGCGCCGGCCGCCGTGCCACCCGTGCTCGACGGGCACGGCGGCACAGTCACCACCGCGGCCTTGCTGGTCGAATTGCCCTTGGTCAGCGGAGCTGAAGCCGCCATGGTCTGCACGGCCGACGCAATCTGCGTGGATATTGCCTGCAACGCCCGCCGATGCCCCTCGACCAGCGCATCGTATCCACCGCTAACCGGCTCACTCACCACACTCCGGCAAGTCATCACCGCCGTGCTGCGGACAGCCCGCACACTCCACACCGCGTCGATCAACGCATGCGATCCCGACCATGATTCAAACCGCTGCACGTTCATATTGACCCGATACACCGACGCCGTATCCGGATAGGCCGTGCCGTACACATCGATTGTGCCTAATTGCTGCGTCAGACTCGTCGACAACGCGCGCCGGATTTCATCGCCGGGCAAGGACGCCCAGCGCTCCTGTTCGAGTACCTGAACTTGCGTCGGTCCCGTCTGCACGACCAGCTGATTCTTCGACACCTGCGGCGGCACGTCGATCGGCGCGACTTCGATCAGCCACGCCGGCGCGGCCGAGGTCCGGGCACTGACCGGCGCGACGGATCCGGCAGCACTATCGGCACCCAGCGTATAAAAACGGCTCGAAGGCGATGAGCACGCCGCCAGCGCCACGAGTCCGGCCAGGGCGCCGGCAACGACAGCGCCGCGCACGAGCCCGCGCGGCGGGCGGGGGAGCCGGGCAAACATCATGGTTTATCTCCTGATTTACCGCGCAACAGCGATTCGGGGTGACGCTCCAGATAATCCGACAGCGCATTCAACGACTGCAACGTGCGCGTCAATTCCTGCAGCGCCTGATGAACATCCGACTGCAACGGCGAGTCCTGCTGCAAAGTCGCCTCGGCCGAACCGAAGGTTTGCTTTGCCGCCGCGAGGGTATCGCGAGCCTGCGGCACGACTTCCTTGTCGAGTCGCGTGAAGAGCTGATCGGCGTTCTTCAGTGCGCTGTTCAGGTTGTTGCCGATCTGGTCGAACGGCACAGCGTCGAGCTTCTTCGCAATGTCGGCGACCTGAAGCTGCAGTTCGTCGAGCGTGTTCGGGATCGTCGGCAGTTCGAGCGGATCGCTCGCCACGTCGACGGTCGCCGGTGGCGCCTTCGGGAAGATATCCAGCGCGACGTACAACTGGCTCGTGATCAGATTGCCGGTGCGCAACTGGCCGCGCAAACCATGCTTGACGAGCTGTTGCAGCAGCGTTTGACCGGCGAGCGTGCCCGGCACCGGCGCGGTCTCGCGGAAGCGCTTGCCGAGTCGGTCGGGGTACAGGTTCATGGTCACCGGCATCGTGAAGCTGCGCGTTTTCGGATCGTAGTCGATGCTGATGTTGGTCACCTGGCCCAGCACGATGCCGCGGAAATCGACCGGCGCGCCGACCGACAGCCCACGCAGCGACTGGTTGAAGTTCATCACCACGCGCAGCGGCACGCCGTCCGGTTCGCGCATCGCATCCGCTTCGTCCGAGCCGAGGCGGAACGTCATGTTGTTCGGCGCCTGCGCGCCCACGCCCTGACCCGGCGGCGACTGGAACGACAAGCCGCCTACGATCACCGTGGCAAGCGACTGCGTATTCAGCTTGAAGCCGCTGGAATCGAGCCGCAGATCGACGCCGCTCGCATGCCACCAGCGCGAATTGGTGCCGACGTACTGGTCGAACGGCGCGGACACGAAGACCTGCATGGTCACGCCGGTGCCGTCCTTGTCGAGCGAGAAGCCGACCACCTGGCCGACCTGCACGCGCCGATAAAAGATCGGCGAGCCGATGTCGATCGAGCCGAGCGAATCGCCGTGCAGGACGAACTGGTGGCCCTTCTGGTCGCCGGTAATGGGCGGCGGCGTTTCGAGGCCGACGAAATTCTTCTCGCTATCCGGCGAGTGTCCGGCGTCCGCACCGATGTACGCACCCGAGAGCAGCGTGGTAAGACCCGACACGCCGCTCGCGCCGACGCGCGGCCGCACCACCCAGAAGCGCGAATCCTTGACCGCGAAGTCTTCGCCTTCCTTGGTCAATTGCACCTGCACCAGCACGTGAGACAGATCTTTCGACAACGTGATGGTCTTCACCGAGCCGACATCGACGTCTTTGTACTTCACCTTGGTCTTGCCGGGTTCGAGGCCTTCGGCGCTGATGAAGCTCAGCGTGATGGTCGGGCCTCTCCCAGTCACCGACTTGATCACGAGCGCGATGCCGATCAGCGCGGCGATCAGCGGAATCACCCAGACGAGCGAAGGCAGCCAGCGGCTGCGCGGTTCAATTTCAGGTTCCGGGAGTTGGGGCGGCAGCTTCGGTCCGTTCGAATCGTTGCGCGGCGCATCGGAGGCGGGCGTCGGTTCTTGCGGGCTAGTCATGTTTGAGATCCTGAGGTTTTTGGGTACTGCCGTTCACGCTGCCTTCCACGTTATCCCAGATGAGCCGTGGATCGAATTGCATGGAGGCCATCATGGTCAGAATCACCACGCAGCCGAAGGCGATCGCCCCGGGGCCGGCGGTGATGACGGCAAGCGATTTGAAGCGCACCAGCGCGACCGTCAACGTGACGACGAACACGTCGAGCATCGACCAGCGCCCGATCCGTTCGACCATCCGGTAAAGCGTGGTGCGCTGCTCGGGCCGCCAGCGCGACCGGCGCTGCGCCGTGACGGTGAGCAGCACGAGCACGCTCAGCTTCAGCATCGGCACCATGATGCTGGCAATGAACACGATCACCGCCAGCGGCCAGTCGCCCGAGGTCCAGAAATAGACGACGCCGCTCATGATGGTGTCGTCTTCGGAACCGAGCAGCGATGAGGTGTGCATCACCGGCAGCAGATTCGCGGGAATATACAGGAGCGCCGCGGCGATCAGCAGCGCCCAGGTGCGCATCAGGCTGTCGGGGTTACGCGAGTGCAGGCGCGAGCCGCACCGTCCGCAGTGCTGCGGCGTGACGGAGCGGATGCGCGGCTCGACGCGTCCGCACGCATGGCAATTGAGCAGGCCTGCGCGTTTCGCAGTGACGTATTTCATGGCGTGCTCATCCTCGTCGTGGCACCGGCGGCGTCGGCGGCGCGCCTGGCGGCAACGCGGACGGCGCGGTGTGGACGTCGGGCGCCGTCGCGGTGCGCACCTCGGGCGGCGCGGGCGGTCCGGCGACCGAACTAACGGCGGCCGCCGCGCTATCGGCGGAGGTGCGCGGCAGCGGCCGCTGGCTGCGGGCGCCGAGTTCGTCGGCGAGATCCCACAGAATGCGCGGATCGAACGTGACCACCACCGCGAACATCAGCGTGAGCACGCCGAACGCGAACAGCGCCGCTTCGGGAATCACGCGCGCGAGACTCACCATCTTCACGATCGTGATCAGCACGCCGAGCATGAACACTTCGATCATGCCCCACGGGCGCACGAACTGAATGGCGCGCAGCACCTGGTTGAAGGCAGGCGGCACATAACCCGCGCGCAGTGGAATCAGCACGTAGAGCAGCGCGACGAGTTCAGTCAGCGGAAACAGAATGGTCGAGCAGAACACCATGACCGCGACGATCTGCATGTCCTCGCCCCACAGCGCGACGAGCGCGCCGAACAGCGTGGTCTGCGAGGTGATGCCGTTGGTTTCCAGTTCGACGATCGGAAAGCCCTGCGCGATCAGGAAGGTGATCAGCGCGCCCAGCGTCATCGCGCTGATGGCGTCGAGCTTGCGCGACACGCCGCGATAGAGCGTCGCCCCGCAACGCGGACAGCGCGCGACCGTGCGTCCGACAAGCCGCGGCTTGCGGAACAGCGTATCGCATTCATGGCACGCGATCAGATTGTCATGGTCCATAGGGCGAAGGGCCGACGGTGTAGGGGAGGCGTGCAATGCCCGTTCTATGGCGGGTCTGATAAAGGGTGGAGCAATAGTACCAAAACGCGTCCCGCCGTCGCACTGGCCGCAGGCGGGTGGTTGATCCTACACGGAATCGGTATAACTCTGACACCCTCCGTCCCCAATTGTTCAATGCGGACACCGTGCGCGCTGGAGCGCCGGTCCGCGCCATATCAGTGGGTTGCAGCCAGTTTTTTCCGATTGGGGTAGCATGGCCGCCTTGGCGCGTGCCGCAGCAGGCAGGGTCCAATCGTACGCGCCAATGCGGTGCGCATCGGTACCTGGAATAGCAGTGCGGGCTGCGCCGTTAACCTCACTTAGCTTGCGTTGACCTGTCATGGCACTCAATCCTTCATTCGGCAGCCGGGAGTCGTACACGCGGACTGCCATCGCCTTACATTGGCTGATCGCGCTGCTGATCGTGTGCGGCTTCGCGCTCGGCTGGGTGATGACCGATATCCCGGGCTTCACGCCCACCAAGCTGAAGTACTTCTCGTGGCACAAATGGATCGGCGTGACGGTGTTCGCGCTCGCCGTCCTGCGCATTCTGTGGCGCGCCACGCACGCGGCCCCCGTGATGCCGCGCCGCATGCCGGTCTGGCAGCGCGGCGCCGCGCATCTCGTGCACGTGCTGCTGTACGTGCTGATGATCGCGATTCCCGTCTCGGGCTATCTGTACAGCTCGGCGGCCAACATCCCGGTGGTGTACCTCGGGCTGATTCCGTTGCCGCGCCTGATCGCGCCGGACCCGCATCTCAAGGAACTTCTGAAGAACGTGCATATCACGCTGAATTACACCTTGCTCGTGCTGGTCGCGTTGCACGTCGCGGCCGCGCTCAAGCATCAATGGCTGGACCGCGACGGCCTGCTCTCGCGCATGCTCCCTTTCCTCAAATAAGGACAACCATGAAGGTCTCGTTTTATCGCTACATGCTCGCCGCCTTCGCCGCGGCCTCGCTGACGGTGGCCGGCAGCGCTCTCGCGCAGGTCGACGTCGCGAAGAGTTCGGTGACGGCCACGTCGAAGCAGATGAACGTGCCGGTGGAAGGCAAGTTCGGCAAGTTCACCGCGCAGCTCAAGTTCGATCCGGCAAAACCGGCCGACGGCACCGCGCAGCTCAGCATCGACGTGGCCAGCTACGATCTCGGCGACGAAAGCTACAACGAGCAGGTGCGCGGCAAGGACTGGTTCGACGCGAAGACGTATCCGAGCGCCACCTTCGTTTCGAGCGCGATCGCGCCGGCCGGCGGCAACCAGTTCAAGGTGACCGGCAAGCTGACCATCAAGGGCAAATCGCAGACGGTGGTGGTGCCGGTCACGGTGTCCCAGCAGGGCGCCGTGCAAACCTTCGACGGTTCACTGCCGATCAAGCGCTCGCAATTCGACATCGGCACCGGCGAATGGAAAGACACCTCGGTGGTCGCCGACGAGGTGGTCATCAAGTTTCATATCGTTGCAGCCCATAAGTGACATTAGTGACGTTTGCCGCGCCGTTCGGGCGCGGCAGCTTTTTTCAAGAACCTAGGAGCGTGAATTGAAAACATCCATGTTGATCGCCGTCGGCGCGCTGGCTTCTTCTTTCTCGTTCGGCGCGTTCGCGGCCGCCGATACCTATCAGCTCGACCCGACCCACACGTATCCGAGCTTCGAGGCGGATCACCTCGGCGGCCTCTCGGTGTGGCGCGGCAAGTTCACCAAGAGCTCCGGCACGGTCACGCTCGACCGCGCGGCCAAAACCGGTACGGTCGACGTGACGGTCGATCCGGCGTCGATCGAGACGGGCAACGGCAAGCTCGACGAGCATCTGAAGTCGGACGCGTTCTTCGACGTCGCCAAGTATCCGGCGGCGACCTATAAGGGCACCGACATCAAGTTCGACGGCGACAAGCCGGTCGAAGTAGTCGGCAATCTGACGATGCACGGCGTCACCAAGCCGCTGAATCTGAAGATCGACTCGTTCAAGTGCATGCAGCATCCGGTGCTCAAGCGCGAAGTGTGCGGCGTGGAAGCGAGCGCGCATTTCAGCCGCGCCGATTACGGCATGGATTTCGGCGCCAAGTACGGCTTCAGCATGGATACCAAGCTGCATATTCAATCCGAAGGCATCAAGCAATAAAGCGCCCAACGCTTCTTCGAGTTCGGGTATTGAATCGCGTGGCGCATTGCGCCGCAACAAAAAAACCGCTTCGTTCGCTTTTGCGACGAAGCGGTTTTTTATTGACCGTTTGAACCCCGGAAGCCTTATGCAGCGGCACGGCGCAATTTCGCACTCGCGTCGGTTTAATTTTTCGGGTACATAGAGCGCAGGCACCGTATTGGTTGTGCGCGCATCCAGTCGGGCATTTCAGGCATCAAGCCAACATGAATAATATGTCGCGCGACTTGGAGATCTGCATGAACGCAACGACGGCAACAAGCCTGGCGGGGAGCCGGCAAAATTCGTGGCGCGCGGTGATCGCGGCCTCGATCGGCAACGCGCTGGAATGGTTCGATCTGGTGGTGTACGGTTTTTTCGCGGTGATCATCGCGAAGCTGTTTTTCCCGGCTGGTAACGACACGGTCTCGCTGCTCCTCACGCTCGGCACGTTCGGCGTGTCGTTCTTCATGCGACCGCTCGGCGCGATCGTGATCGGCGCGTACGCCGACCGCGCCGGCCGCAAGGCGGCGCTTACGCTCTCGATCCTGCTGATGATGGCCGGCACGTTGATCATCGCGATCCTGCCGACCTATCAAAGCATCGGCCTCGCCGCGCCGGTGATTCTCGTGTTGGCGCGCTTGATGCAAGGCTTTTCGGCGGGCGGCGAGTTTGGCAGCGCCACCGCGTTTCTCGCGGAACACGTGCCGGGGCGGCGCGGCTTTTTCGCGAGCTGGCAGGTGGCGAGCCAAGGTCTCACCACGCTGCTCGCCGCTGGTTTCGGCGTGCTGCTCACCGGCAAGCTCTCGCCGGAACAGATGGGTTCCTGGGGTTGGCGCGTGCCGTTCTTCTTTGGTCTCCTGATCGGGCCGGTCGCGTGGTACATCCGCACGAAGCTCGACGAGACACCCGAGTTCCTCGCGGCCGAAACCACCGAGACGCCGCTGCGCGACACCTTCGCCAGCCAGAAACTGCGCCTCCTGATCGCGATCGGCGTGGTCGTGCTCGGCACGGTGTCGACGTATCTGGTGCTGTTCATGCCGACGTTCGGCGTGAAGCAGTTGGGACTGGCGCCCTCGGTCGCGTTTTCGGCGATCGCGTTGACCGGCCTGATCCAGATGGTGTTCTCGCCGCTGATCGGCCATTTGTCGGACCGGCACGGACGCACCACGATCATGCTGACCTCGGCGCTACTGCTGCTCGTCCTGATCAACCCGGCCTTCGTGTATCTGGTCGCGCATCCGACCTTCGGCACTCTCATCGCCATGCAGATCGTGTTCGGCTTTCTGATGACCGGGTATTTCGCGGCGCTGCCGGGTCTGCTTTCAGAGATGTTCCCGGTGCAAACGCGTACGACCGGCATGTCGCTGGCTTATAACATCGCCGTGACGATCTTCGGCGGCTTCGGGCCGTTCATCATCGCGTGGCTGATCAGCTTTACAGGCTCGAAGGCCGCGCCGAGCTACTACTTGATTTTCGCCGCGATCGTGAGCCTCGTCGCGTTGATGGCAGCGCGTCGCAAACTCGGCTTTCGTTAAAGCGGGCGCTGCGTTGTCCCGCTTCGGTATAGCGCGGCGAGACGGCGGAGAAGGGCGGCGGTAAACGCAAAAGGCCGGTTCGTGAGAACCGGCCTTTTGCATTGCGAGGTCTGACGCTACAACAGAATCAGACTTGCGCACCCGCGTTCGGATCGTCCGCGTCGGAGCGATCCTTCTTGTCCTTGATCAGATCTTCGCGCTTCACGCCGAACCACATGGCGAGCGCCGCGGCGACGAACACCGACGAGTAGATACCGAACAGAATACCGACCGTCAGCGCCAAGGCGAAGTAGTGCAACGTGGGGCCGCCGAACAGGAACATCGACAGCACCATCATCTGCGTACAGCCGTGGGTGATGATGGTTCGCGACATCGTGCTGGTGATCGCGTGGTTGATCACTTCGATCACGGTCAGCTTGCGCTCGCGGCGGAAGGTCTCACGAATCCGGTCGAAGATAACGACCGATTCGTTCACCGAGTAGCCGAGCACCGCGAGCACCGCGGCCAGCACCGACAGCGAGAACTCCCACTGGAAGAACGCGAAGAAGCCGAGAATGATGATCACGTCGTGCAAGTTCGCGATCACGCCGGCCACCGCGTACTTCCATTCGAAGCGGAACGACAGGTAGATCACGATGCCGACCACCACACAGGCCAACGCGAGCAGGCCGTCGGTGGCGAGCTCCTTGCCGACCTGCGGGCCGACGAACTCGACGCGTTGCAGTTGCACCTGCGGCGTCTCGGCCTTCAGCGCGGTCATCACCTGATCGCTCTGTTGCGCGGACGTAAAGCCCTGCTTGAGCGGCAGACGGATCAGCACGTCGCGCGAGGTGCCGAAGTTCTGCACCTGGGCGTCGGCGTAACCGAGCTTGCCCAGCGTGCCGCGCACCGGTTCGAGCGGCGCGGCGCCCGGATACTGCACTTCGACGACGGTACCGCCGGTGAACTCCACCGACAGATGCAGCCCGCGATGCAGCAGGAAGAACACAGCAGCAAGGAACGTCAGCAGCGAGATCGCGTTGAAAATCAACGCGCGCTGCATGAACGGAATGTCTTTGCGAAAACGGAAAAATTCCATGGTCTTGTTCTCCGGGACTCAGCGGGATGAACCCGGTTTCTGCGGCGTGTTCGACGTAGCGGACGAATCCGCCGCATTGCGGCGACGCACGGTCGGCTTGCCGGCGCGTGCTTGCGCGACCGCGGCCTTGGCCTTCGACGGCTTGGCCGTGACCGCGGCGATGGCTTGCGCCGTGTCGGTCGCGGCGTCTTCGCTACCGAGGTAAGCGGCCGAGCCTGCCGGCACCGTATCCGGACGCCACACCTGACCGATGGCCAGCGACTTCAGCTTCTTCTTGCCGCCGTACCAGAAGTTGACGATGCCGCGCGAGAAGAACACGGCCGAGAACATCGACGTCAGAATGCCGATACAGTGCACGATCGCAAAGCCGCGCACCGGGCCTGAGCCGAACGCGAGCAGCGCGATACCGGCGATCAGCGTGGTGACGTTCGAGTCGAGAATCGTTGCCCAGGCGTGTGCGTAGCCGTTCTGGATGGCCAGTTGCGGCGGCGCGCCGTGGCGCAATTCTTCACGCACCCGTTCGTTGATCAGCACGTTGGCGTCGATCGCCATACCGAGTGCGAGCGCAATAGCGGCGATACCCGGCAAGGTGAGCGTGGCTTGCAGCATGGACAGCACGGCGATCAACAGCAGCAGGTTGACCGACAGGCCGATCATGGAGATCACGCCGAACAACATGTAGTACGCGATCATGAAGACGGCGATCGCCGCGAAGCCCCACACCACTGAGTGGAAGCCCTTCTTGATGTTGTCCGCGCCGAGGCTCGGGCCGATGGTGCGTTCCTCGATGATGTCCATCGGCGCGGCCAGCGAACCGGCGCGCAGCAGCAGCGCGAGGTCGGCGGCGCCTTGCGGCGTGGCCTGGCCGGTGATCTGGAAGCGGTCGCCCAGTTCCGACTGGATGGTCGCCACCGTCAGCACTTCGCCCTTGCCCTTTTCGAACAGCACCATGGCCATCGGCTTGCCGATGTTGTCGCGCGATATGCTGGCCACCGCGCGGCCACCGGCCGAATCCAGACGGATGTTGACGGAAGGACGTTGATGTTCGTCGAAGCCTGCCGACGCGTCGATGATCCGGTCGCCGGTGAAGATGATCTGCTTGCGCAGCAGCACCGGCGTCTGGTTGCCTTGCGTGAACAGTTCGTCGCCCGGCGGCACCGGATCGGACGGATTCGGATGCGTGTTGACCGGATCGGCGAGGCGCGCTTCGAGCGTTGCCGTGCGGCCGATGATGTCCTTCGCCTTCGCCGTATCCTGCACGCCCGGCAGTTCGACCACGATGCGGTCCGAGCCTTGCTGCTGGATCACCGGCTCGGCCACGCCGAGTTCGTTCACGCGGTTATGCAGCGTGGTGATGTTCTGCTTGAGCGCGGCGTCCTGCACGGCTTTCTGCACCGCCGGCGTGAACGTGCCGACCAGTTGCACGCCGCCATCAGAACCCGATTGAGAGGCCCACTGGAGTTCGCCGATGCCGCGGCTCAGCAGCTTCGACGCGGCGTCGGCGGTGGCCTGGTCGGCGAAATTGATCACCACCGACTGGTTGACGCGGTTCACGCCGCCGTCGCGGACGTTCTTGTCACGCAGCAGCGTGCGCGCGTCCGAAGCGTCCGAATCGAGCTTCTTGTTCAGCGCGCCGGCCATGTCGACCTGCAGCAGGAAATGGACGCCGCCGCGCAGATCGAGACCGAGGTACATCGGCAGCGCGTGCAAGGCGGTCAGCCAGCGCGGCGACGCGCTTTGCAGATTCAGCGCCACGATGAACTGCGGGTCGGTCGGGTCGCTGTTCAGCGACTTCTGCAGCAGGTCCTTCACGCGCAATTGCGTGTCGGTGTCCGGCAGACGCACGCGGATGTTCGCGTTGGTCGCCGAGTTGTCGAACGTGACGTCGTCCGGCTTGATCTGATTCGCGGCGAGCGCGGCTTCGACAGCCGACAGCGTGGTCGAGTCGAGCTTGACCGTTGCCTTGCCGCTCGACACCTGCACCGCCGGCGCTTCGCCGAACAGGTTGGGCAGCGTGTACACGAGGCCGATGACCAGAGCCACCAGCATCACGGCGTATTTCCAGAGGGGGTAGCGATTCATGAGTGGTCCAACGGGAAGGTTGGCTTGGAAGCGATGCGTCCGGCGATGAGCGCGGGCGATTCAGCGATGTTCCGCAAGAACCGCCGGCGAGGCCGCGCCGGACGCGAGAGAGCAGGCCTTACAGCGACTTGATCGTGCCCTTCGGGAGAATCGTCGTGACCGACGCTTTTTGCACGGTGATTTCCGTGCCTTCCGAGATTTCGACGCCGACGTAAGCTTCGCCCACCTTGGTCACCTTGCCGACGATGCCGCCATTCGTCACCACTTCGTCGCCCTTGGCCATGGCCGAGAGCATGTTGCGATGTTCCTTCTGGCGCTTCATTTGCGGGCGAATCATGATGAAGTACAGCACGCCGAACATCAGGATCAGCGGCAGGAAGCTCATCAGGTTCGATTCAATGCCACCTGTTGCTGTGCCTTGGGCGAAGGCATTGGAAATGAACGACACGTTGGTCTCTCCGTTATAAGTCAAAACGATCAAAAAAATCAGCCGGTTATTCTACCACCGGCCTGACGCGCGTCGGCGCGGCGAATCGGCTTTGCGATCAACCGTTTAAAGCCTTTTTCGCCGTCAACGAAAGTTAATTGTAAGGTTTTCCTCGCGAGACGGACGGATTCTTCGGCTGAATCCGTTGCCCCGCGCCGTCATGGCGCCTCGGCGGTGCCGCGCGCGCGGTTCTCGTGAAAGCGTTTGCGGAAGGCCTCGAACATTTTCGCGTCGATCGCGTCGCGGATTTCCTGCATCAGTTCGAGGTAGTAGTGCAGGTTGTGGATCGTGTTCAACTGCGCACCGAGGATTTCCCCTACACGATGCAGATGGTGCAGATAGCCGCGAGTGAAATTTCGGCAGGTGTAGCAGCCGCACTGCTCGTCGAGCGGGCGCAGCGAATTCTTGTGCGCGGCGTTGCGGATCTTGACGTCGCCGAAACGCGTGAAGAGCCAGCCGTTGCGCGCATTGCGGGTCGGCATCACGCAGTCGAACATGTCTACGCCGGCGGCCACGCCCGCCACCAGATCTTCCGGCGTGCCGACGCCCATCAGATAGTGCGGCTTGTCGGCCGGCAACTTGGGGCCGATGTGGTTCAGCACCCGCATCATGTCTTCCTTCGGCTCGCCGACCGACAGCCCGCCGATCGCCAGACCGTGGAAATCCTTCTCGGCGAGGCCCGCCAGCGACTCGTCGCGCAGGTCTTCGAACATGCCGCCCTGAACGATGCCGAACAGCGCGTTCGGATTGCCCAGCTTGCGGAATTCGTCGATGGAGCGCTGCGCCCAGCGCATCGACATGCGCATCGAATCGGCGGCTTCTTGGTGCGAGGTCGGCACGTTGTTGGTCGCGTACGGCGTGCATTCGTCGAACTGCATGACGATGTCCGAGTTCAGCACCTTCTGGATCTGCATCGACACTTCGGGCGACAGGAAGAGCTTGTCGCCGTTGATTGGCGACGCGAACGTGACGCCATCTTCGGTGATCTTGCGCAGATCGCCGAGCGAGAATACCTGGAAGCCACCCGAGTCGGTCAGGATCGGCTTCTTCCAACCCATGAAGCCGTGCAGGCCGCCGTGCGCCTCGATGCTTTCCAGACCCGGGCGCAGCCACAGGTGGAAAGTATTGCCGAGGATGATCTGCGCGTGCATTTCCTCCAGCTCGCGCGGCTGCACGGCCTTCACGGTGCCGTAGGTGCCGACCGGCATGAAGATCGGCGTTTCCACCACGCCGTGATTCAGCGTGACGCGGCCGCGGCGGGCTTGGCCGTCGGTGCCGAGCAGTTCGAATTTGAGGCCGTTGTCAGGGCGAACGTGATCGCCGAGGTAAGCGCCGTGGTCGGCGCGCGGGCTAACGGTGTGACCGTCGGTCATGAATAACTCCTGTGCTACCGGAGAACAGTCCGGCGCAGATGTTGAAACGCCGCCGGAACGATGCGCGGCGGCTTGAGGAACTGCGAAAAACTGAAACGAAACGTCCGATCCTGGACGCTCAGACGTCGCGCCGCGTCAACAGCATCGCGTCGCCGTAACTGAAGAAGCGGTAACGCTGCTCGATCGCGTGGCGATACGTCTCGCGAATCGTCTCGACGCCCGCGAAGGCCGACACGAGCATCAGCAGCGTCGACTTCGGCAAATGGAAATTGGTGACGAGCCGGTCAACCACACGGAATTTATAGCCGGGCGTGATGAAGATGTCAGTTTCCGTGCTGGCTGCGGCGAGCGGCCGGCCTGCGGCTTCGGCGTCGCGTGCGGCGGCTTCGAGCGCGCGCATCGAGGTCGTGCCTACCGCGATCACGCGGTTGCCGCGCGCGCGCGTCGCCGCGATCTTGTCGGCGAGCGATTGCGGCAAGTGATACCACTCGCTATGCATCTTGTGCTCGGCGAGATTCTCGACACGCACCGGCTGGAACGTGCCCGCGCCGACGTGCAGCGTCAGCGTCGCGCGTTCCACGCCTTTTTCGTCGAGGCGGGCCAGCAGCGCGTCGTCGAAATGCAGGCCGGCCGTGGGCGCGGCGACCGCGCCGGGATTCTGCGCGAACACCGTTTGATAGCGGGTTTCATCGGTCGAATCGGGATCGTGCTCGATGTACGGCGGCAGTGGCAGACGGCCGAACTGTTCGATCAGCGTCAGGCAGTCGTCGGGGAAATGCAGCGTGTAGAACGGCTCCACGCGTTCGCCGACGGTGACGTCGAATGCATCGGCCAGCCGGATCGTCGTACCCGGCTGTGGGCTCTTGCTCGCGCGGATCTGCGCGAGCGCCGTGCGCTCGCCGGTGAGGCGCTCTACCAGCACTTCGATCTTGCCGCCACTGGCCTTCTGGCCGAGGAAGCGCGCCTTCAGGACTTTGGTATCGTTGAAGACCAGCAGATCACCGGGCGCGATGCACTCGGGCAACTCGGCAAAGCGGCGGTCGATCAGGCGCGCGGGGCCGGCGGCGTCGGCCGGATGGTCCACCTCAAGCAGGCGGCTGGCGCTGCGCTCGGGCAGCGCGACTTGCGCGATCAGCTCGGGAGGCAGATCGAAATCGAAATCGGAAAGCGTCAACATGCGAACGACTGGAAGCGAAATGAAACTGAATTGAGCCGAAGCCGGAGCCGGGCGGCTATGATTGCGGGACGCCAGAGCGGCCCGCGAGCCCGCGCGCTGTATGGCGCCGAACCCTTTGACAGCCGATATTGTACTTGCGAAGCAGCCCATGCCTTTGTCCGACCGCCGATTGCCCTCCGCTACCGATGAAGTGAGCGCCGAACCCAAGCGCCGCGTCTCGCGCGGCAAGGCGGCGGCGGAGGTGAGCGACGCGGGCTTGGATGTAGGCGCGGACGTCGAGTTGAGCGCTGAAAAAGCCGCGCGACAAAGCGGCGAATCTGATGGCAAGCCCGTCGACGAAATTGGCGGCAAACGCGCCGGCAAGTCCGCTGACGCATCGGGCGGCGAGCACGCCGACGGCCTCGCGGATCCATCCGGTGACAAACCCGCCGGAAAGCCTGCCGACATATTCGGCGACAGGCCCGCCGGCAAGCCCGGACCCAAGGTTGCCGACAAATCCGCAGCGAAGTCCGGCGCAAAATCCGCCCCCAAGCCCGCGGAAAAAACCGCCGACAAGCTCGCCAAACTCGGCCTCACCCGCGACATCGACCTCGTGCTGCATCTGCCCATGCGCTACGAGGACGAAACCTCGCTGACGCCGATCGGACATCTGCTACCGGGCGGCATTTCGCAAACCGAGGGCGTCGTGTTCGACAACGAGATCGCTTATCGTCCGCGCCGTCAGTTGCTGGTGAAACTGCGCGACGACGCCGGCGACGAACTCGTCCTGCGCTTTCTGAATTTCTACGGCTCACAGGTCAAGCAGATGGCGATCGGCGCGCGGCTGCGGGTGCGCGGCGACGTGCGCGGCGGTTTCTTCGGCATGGAGATGGTGCATCCGGCCGTGCGCGTGGTCGACGAAGACACGCCGCTGCCGCAGGCGCTGACGCCGGTGTATCCGAGCACCGCGGGCGTGACACAGGCGTATCTGCGCAAATCGATCGACAACGCGCTGTCGCGCACGTCGCTGCCGGAGCTGCTGCCCGAGGCGGTCGCGCGGACATTCATGGCGCCGCTCGGCGTGCCGTCGCTGATGGACGCCGTGCGCACGCTGCATCATCCGGGCGTGCAGTCGGACGAGACCGCGTTGATCGACGGCACGCATCCGGCCTGGGTGCGTATCAAGTTCGAGGAATTGCTGGCGCAGCAGATGTCGCTCAAGCGCGCGCATGACGAGCGCCGCACGCGCGCCGCGCCGGCCATGCCGCGTCGCAAGCTGGGCGACGAAGACGCGCTGGTGGCGCGCCTGCTGAAGGCGCTGCCGTTTTCGCTGACGGCGGCGCAGGAGCGCGTGGGCGGCGAGATCGCGCTCGATCTGACCCAGCCTCATCCGATGCAGCGGCTCTTGCAGGGCGACGTCGGCAGCGGCAAGACGATCGTCGCTGCGCTCGCTGCGGCGCAGGCCATCGACGCCGGCTACCAGGCCGCGCTCATGGCGCCGACCGAAATCCTCGCCGAACAGCACGCGCGCAAGTTGCGCGGCTGGCTGGAGCCGCTCGGCGTGAGCGTCGCGTGGCTCGCCGGCAGCCTGAAAACCAAGGAGAAGCGCGCCGCGATCGAAGCCGCCGCGCTCGGCACCGCGCAACTCGTGATCGGCACGCACGCGATCATCCAGGACGCGGTCGAGTTCGCGCGCCTCGGGCTCGTGATCGTCGACGAACAGCACCGCTTCGGCGTGGCGCAACGGCTTGCGCTGCGCGCCAAGGCGCGGAACGCCGCGGACGGCGCGCGCGACTTCCAGCCGCATCAATTGATGATGTCGGCGACGCCGATTCCGCGCACGCTCGCGATGACGTATTACGCCGACCTCGACGTCTCGACTATCGACGAATTGCCGCCTGGGCGCACGCCGATCCTGACCAAGCTGGTGTCCGACGCGCGGCGTGAAGAGGTGATCGGACGCGTGCGCGAGGCCGCGTTGACCGGGCGCCAGGTGTACTGGGTGTGTCCGTTGATCGAGGAAAGCGAGACGTTGCAGCTTCAGACCGCGGTCGAGACGTATGAGACGCTGGTGGCCACGTTGCCCGAACTGAATGTCGGTCTCGTGCATGGACGTCTTGCGCCGGCTGAAAAGGCGGCCGTGATGGATGCGTTCACGCGCAACGAGGTGCAGCTTCTGGTGGCGACGACGGTGATCGAAGTGGGCGTCGATGTGCCGAATGCGTCGTTGATGGTGATCGAGCATGCGGAGCGGTTTGGGCTTGCGCAGTTGCATCAGTTGCGGGGGCGGGTGGGGCGTGGGAGCGCCGCTTCGGTTTGCGTGCTGCTCTATACCGGGCCTTTGTCGATGACGGCGCGGGCGCGGCTTCAGACTATGCGGGAGACGACCGATGGGTTTGAGATCGCCAGACGGGATCTTGAGATTCGTGGGCCGGGGGAGTTTTTGGGGGCGCGGCAGTCAGGGGCGGCGATGTTGAGGTTTGCTGATCTTCAGAATGACCAGTGGTTGATTGAGCCTGCGCGGGAGGCTGCGGCGGTTCTGCTCGAGAAGTATCCCGAGGTCGTGTTGCAGCATCTGGCGCGCTGGCTCGGCGCGCGGGAGCAGTATTTGAAGGCTTGAAGCGGGATGTTTGCCGGCGCTGTGTGCAAGAAGACCAAAAGGTTGGCGAACCGACCCTATAGGTGTATAACTAGAACCTATCAAACTCATCGCACTGATTGGTCCCCTAATGACGCTCACCGAATTGAAATACATCGTCGCGGTCGCCCGCGAGCGGCACTTCGGCCGGGCCGCCGAAGCGTGTTTCGTCAGCCAGCCGACGCTGTCGGTGGCGATCAAAAAGCTCGAAGACGAGCTCAACGTCCAGATCTTCGAGCGCGGCACTAGCGAAGTGAGCGTCACGCCGATCGGCGAACAGATCGTCACGCAAGCTCAACGCGTTCTCGAGCAGACGCTCGCCATCAAGGAAATCGCGAAACAGGGCAAAGACCCGCTGGTCGGGCCGCTGCGCCTTGGCGTCATCTACACGATCGGGCCGTACCTGCTGCCCACGCTCGTCAAGCAGATGATCAAGCGCGTCCCGCAAATGCCCTTGATGCTGCAGGAAAATTACACGCTCAAGCTGATCGAACTGCTCAAGCAAGGCGAAATCGACGTCGCCATCATGGCGCTGCCGTTTCCGGAAACCGGCCTGATGCTGCGCCCGCTGTACGACGAGCCTTTTGTGGTCGCCTTGCCGTCCGGTCACGCCTGGGAAAACCGTCTGAAAATCGACGCCGACGATCTGAAGCAGGAAACCATGCTGCTGCTCGGCAGCGGTCACTGCTTCCGCGACCACGTGCTGGGCGTCTGCCCGGAACTGATGCGCTTTTCGCAAAACGCGGACGGCATCCAGAAGACCTTTGAAGGGTCGTCGCTGGAAACCATCCGTCACATGGTGGCGAGCGGTGTCGGCATTACGGTGCTGCCGCGCATGTCGGTGCATGAAGTCAAACCGCACGCCGGCGGCATCGATTCGGGGCTGCTCAGCTACGTCGCTTTCGACGAACCCGTGCCGGATCGTCGCGTCGTGCTGGCCTGGCGCAAGAGCTTCACGCGCATGCCCGCGATCGAGGCCATTTGCGACGCCATCAGTTCCTGCGATCTGGCGGGCGTCAAGAAGCTCGATTTGCCGGTCGCCGTCAACTAGACAAACGCACCACGAAGGCCGGCTCGCTGTGCACGTCCAGCGACCGGCCCGGCGTCCGCCCAAGGCGCCGATAGCGGCAAAGCCTATCGAATAGATAAAATTAATCAAAGACAGTATTTCGATAGTGTTGTTATAGTTTCCTCCACGGATCGCCCGATCCCAAAGACCCGGAGGAAATCATGACGCAATCCAAGCCGCAACAAGTCTACGTCCTCGTCGCTCAAGCGGCCGTTGCGCCGCGCGGTTTTATCGCGTCGATGCTCGACGTGCGCACCGTCGCGTTATCCCTGCTGGTCGATCGGGCCTTGTCCGCATGACGCATGAGCCTCTGGCATCAGTGTGCCGCGCCGCTCCCCACAATCTGTTTCGATAAAAGCCAACCAGGAGTCACGCATGTCCGAACGTAAGCTCACCAGTGCCGCCGGCGCACCCGTCGCCGACAACCAGAATTCGATGACCGCCGGCGCGCGCGGTCCGGTTGTTTTGCAAGATGTCTGGCTGCTTGAAAAACTCGCCCACTTCGATCGTGAAGTGATTCCGGAACGCCGTGTTCACGCCAAAGGTTCGGGCGCGTTCGGCACGCTGAAGGTCACGCACGATATCTCGCGCTACACGAAGGCAAAGGTGTTCGCGCAAGTCGGCAAGGAAGCGCCGCTTTTCATGCGCTTTTCGACGGTCGCCGGCGAGCGCGGCGCAGCCGACGCCGAACGCGACGTGCGTGGTTTCTCGATCAAGTTCTACACGGAAGAAGGCAACTGGGACGTGGTCGGCAACAACACGCCGGTGTTCTTTATCCGCGATCCGCTGAAGTTTCCGGACTTCATCCACACGCAAAAGCGTGACCCGTACACCAACATGCGCAGCAATGTCGCCGCGTGGGATTTCTGGTCACGTCACCCGGAATCGCTGCATCAGGTGACGATTCTGATGAGCGACCGCGGCATTCCGCAGAATTACCGTCATATGCACGGCTTCGGCTCGCACACGTATTCGTTCATCAACGCCGACAACGAGCGTTTCTGGGTGAAGTTCCATTTCAAGTCGATGCAAGGCATTGAGAACTTCACCGATGCCGAAGCGGCACAAGTGGTCGCGCAAGACCGCGAAAGCGCGCAACGCGATCTGGTCGGCAGCATCGACGCGGGCAACTTCCCGAAGTGGCGCTTCGCCATTCAGGTGATGCCGGAAGTGGAGGCGGCCACGTATCGCTTCAATCCGTTCGACATCACGAAAGTGTGGTCGCAGAAGGACTATCCGTTGATCGACGTCGGCACGATCGAGTTGAATCGCAACGCACAGAACTACTTTGCCGACGTGGAGCAGGCCGCGTTCACGCCCGCCAACGTGGTGCCGGGTATCGGCTTCTCGCCGGATCGTCTGCTGCAGGGCCGTCTGTTCTCGTATGGCGACACGCAGCGCTATCGACTCGGCATCAACCACCACCAGATTCCGGTGAATGCAGCGCGCGTGCCGAGCCCGCATTCGTTCCATCGCGACGGCGCGATGCGCACGGACGGCAACCTCGGCGGCAACGTGAATTACGAGCCGAACCGCTTCGGCGACTTCGCGCAGGACGCCAACGCGTCCGAACCGCCGCTCGCGGCGGGCGCGGTGGATCGCTACGAGCATCGCCTGGACGACGACTACTACACGCAGCCAGGTATGTTGTTTGCGCTGTTCGATGCGGCTCAGCGCGAGCGTTTGTTCGGCAACATCGCACGCCATATCAACGGTGTGCCGCAGGAAATCGTTGCGCGTCAGATGGAGCATTTCCGTCGTGCCGATCCCGCTTACGCGGAAGGCGTGGTCGCCGCGATGGCCGACCTCGCGGAACGCAACCAGAAGTAAGCGGCAATTGAGCAGTTGAAGTCATGCAGCAAAGCGGGCGCATTTGCGTCCCGCTGGTACCGATGCGAACCGAAGGAGCACGATCATGATGCAGATGATGATGGCCACGTTGGGCGGCACGTCACGCGCACGTAGCGCGCAGCAGTACGCATTGATGGCGCGCAAGGCAGTGGGCTTGGCGATCGTCGCGAGCGGGCTTGCGGTGATCGTCGCGCAGGCGCTGCAACACACGTTAGGCGGCTGATCGAAGCCCACTCCGTGGATGCGGCAAGTGGCCACGCGTCATACGAACGCAGCAGTTTTCCAGGCTAAACTGTCGAGCGTTCGAGCTGTCGAGTTTGCTATCCGCAGACCGTCACTTTGCCGACCGGTTCGTATCACTCTTCAAAGGAGTCATCATGGCCAAAAAAGAAGTCGCAGCAGCCGTACAGCACGTCAATATCGGGATCAGCGACAAGGATCGCAAGAAGATTGCAGAGGGTCTGTCGCGCTTGCTCGCCGACACCTACACGCTGTATTTGAAGACCCACAACTTCCACTGGAACGTGACGGGTCCAATGTTCAATACGCTGCACCTCATGTTCGAAACGCAGTACAACGAGCTGGCGCTGGCGGTCGATTCGATCGCTGAACGGATTCGCGCGCTGGGCGTGCATGCGCCGGGCAGCTACAAGGAATTCGCCAAACTGTCGTCGATTCCGGAAGCGGACGGCGTGCCGGCCGCGGAAGAAATGATCCGCCAACTGGTCGAAGGTCAGGAAGCTGTCGTGCGTACCGCGCGCGCGATTTTCCCGTCGACGGAAGCCGCCAACGACGAGCCGACCGCCGACCTGCTGACGCAACGCATGCAAACGCATGAAAAGACCGCGTGGATGCTGCGTTCGATGCTGGCTTAAGTATCTGCGCGCACGGCGTCTCGTTTCGGCGCCGGCGTTGAAGTTGACGCTGACGCTGACGTTGAGTGCGACACCAACAAAGCCTCCCTGCACGGGAGGCTTTGTTTTTTGCGGCGCCGGCTTGGGCTGCCCTGCCAGCCCGGAAGCGGCCCGCCGTCCGCATCCCGTAAAATAGCCGTACCGCCTTCGCACTTTCACCGACTCCGCCCATGTTCGCCCGACTTCCCCTGTATCTGCGCCTCGTGCGCATGGACAAGCCGATCGGCAGCCTGCTGCTGCTTTGGCCGACGCTCAACGCGCTGTGGATCGCCTCCGACGGTCATCCGACGTGGCCGCTGCTGGTGATTTTCACAGTGGGCACGGTGCTGATGCGCTCGGCGGGCTGCGCGATCAACGATTACGCGGATCGCGACTTCGATCGCTACGTGAAGCGCACGGAGAATCGTCCGATCACGTCGGGCAAGATCAAGGCGTGGGAAGCGGTGGCGCTGGCGGTCGCGTTGTCGTTGCTGGCGTTTCTGTTGATTCTGCCGCTGAATACGCTGACCAAGGAACTGTCGGTGGCGGCGCTTTTCGTCGCCGGTTCGTATCCGTTCACCAAGCGGTTTTTCGCGATTCCGCAGGCGTATTTAGGAATCGCGTTCGGCTTCGGCATTCCGATGGCGTTCGCCGCGATTCAGGGCCACGTGCCGCTGCTCGCGTGGGTGATGCTGCTGGCCAACGTGTTCTGGTCGGTGGCGTACGACACCGAATACGCGATGGTCGACCGCGACGACGACATCAAGATCGGCATCCGCACGTCGGCGCTCACGTTCGGCCGCTTCGACGTGGCCGCGATCATGCTCTGCTACGCGGCGACGCTGGGGATTTACGTCGGTATCGGCGTGATGCTCGGCTTCGGCGTGCTGTACTGGCTGGGATGGGCGGCGGCCGCAGGCTGCGCGATCTATCACTACGCGCTGATTCGCAACCGCGAACGGATGGCGTGCTTCGCCGCGTTCCGGCATAACAACTGGTTGGGCGGCGCGCTGTTTGTCGGTATTGCCGCGCATTACGCGGCGAGCTCGTTTTAAGTTTTCGGGCGCCGCCGAACGCGCTCACTGCTTGCCGAACTCGTCGCCCATTTCTTTCGCGCGGGCATCCGCGGCAAGCGCGCCACGCACGATCGCATCCTTGATGCCGCTCGCGTCGAACGACGCCAGAGCCGCCGCCGTCGTGCCGCCTTTGGACGTCACGCGTTCGCGCAGCAAGCTCGGCGGCTCGTCGGAATTCGCCGCCAGTTGCGCCGCGCCGGTGAAGGTCGCCACTGCGAGCGCGCGGCCTTGCGCCTCATCCATGCCGAGCTGGCGCGCGGCTTCCTGCAACGCCTCGATGAAATAGAACACGTAGGCCGGCCCGCTGCCCGAGATCGCGGTGACGGCGTCGATCTTCGCTTCGTCGTCGAACCAGACCGTTTCGCCGACCGCGCCCAGCACTTGCGACGCGAGCGCGCGGCCCGCTTCGTCGACGCTGCCAGTTGCCACGAGGCCCGTCACGCCCATGCCGATCAGCGCCGGCGTATTCGGCATGACACGCACGATACGGTTGTGCCCATTCAACCAGCGCGACATATCGCCCATGCGAATGCCGGCGACGATGCTCACGGCCAGCTGCGACGCGTTCAGATGCGGCGCCACCGCCTCGGCGACGCTCTTCAGGATCTGCGGCTTCACCGCCAGCACGACGGCGTCGTACGCGGCGAGCGCGGCATCCGCGGCGGCGCCGGTCTTGATGCCGAATTGCTGCTCATTGCGCTTGCGCGCGTCTTCGTTGGGATCGATTGCGTAGAGGTCAGCGGGCGCGACGCCACGCTTGATGAGGCCGCCGATCAACGCGGCGGCCATGTTGCCACCGCCGATAAAAGCAATTTTCATGATGTTCCGAATGAAGTGCCGTGAAGAGCCTAAGGAGCCTGAAAAGGCCCGCAAGGGTCAGTTAGAGTAATCTCGCGCGCCGAAGATGGCGGTGCCGACGCGCACGATCGTCGCGCCTTCCAGCACGGCGGCCTCGAGGTCGCTCGACATGCCCATGGACAGCGTGTCGAGTTCGAGTCCGTCGTTACACAGACGCTCGAACAACTCGCGCAAGTGCCGATGCGGCACGCGTTGCTCGTCGATGCCGCCGGCCGGCTCTGGAATCGCCATCAGGCCGCGCAAGTTCAGCTTCGGCAGCGCGGCGATCGCTTGCGCGACTTCCACCGCCTCGGGAATGCTCACGCCGCTCTTCGACGCCTCGCCGCTGATGTTGACCTGCAGACAGACGTTGAGCGGCGGCAAATTATCGGGACGCTGCTCCGAGAGTCGCTGCGCGATCTTCAACCGATTGACCGAATGCACCCAATCGAACTGTTCGGCGACCAGCCGCGTCTTGTTCGATTGCAACGGGCCGATGAAATGCCATTCGAGCGTGGCGCGCAGATCGGCGAGCGCCTCGATCTTGGTGAGGGCTTCCTGCACATAGTTTTCACCGAACGCGCGCTGGCCGGCGTGGTAGGCGGCGCGCACGTCTTCGGCGGGGAAGGTTTTGGAGACCGCGAGCAGATGGACCGAACGCGTATCGCGTCCGGCCACGTGCGCGGCCATGGCGATGCGCTGCTGCACCGCCTCGAGGTTGTGAATCAGATCGGGCATGACGGAACCGGAAGTCCAGCGAAAGTCGATTACCGGATTATACGGACAGCATGTGCTCGACCAGTTCGATCCAGTGCGCGACCGGTGTCGATGTGCCGCTTTGCAGATGCGCAATGCAGCCGACGTTCGCCGACACGATCACCTGCGGCTCCTGCGCCTGCAGCCGATCGAGCTTCTGATCGCGCAGCGCGTACGAGAGCTTGGGCTGCGTCAGCGAGTAGGTGCCGGCCGAGCCGCAGCACAGATGACTGTCGGCGGGCAG
This sequence comes from Paraburkholderia aromaticivorans, assembly GCF_012689525.1. Lineage (NCBI taxonomy): Bacteria > Pseudomonadati > Pseudomonadota > Betaproteobacteria > Burkholderiales > Burkholderiaceae > Paraburkholderia > Paraburkholderia aromaticivorans. The sequence goes on from NZ_CP051516.1 coordinate 542,290, forward strand.
ACGCACTTCGACGCCCAGCGCGGTCAGCAGATGCTCGACCTTGCCGCGAATCTGCTGGCCATGCTGCAACGTACAGGGCGGATGAAACGCCACCGTGTGAACCGAGCGGCGGCGCGTGACCGAGACCAATGCTTCTTCGAACTCCGGCAGGATCTCCGCGACGTCGCGCGTCAGTTCCACCACGCGCCGCGCCTTCTCCGCATACGCCGGATCGTGGCGCAACAGGTGCGCGTATTCCTTGACCGTCGCGCCGCAGCCGGACGCGTTCATCACGATCGCCTCCACGCCTTGTTCGATGTACGGCCACCATGCGTCGATGTTGGCGCGCAGGTCGTCGAGCGCGTCGTCGTTGTAGCCCAGATGCAGACGGATCGCGCCGCAGCAGCCGGCATCCGGCGCGATCAGCGTTTCCATGCCGAGCGCGTCGAATACGCGCGCGGTGGCGATGTTGACGTTCGGCATCATCGACGGTTGCACGCAACCCGCCAACATCAGCATCTTGCGCGGATGTTTCGCCGTTGGCCATTCGAGCGGACGTTGCCGCGCGGGTACTTTGTCGCGCAGTTTCTTGGGCAGCAACGGACGAAAATGCTGGCCGATGCGCATGGTCGGCGTGAACAGCGCGCTGTTCGGCACAAAGCTCGCGAGCACCCGGCGCACCAGCCGTTGACTGAACGGGCGCGTGACTTTTTCTTCGGTGAGCTTGCGGCCGATTTCCACCAGCCGGCCATATTGCACGCCGGATGGGCAGGTCGATTCGCAACTGCGGCAGGTCAGGCACCGGTCGAGATGGACCTGCGTGCTGCGCGTGACCGGCGCGCCTTCGACCATCTGCTTGATCAGATAGATCCGTCCGCGTGGGCCGTCGAGTTCGTCGCCGAGTATCTGATAGGTCGGGCAGGTGGCCGTGCAGAAACCGCAATGCACGCAATTACGCAGGATGCCGTCGGCTTCGTCGCCATCGGGCGTGTTGCGAATGAAGTCCGCGAGGTTGGTTTGCATCGCGTCGCTCAGAAGTCGGGGTAGAGACGGCCGCGATTGAAGATGCGGGCCGGGTCGAAGGCGGTTTTCAGGCCGCGATGGATTTTCATCAGCGGCGCGGGAAGCGGCGTGAACACGCCGGCTCCGCGGTCGTAGCCGTGACCGGTGCGGAAGATCGTGGCGTGGCCGCCGGCCTGCTTGGCGCTGATGCGCACGGTCTGCGCATCGGTGTCGGTGATCCACCAGCGCTGGCCGCCGCCCCATTCCATGAGCTGCGCGCCGGGCAGTTGCAGCGGCTCCGTAATCGATGGCAATGCGAGGCGCCACAGTGCGGCCCGCGGCGGAATGGCCGCGAAGAACGAGTCGGTCTGTTCGCGCACGCCGCCCCAGAAGCGCTCGGCTTCGACCGCATCGACTACTTCGCCGCCGAGCGCCGTCTTTGCCGACTTGACCGCCGCCTCGGCGCCGGCAAGGCGCAAGACCAGCGTGCCGTGACGCCACGCACTCGCGGTAATCGGCAACGGCCGGCCGCCCCATTCGTTGAGCTTACGGACCGCGTCGGTGCCGTTCATATCGAACTTGAGCGTGGCTTCGGCCTGCGGCAACGGCAGCACCTTGATCGACAGTTCCAGGATCAGTCCTAGCGTGCCGAGCGAGCCTGCCATCAGGCGCGAGACGTCATAGCCGGCGACGTTCTTCACCACCTGGCCGCCGAAATGCAGCTTCTGGCCCTGGCCGTTCATGATCACGGCGCCGAGCACGAAGTCGCGCGCCGCGCCGGCCGACGGGCGGCGCGGACCGGCGATGCCCGCCGCGATGCAGCCGCCGAAGGTGGCCTGCGGCCCGAAGTGCGGCGGCTCGAAAGCGAGCATCTGATGATGGTCTGCGAGCACGGCCTCGATCTCCAGCAGGGGCGTGCCCGCGCGCGCGGTGATGACCAGCTCCGCCGGATCGTACGCGATGATGCCGCGATAAGCGCGCGTGTCGAGGATGTCACCTTCCAGCGTCTGACCGTACCAGTCTTTGGTCCCGCCGCCACGGATGCGCAACGTGCGCCCCTCGGCGCTGGCCGAACGCACATGTTCCGACCACACGGCGACGATGTCGTCCTCTTCCATGGTGTCCTGCTTCGTTATGTTTCGTTTGATTGTACCGGGCGGGGGCCCGCTGGCAACCAGGAGCGGACCCGCATCGGGTAATCAGGGTGAGAGCAGGAAAAACGGCGCCCACGCAGGCTATGCGCGATGCGTCGGCGGGCAGCACAGTGTTAAAAACGCGGCAGGTCCGGATGCGGCAGCAAGCCGCCGCGTACGTGCATCTTGCCGTATTCGGCGCAGCGCGCTCGCGTGGGAATTCCTTTGTCGGGGTTGAGGAGGCCAGGTGCGTCGAAAGCCCGCTTGACCGCGTGGAACGTATCGCGTTCTTCCGGCGAAAACTGCACGCACATCGAATTGATCTTCTCGATGCCGACGCCATGCTCACCGGTCACCGTGCCGCCCAGTTCGACGCACGCTTCGAGAATGTCGCAACCGAACGCTTCGGCCCGGTGCCACTCGTCCTGGTCGTTGCCGTTGAACAGGATCAGCGGATGCATGTTGCCGTCGCCCGCATGGAAGACGTTGATGCAGCGCAGGTTGTAGGTCTTCTCCATCACCTCGATGCGCGCCAGCAGAGGCCCGATACTGCGGCGTGGCACCGTGCCGTCCATGCAGTAATAGTCGGGTGAAATGCGCCCGGCGGCCGGGAACGCATTCTTGCGCCCCGACCAGAAGCGCAGCCGTTCGTTCTCCGAGCGGGAAATCTGGATGCGGGTGGCGCCCTGTTCGCGCAGCACCGCGGTCATGCGCACGATTTCATCCGCGACTTCTTCGGGCGTGCCGTCCGATTCGCACAGCAGGATCGCCGCCGCGTCGAGATCGTAGCCCGCGTGGACGAATTCCTCGACGGCGCGCGTGGCCGGCTTGTCCATCATCTCCAGGCCCGCCGGAATGATGCCCGCCGCAATGATGCCGGCGACCGCGTCGCCGCCTTTCACGACGTCGTCGAAACTGGCCATGATGACCTGCGCCGTTTGCGGTTTCGGGATCAGCTTGACCGTGACTTCGGTGACGATCGCGAACATGCCTTCGCTGCCGATCAGCACGGCCAGCAGATCGAGGCCGGGCGCGTCGGGGGCGAGCGAGCCGAACTCGACGATGTCGCCTTCCATGGTGACAGCGCGCACGCGCAACACGTTATGCACCGTGAGCCCGTATTTGAGGCAGTGGACGCCGCCGGAATTCTCCGACACATTGCCGCCGATCGTGCAGGCGATCTGCGACGACGGGTCCGGCGCGTAATACAACCCGTAAGGTGCGGCGGCTTCGGAGATCGACAGATTGCGCACACCCGGTTGCACCGTCGCGGTCCGCGCGTACGAATCGACTTCGACGATCTTGCGGAAGCGCGCGAGCGAAACCACCACGCCGTGACGGATCGGCATGGCGCCGCCGGACAGCCCGGTGCCCGCGCCGCGCGGCACGATCGGCACGTCGAGGCGGTGGCAGATCTGCACGATGCGCTGCACCTGCGATTCCGTCTCCGGCAACGCGACCGCAAGCGGCAGACGCCGGTAGGCCGCGAGCCCGTCGCATTCATAGGCGACGGTGTCTTCTTCGCGAAACAGCAAACAATGGGTCGGCAATACGGCCATCAACGCCTGCACGACTTCGCGCTGGCGCTGGGCGAGTACTTCGGCCGTCAGTTCAGCGGGTGCGTTCATGTGACTTGTCTCCTCGTGCCTTTCAAGTCCAACGCGGCTGGCTCTCTCATGCAGCCGCGCCTGAATACGCCTCATGCTGCCCAGGTGAAAATTTTTCCCGGGTTCATCAGATTGTGCGGATCGAGCGCGTGCTTGATGGAGCGCATGGTGTCGACCGCGACTTCACCGTGCTCTTCGAGCAGGAAGCCCATCTTGTGCAGGCCGACGCCATGCTCGCCCGTGCAGGTGCCGTCCATGCGCAGCGCGCGTTGCACGATGCGATGGTTCAGACGCTCGGCTTCGACGAGTTCTTCCGGCTTGTCGGGATCGATCAGGATCGCGACGTGGAAGTTGCCGTCGCCCACATGGCCGACGATCGGGCAGGGCAGCGGCGACGCTTTCAGATCCTGTTCCGTTTCCTCCACGCATTCCGCGAGACGCGAGATCGGCACGCAGACATCGGTCGTAACCGCGCGGCAGCCTGGCTTCAGTTGCAGCATCGCGAAGTAGGCGTTGTGACGCGCGTTCCACAGCCGGCTGCGGTCTTCCGGACGGGTTGCCCATTCGAAGCCTTCGCCGGCGTTCTGCGCGGCGATGTCCTGGACCAGTTCGGCTTGCTCTTTCACGCCGGCCTCGGTGCCGTGGAATTCGAAGAACAGCGTGGGCGCTTCACGCAGCGTCAGATTCGAATGCCGATTGATCGAGCGGATGGCGAGCGAGTCGACGAACTCGACGCGCGCGATCGGCACGCCGATCTGGATCGTTTCGATGACCGCGCGCACCGCATCGCCCATGGACGGGAACGCGCACACCGCCGCGGACACCGCTTCGGGTTGCGGATACAGGCGCACGGTGATTTCCGTGATCACGCCGAGCGTGCCTTCCGAGCCGACGAACAGGCGCGTGAGGTCGTAACCCGCGGACGATTTGCGAGCGCGCGTACCGGTTTTGGTCACGCGGCCGTCGGCCAGCACCACGGTCAGCCCAAGCACGTTCTCGCGCATCGTGCCGTAGCGCACGGCGTTGGTGCCCGAGGCGCGCGTGGCCGACATGCCGCCGATGCTCGCGTCCGCGCCCGGGTCGATCGGGAAGAACAGGCCTGTGTCGCGCAATGCCTCGTTCAACTGCTTGCGCGAGATGCCGGGCTCGACGGTGACAGTCAAGTCCTCGGCGTTGATCGACAACACCCGGTTCATTCCCGACAGATCGATCGAGACGCCGCCCTGCACCGCGAGCAGATGCCCTTCAAGCGACGAGCCGTTGCCGTAAGGGATGATCGGCACGTTGTACTGGCCGCACAGTTTGATGACGGTTTGCACGTCTTCGGTTGTGTGCGCGAACACAACGGCGTCAGGCAGCTGCGGGTCGAACGGCGATTCGTCGCGGCCATGATGGGTGCGCACGGCTTCGGATACGGACACGCGATCGGCAAAGACGGCTTTGAGCGCGTTCAGCAACTCGGCGGGAAACGGTCGGCGCAGCGGGGCCGGCGGCACGGGATGATTCACGCATGTCTCCTGGTATTTGGGGCGGTGCTGGTTTGCAGTATGTGTTTCATTTTACGCCGATCGCCCGTGGGCCGGCGTTGCAGCCGGCCAGCGCTTCTATAATGGCGGCGACTTCACGATGCGCGCAATATGGATAAACGCGGTGCTTTGATAGACCGCTTCGGGCCATGGCGGACTGCGCGGCGCGGCGCATCGTCACTGAATGCATGGGAGACATGATGGGCAACCGCTTGAGCAAGATCGCCACCCGCACGGGCGACGACGGCACCACCGGTCTCGGTGATGGTAGCCGTGTGCGCAAAGACAGCGCGCGCGTAGCCGCGATCGGCGACGTGGACGAACTCAACTCGAGCCTCGGCGTGCTGCTGAGTGAAACTTTGCCGGACAAGGTGCGAGTAGCGCTTGTAGCGATCCAGCATGATCTGTTCGACCTTGGCGGCGAGCTGTGCATTCCCGGCCACACGATGATTACCGACCGGCATCTCGCCCAACTCGACGACTGGCTTGCTGACTACAACGCGGCTTTGCCGCCGCTGAAGGAGTTCATTCTGCCCGGCGGCTCGCGCGCGGCCTCGCTCGCGCATGTGTGCCGCACCGTGTGCCGCCGGGCGGAACGGGCGATTGTTGCGTTGGGTGAGCACGAGACCATCAACGCCGCGCCGCGTCAGTATGTGAACCGGCTTTCCGATCTGCTGTTCGTACTCGCGCGCGTGCTCAATCGTGCGGACGGCGGCACCGACGTGCTGTGGCAACACGAGCGCAACGGTGGCTAAAGACCTGCCGTGGCAATACGCGTATGACCGCGTGATGACGCATGCAGCGTCACGCGCATTGACGAGCCCGGCACGTTAGCCGACCGCCAGCGTGACCGGCTTGCCGATCCGGCTCATCATTTCCACCAGCGTGTCGATGGTGAACTTGGTCGTCTTCTTGTTGACCACGTCGGACACGCGCGGGCGCGACACCATCAGAATCTCGGCTGCCTCGGCCTGCTTCAGATCATGCTGTTCGATCCACGTGGACAGTTCCGTCATGAGCTGTTCCTTGAGCAGCCGCGTGTCGTTGATCTGCTTTTGCGACGCGGCGTGCAGGCGTTTCGCCTCTTCAGCGGAAAAGCCGAGTTCGAGGAACAGATTGGCGCCAGGCCTGGTTACGTGACGAATTTTGGTGTCGGTCGTCATTTGTTAAGTTTTCCTATCGTTAATGGTGGCGCGGCCGATGGTGCAACCCGATGGCGCGATACCGCGTTTCGGCAATCTTCCTGTCGTGCGGACTCAGTTTTTGCGTTTTCTTCTGGAAGCAATGCAGCACATACAGTGCTTCCACGAACTTGGTCACATACATAACGCGAAAAATGCCGTCTGCTTCCTTGATGCGAATCTCGCGGGTTCCAGGGCCGATCGAGTCAAACGGTTTCCAGTCGTCAGGGTCGAGACCTGCCTGAATCTTGCCGAGTTGAAACCCCGCTCGACGACGCATCTCTTCGGGAAAGGCGAGTAAATCGTGATAGCTGGAGCCTAGCCAGCGAATTCCTTTTTCCTGCTCCATAATCACCTTTCATGTACAAAATCTTATACGCAACATTCATCCCGGTCAAGTCGCATTCGACCCGGCCATGAGTTGTTACGGTACAGAGGCGGTTAAAGGAGCACCATTCGTCCGTTCGGCTAACAAAAAGCCCGGCTCATCGAGCCGGGCTTTTCCGTGCATCCGCTGCTGCAATCAGCGTGGCTTCAGTTGCCGCTGCCGCGCGCCACACGGCGTTGCTTGACCGCGTCGGCGAGGCCTTCGAGCACGGCGATGCTCTCATCCCAACCGATGCACGCGTCGGTGATGCTCTGGCCGTACGTCAGCTCGCAGCCTTCCTGCAGATCCTGGCGGCCGGCCACCAGATGCGATTCCACCATCACGCCGACAATCCGTTCGTCGCCCGAAGCAATCTGGCGGCCGATATCCGCGCACACCGGAATCTGATTCTCGTGCTTCTTCGAGCTGTTCGCATGGCTCGCGTCGATCATCAGACGCGCGGCGAGACCCGCCTTGCCGATGTCCGCGCACGCGGCATTGACGCTGTCCGCGTCGTAGTTCGGCGTCTTGCCGCCACGCAGGATGATGTGGCAGTCCTCATTGCCCGCGGTCGAGACGATCGCCGAGTGGCCGCCCTTGGTGACCGACAGGAAATGGTGCGGCTGCGAAGCGGCCTTGATCGCGTCGACGGCGATCTTGACGTTGCCGTCCGTGCCGTTCTTGAAGCCGACCGGGCACGACAGGCCCGAAGCCAGTTCGCGGTGCACCTGCGATTCGGTGGTCCGCGCGCCGATCGCACCCCACGAGATCAGATCGGCGATGTACTGCGGGCTGATCATGTCGAGGTATTCGGTGCCGGCCGGCAGGCCGAGTTCGTTGATGCGCAACAGCAGTTCGCGCGCGGTGCGCAGGCCGTCGTTGATCTTGAAGCTGTTGTCCATGTGCGGGTCATTGATGAGACCCTTCCAGCCGACCGTCGTGCGCGGCTTTTCGAAGTACACGCGCATCACGATTTCGAGTTCGCCGGCGAAGCGCTTGCGCTGCTCGATCAGACGCCCCGCGTATTCCATCGCCGCCTTCGTGTCGTGAATCGAGCACGGTCCGATGATCACGATCAAGCGGTCTTCCATGCCGTGCAGAATGCGATGCATCGCGGTGCGCGAGTTGTAGATCACGTCGGACACCCTTTCGTCGCAAGCGAATTCGCGGATCAGGTGAGCGGGCGGCGTGAGTTCTTTCAATTCGCGGATGCGGACATCGTCGGTGTTGTGCGGGGGCATGTTGTTCTCCAATCGGTTCGTAGCGTGTTCGCGCGGGCAATCAGGGTTGCGATGAAGCAGCGATGCCGGAGCGGACGACCATCAAAAGTAAAGTTTCAAAGGCATGAGGCGAAAAAAAACCGCCAGGCTAGCTGGCGGTTTTTCGGGAATTCTCGGTGTCCTGCGTGCACTAACACCCCTCTCGATCCGCCAGCGGTCTGAGATGCCAAAAAAAGTAAAAATAAAACTTGGCGGACATGACGAATAAGGTCGCAGGTCAAAAAGGGTGAGTGACTTTATAACCCGGGCAGGCGGCGCTTGCAAGCTGCGGGGTGCAAAAATGCGGAAAATCCGCATACTTCGCGCGATGTATGCACGAAGTATGCGTTTGCTGCCCAATCAGGCCGTACCGCCGACCGTCATCTTCTCGATGCGCAACGTAGGTTGACCGACGCCCACCGGCACGCTCTGGCCTTCCTTGCCGCACACGCCGACGCCCGAATCGAGCTTCATGTCGTTGCCGATCATGGTGACGTACTTGAGCGATTCCGGGCCGCTGCCGATCAGCGTCGCGCCCTTCACCGGGTACGTGACCTTGCCGTTTTCGATCATGTACGCCTCGGAAGCCGAGAACACGAACTTACCGTTGGTGATGTCGACCTGGCCGCCGCCGAAGTTCACGGCATACAGCCCGTTCTTCACGGAGGCGAGGATTTCCTGCGGGTCCTTGTCGCCATTGAGCATGTACGTATTGGTCATGCGCGGCATGGGCAGCGCCGCGTACGACTCACGGCGTGCATTGCCCGTGACCGGCATCTTCATCAGACGCGCGTTCAGCGTGTCCTGAATATAGCCCTTCAGAATGCCGTCTTCGATCAGCGTGGTGCACTGGGTCGGATTGCCTTCGTCGTCGATATTGAGCGACCCGCGGCGATTCGGCAGCGTGCCGTCGTCCACTACGGTGACGCCCTTGGCGGCGACCTGCTCGCCGATGCGCCCCGCGAATGCCGACGAACCCTTGCGGTTGAAGTCGCCTTCCAGACCGTGGCCGATCGCTTCGTGCAGCAGCACGCCGGGCCAGCCCGGTCCGAGCACGACGGTCATCGCGCCGGCCGGTGCCGGACGAGCGTCGAGGTTGACCAGTGCCGCATGCACGGCGTCGTCGACATAGCCTGACAGTATGTCGTCAGTGAAATAGCCGTAGTCGAAGCGGCCACCGCCGCCGCCGCTACCGATTTCGCGGCGGCCGTTCTGCTCGGCGATCACCGTGACCGACACGCGCACCAGCGGGCGAATATCGGCCGCGAAGCCGCCGTCGCTGCGCGCGACCAGCACCACGTCGTATTCACCGGCGAGGCCTGCCATGACTTGCTGGATACGCGGATCGCGACCACGCGCCATCTTTTCGATGCGCTCGAGCAGCTTGACCTTGGCAGTCGCGTCGAGCGAATGCAGCGGATCGGACGGCAGATACAGATCACGCCCGGCGATGCCGGTCAGCGACGACGCCACCTTGATCTTCTGCTTGCCGCCACCAGCCTTGCCGATGGCGCGCGTGGCGATGGCCGCCTGGCGGATGGCTTCGGGCGATAGATCGTCCGAGTAGGCGAAAGCCGTGCGGTCGCCCGACACGGCGCGCACGCCGACGCCCTGATCGATACTGAAGCTGCCCGATTTCACGATCCCTTCTTCGAGACTCCATGCTTCGCTGCGCGTGTACTGAAAATACAGGTCCGCGTAATCGATCTTGTGCGTGAAGATTTCGGCGAGCGTGCGGGTGAGCAGGGCTTCGTCGAGACCGTAGGGCGTCAGGAGGATGTCCTTGGCGGTGGCGAGATTACGGATACCGGGTTCGATGATGTTCATGCGAAGTATGTTCTGCTCGATACGAAGGATTCGGTTAGCGCCTCTGTCACACACTATATGAGTCGGAAGCGCCGCAGTTTCAATGTCACGCGACGGGGTTGATCAACTGAGCACACGATGACGCCAGGCGGGCAGACTCTGTCGCACTTCGTCGATGCGCGCACGCTCGAGATTGCCGGCGACCACGCCTGCGCCTTCGTCGCGCACCGCGACGATTTCGCCCCACGGGTCGATCAGCATGCTGTGGCCCCACGTCCGGCGGCCGTTTTCATGTTTGCCGCCTTGCGCCGCGGCCAGCACGTAACACTGGTTTTCGACCGCCCGGGCGCGCAGCAGCATTTCCCAATGCGCGCGGCCGGTCGTGTAAGTGAACGCCGACGGCACCACGATCAGCGCGCAGTCGCCCATGCGCCGGTACAGCTCCGGAAAGCGCAGATCGTAGCAGACGGACAACCCGACGCGGCCGAACGGCGCCTCGAAGGTGCGGACCTCGCCGCCGGGGCAGATGGTGCGCGCCTCGTCGAACGATTCCTCGCCTTTTTCGAAGTTGAACAGATGGATCTTGTCGTAGCGCGCGGCCTCGTTGCCCTGCGGGTCGAACACCAGCGTCGTGTTCAGCACGCGCGAGGCTTCGGGCGACATCAACGGCAGCGTGCCGCCGATTATCCAGACTTGGTGGCGGCGCGCGGCGTCGGCGAGAAAGCGCTGGATCGGACCGTCCCGATAGGGTTCGCGCACGGCAAGCTTGTCCGTGTCCTTGAAGCCCATGAAGCAGAAGTACTCAGGCAGCAGGACGAGTTGCGCGCCGTCGGAGGCGGCTTTGGCGATCAGGCGCCCGGCCTCGGCCAGATTGCGCTCGCGATCCGGTGTGCTCACCATTTGCAGCGCGGCGACACGGAAGGCACTTTCCAGAGAACCGCTGGAGACGGTTAAAGAGACGTGTGTTTCGCTCATGAGCGTTTCGAAAAACTCCCGGCAAGGCGGCGGCGCGAACCGCTGGCGCCGCATACGTCATTCAAGGCTGGCTAGGGCCGCCGGCGCGCCACGGCGCCTGTCCGACTAAACAAAGGGCCGATACAGGCTCAGTTCGCTTCCACGGTCGAAGCCGGAGCGTCCATCTTACCGCGATCGCTGTGCACCCGCTCAACGTGCGGTTTCGACCACGAACCGGTGATCGCGTAGTCCCGCGCAAACGCGTGCGAGACTGTCTGGCTAAAGGCCACATCGGCCACCAGCGCACCCAGCCCGAGCAGCGGATTGATGACCGTCGCGGCAATCACGCCGGCACCTGCGCTGATCGTGGGCACGACTCGCACGCGCAGATCCTGGGTTTCCTGCGCGAGGTCGACCGAGCCCTTCATCTCGGCGCGCGCCGGCGCGGTAACCATTTCGAAGTTCTCGGTGCGCCCAATGCCGTTGTGAATCTGCGCGGTGCCGGTGACGTGTTCGAACGGCAGGCCCTCGCCGATCACGTCGCGGAAGTTCAGCGTGGCGAAGCGCGCGAGGCTTTGCAGGCTGAGCACGCCCAGCAGCTTGGCGACGCCTGGATCGACCTTGAGAATCTGGCCGTGACGCAGATCGACGGCCAGATTGCCGTTGAAGGTCGGATAGTCGATCTTGGTCGGACCGCCTTGCCACACCACCTTGCCCGACAGCGAGCCGGCGCCCGCCTTGAGCGTGCGCGGCTGACCGAAGCGCTCCAGCAGCGCGCCGGCGTCCTTGATGTCGAGCTTGAAATCGAACACGGTGCGGCGCGGCGTGGCTTCGTCGGCGCTGTTGCCGAGTTCGGTGGAGGTGCGCCAGTTGGCGGTGGCCGTCAGCGTGGCGGCGGGGTTGGTGATGTCGAGCTTGTCGAGTTGCCAGACCGGCACGCCGTCTTCGTCGAAATTGTGCGCGTCGACTTCGAGCCGGCCGACGTTGCGGTCGCGGAAGATCAGTTCGTTGACCACCAGATCGATGGACGGCATGTTCTGCGCCGGCGCCGACATCGCCTGGCCAAGCAGATCCTTGTCGGTGGCCGACGGAATCACCACGCGGGCAAAGCGCGCCTGCAGCGTGCCGGGCGACCCTTTCGTCGCGCCCGGCAGCCACGACACGTGGCCCGACACCTGGTTCGAGGCGATGTTCGCCTGCCACGTGCGGTCCGCATGCGACGCGCCGACGATCACGCTGTCCCAGTGGCGCTTGAGCAGCGTCAGCGTGCCGATGTGCAGCGCGAAGCGGCTCGGCAGGAATTGTGTGACGGTCGGGTTCGGCGGGACCGGCGTCGCCGCGGCGGGGGCGGGCGCTTCTTTACTGCGCATCTGTGTGATCAGCGCGCGCCACGCGTCCGCATCGAATGTGTCTAGATCGACGGCGGCGATCACGCCTTCGGACGGCAGGTCGGCGGGCTTGTTCACGCCGACCGCGCCGCGCACAACAGCCGGCGCCGTTTTCGGCCGGTAGCGCAGCAGATAGGTGGCGGCGATCGGGCCCAAGGTGAGATCGGCGCGTTCTAGTCCGGTTTCGCCCGACGCGGCGGCCGGGCTGACGGCGAAGCGCAACGGCATCGGCGTGCCGACTGGCTTGTTGAACGGCGCGGGGAAGTCGAGCGCGAGGCCGGTCAGATCGGAGTTCGCCGTCACTTCGGGCAGCCGTCCCTTGGCGCCGTGCACGTTGAGCGCGTAGGGCGCGCTGCCGCTCATGCGCGTCAGCACCTGCGCGGCCGGGCCGTGCAGGTTGAGACCGCGCGCCGCATCGACGGCGATATGGCCGCCGAGGTCGAGCGCATAGGTGCCGTCCTGCCTCAATCCGCCGTTCGCATGCACGTCGCCGCCGAGGAATTGCCCGGAGAGCCGGTCCACCTGCGCCGTGTGCTCGGTAAAGTGCACTTTGCCCTTCAGTTGCGACAGCGGCGGCACGTTCTCGACGCTCAAGCGGTCGTTCTGGAAGCCGACCGCGCCTTCCACGGCGATGTGCGGCTTCGGCGTACGCGGCACTGTCAGCTGGAGCGCGAGCGACGCGGGCCCTTCGGCGTGCACCTTCTCCGTTTTATGTTTCGCCATGATGCCGAGCGAGCTGGCGTTCACATAGTCGAGCATGTCGGCGAGCGGCCCGTGGCCATCGCCCTTGATGACGAGGCTCGACGCCTTGGTGCCGAGGTCCTCGATCCTGCCGTTGACGCCGATCAGCGCGACCTGCTTGTAATGCGCCCGGTCGATGTCGAAGTGCAGCACGTTCTGCTTGAGCTCGAACACGCCGTCGATGCCGTCGAGCGCCGGCCACAGGTTCGGCGTGCCGTTCCTCATCTTGCGCGGCGGGAAGGGCGTCGGATCGAACTTGCCGCCCTTGAACGGCGCAACGATATGGAACAGCCCGGCGCTCGGATCGCGCGAGTAGGGGAATTTGGTCAGATCGCCGTGAATTTCGATGCTCGCGCCGTGCGACATGCCGGCCTGCAAGCCGTGGCCCAGATAGATGCGCAACTTCTCGCTGATGCTGGTCGGCAGATAACGGACGATGCGCGTCACCTGCGCGCGCTGGAAGTCGGCTTTCAGGTCGAGCGAGCCGCGTCCGTGGCCCGGGTTGCTGTAGTCGGCGGAGGCGGTGGCCGCGACGTCGGCGTTCGAGACGCTGAAATCGGCCAGCTTCACGGTGAAGGCGGGGCGGTTCTCGCCCGGCGCCTTCGGCGTGATGGTCCAGTCGGCGCGGCCATGCAGATGGTCGAGCTTCAGGCGCGGATCGTCGAACACGCCCGGCAGCGTAATGGCGACATTGGAGGTGTTGAGCAGGGCGGTGCCGTGGGTCTCGTCGGCATCCACATTGCCCCACAGATTCTCGATGCCGGGAATGCCCGCGCGCGGGTGGTTCAGTGGCGTGAGCCCCGGCGGCGGTTCCTGCGCGGCGACGCTGATGCCCTGCAGATCGCCCTTGAAACGATAATGTTCGATCGGTTCGGCGCCGCTCGGGTGACGGTCGCTGCCTGCTTCACCGGACTCCGGCTTGCCGCGCTCGACTTCGATCACATAGTTGGCGACCAGACCGCGCGGATTGAAACGGACGAGATTGTTCAGGAGGCGTCGCGGCAGCGGCAACGCACGGCTGAATTCGGCGAGGATGCCCAGATCGACACGGTCGCCGCTCACGCTGACGAGTTGTCCGCGTTGCTGAGAGGCGGTCCGGTAACGTCCGTTCAGCGTGGTGAGCGCGAGCGTGCGGGTGAGCGGTGTGCCGTCGTCGAGCGGCGGCTGGCCGAGCTCGGCGTGCAGTTGGCTTAGTTGCAGCTTGTAGTCGCCCTCGTCGGCTTCGAGGCGCCACGAAAAATGGGCGACTGGCACGAGCAGCTTCGGCTGGGTCGGACGCACCCGCAGGGCGACGTCGGTGCCGGCCAATTGCCCGCCCGCCGACTTCATGCGGCCTTCGGCGAAGTCGATCCAGATGGCGTTATCGATACGGCCGGCAAACGTCTCGATCGGGAAATTGACGTAGCGCGCGAGCGTCGGCAGATCGACCGGGCCGGTCGAGACGTACACCTGGCCGGTCCAGTTGATCGGCTTGCCGATCGCGGAGAGCGGCGCGTGTTTGAAGTAGGTGCGGAAATCGAGCGGGCCGTGCAGGACCTGGCCGTCGGCGGGCGCCTGCAGCGCGAGGCGGTGATCGTAGCCGTCGTTGAGAATCGCGATCCGGATGTCGCGCAGGGCCAGCTCCGGCGCGTCATGCTGCGCATCGCGCCAGCGCAGCGCGCCGCCGCGCACCACGATCGCCTGCTGACGCAGCAGCCAGGTGGACAAGGTGTCGTTGCCGCTGTGGCGAGTCGGCACCGGCACGCCCGCCACCGAGAGCACGCCGTCGCTGCTGCGCGACACCAGCACGTCCGGCTGATCGACGATCAGGCTGGAGAGCGCGGGATGAAACTGCCAGAGCGACCGCCACGAGAGCGTGGCGGTGGCGTGCGGGATCGTCAGCGCGGCTTTGCCGTCGTGATCGCGGATCACGAGGTCGGTGACGTCGAGGCCCGGCTGGAAGCCGCTCCAATGCGGCGCGAGCTTGCCGATGGTGAACTGCGTGTGCAGCTTTTCGGAAATGGTGGCTTCGATGCGCGGCCGGAACGAGTCCGCGCGCGGCAGCACCACGTAGCGCAAGCCGAGAAACAGGCCCGTCGCAATGAAGTACAGGACGAGCGCGAGCGCGAGGACCACGTGCAAGATCCGACGCAGCACGATGTGGTCGCTTCCGCTCACAGGCCGGACCTGCACAGTTTCGTGCGGGTCGGCGGATTCGTTTCGCTCGGACATGCTGCGGCGGGTGGGCGTATGGTAGTTTTGCGAATTAACGACGAAATGTAACACACGGGAAAGCGTCGGCGGACCTCCTGCAAACCCTGTCTGCATGCCGTCTCGCGACTTGCGGGAGGCGGCGGCACCCCTGTGCTACTGCGAACTGAACCATGCTGATCAAGCAACGAGCGAGCCAGACCCTTGATGACTGACGCCACTCTCCTGAGTTCCAACTATTCACACTACGCGGCGCGCGCTGCGGCTGCCCGTCCGCAACTCGTGGCGCGCGTGGCGACGCTCGCGTCCGGGCCGCTCACGCGCGAGCGTATCGACGCCCGTTTCGACGCCTTGTGCGCCGAGGCGGCCGGCGTGGCCGGTGCGCCATTGAATGAAGATGCACTCAAACGGGCCTTGCGCCAATTGCGCACCGAGGTCTTTTGCGCCGTGATGGAGCGTGATCTGGCGGGCGAGGCGGATGTTGCCGAAGTCACCGGCGCGATGACCGACCTGGCGGAGACGACAATCCAGCGCTCGCTCGCCGTCCTGTCCACCGAACTCGAAACGTTGTACGGCGAGCCGCGCGGGCCGCAAGGCGAACGGCTCTCGCTTGGCGTGGTGGGCATGGGCAAGCTCGGCGGGCGCGAACTGAACGTGTCGTCGGATATCGACTTGATCTTCATTTATGAAGAGGACGGCGAGACCGCGGGCGGCCAGCGTTCGCCGATCGCCACGCAGGACTTTTTTACGCGCCTCGGCAAGCGCCTGATCGGCGCGCTCGCCGAAGTGACCGCCGACGGCTACGTGTTTCGGGTCGATATGCGGCTGCGGCCGAACGGCGACTCGGGGCCGCTCGTGTGCAGTCTCGGCATGCTCGAAGAGTATTTCTATGTGCAAGGCCGCGAGTGGGAGCGCTATGCGTGGATCAAGGGGCGCCTCGTGTCCGAAGGCGCTAGCGATGCGGCGCAACGGCTGCAGAAGCAGCTCGATGCGATCGTCACGCCGTTCGTCTATCGCCGCTATCTCGACTTCGGCGTGATCAGCGCGATTCGCGCGCTGCATCTGCAGATTCGCCAGGAGGCGCAGCGGCGCGCGTCGATGCGGCCCGACAAGGCCGATGACATCAAGCTTGGGCGGGGCGGCATCCGCGAAATCGAATTTAGCGCGCAGGTGTTCCAGTTGATCCGTGGCGGCCAGGACGCGGGCTTCCGCGTGAGGCCGACACTTGCGGTGCTGCGTCACGCGGCAACGCATGGGCTGATCGACACGTCGGTCTGCGTGAAGCTCTCGCAGGCGTATCGCTTCCTGCGCGAACTCGAGCATCGTCTGCAATACCGCAACGACGCGCAGACCCATGCGATGCCGGTCGATCCCGAGGAACGTTCGGCGCTCGCCCATGCGATGGGCTGCGACGACTACGCCGCGCTGATGGCCAAGCTCGACGCGCATCGCGAATTCGTCGAACAGCAGTTCGACCAGATTTTCGCTGACAAAGTGAACGGCCGCGACGGCTGTGGCGCACCGGAAGACGGCGCCGCCGCATGGGTCTGGAGCAGCGCGCTCGCCGACGACAGCGCCGACGAAGCCTTGCAGGCGCGCCTCGTCGAACTCGGCGTGGCCGAGCCGGGTGAACTGCTCGCGCGGCTGCGCGCGGTGTGGCAGTCGTCGCGTTATGCAGGGCTGGCCGAGCGCAGCCGGCAACGTTTCGACATCGTCGCGCAACGGGCGCTCGAAGCCGCCCGCACGTTGGAACCTGCCGAGCGCCGCGGCGATACAGTGGCGCGCTTCTTCGACCTGCTCGAAGCGGTGAGCCGGCGCGGCGCCTATCTCGCGCTGCTGACCGAATATCCGCAAGCGCTGCATCGTGTGCTATCGGTGCTCGGTGGTTCGCGTTGGGCGGCGGGCTATCTGATCCGCCATCCGCAATTGCTCGACGAATTGCTGGACGATGAAGCGATCAATAGCCCGTTCGACTGGCCCGAGTTCAAGCGCACGCTGCGCCTGCGTCTGGCCGCGGCGGACGGCGTCGAGCAGCAGATGGATCTACTGCGGCATGCCCACCAGGCCGAGGTGTTTCGCATTCTGCTGATCGATCTGGCCGGCAAGCTGAGCGTCGAACATGTAAGCGACCGGCTGTCCGAACTGGCCGATGCCGTGCTCGACGTCACGCTTCAGGCCGTCTGGAACCAGTTGCCGAAACGCCATCGCGACGTGCCGCGTTTCGCAGTGATCGCGTACGGCAAGCTGGGCGGCAAGGAACTGGGTTACGCGTCCGACCTCGACGTGATCTTCCTCTACGACGACCCCGACGATGCCGCAGCCGACGTCTACTCCACTTACACCCGCCGCCTGATCACCTGGCTTACGACCGCAACCGGCGCCGGCACCCTGTTCGACGTCGACTTGCGTCTGCGGCCGAACGGCGAGTCGGGCCTGCTCGTCACCGATCTGGACGCGTTCCGCCGTTACCAGTTGCGCGAGGGCGACGCGGCCAATACGGCGTGGGTATGGGAGCACCAGGCATTGAGCCGCGCTCGCTACTGCGCGGGCGACGCCGAGATCGGCGCGAAGTTCGAGGCCATCCGCGAACAGGTGCTGACCACGCCACGCGAAGCGGCGCCGCTCATGAAGGAGATCGTCGAGATGCGCGCGCGCGTCGAAGCGGGGCATCCAAACCATACGGCGCTGTTCGACCTGAAGCACGATAGCGGCGGGATGGTGGATATCGAATTCACCGTGCAGTACTGGGTGTTATTGCACGCGGCGAGCGATCCTGAACTGATCCGCAATACCGGCAACATCGCGTTGCTACGGGAAGTGTCGCGCTTCGGCCTGATGAGCGAGGCGGAAGCGGAGACGGTCGGCGCGGCGTATCGCACGTACCGCAAGTTGCAGCACCAGCTGCGACTGGATGGGATGGAGAAGGCACGGGTCGAGCCGACGCTGGTGGCTAAGGAGCGCGAAGCCGTGCTGGGGTTGTGGAAGCGGGTGTTTGGGTGACGGTTGATCGGATGTTCGCAGTTTGCGCGAGCGGGTTGTGCAACTCCGTGCGTTGGACGGCGGTGTGAGCGAATTCGTGGCGTTCACTCCGCGAAGCGGCATGAAGGGCGGCGAGGTCAAGCGGGGTGAGGCGCGGCGAAGCAAGACGTCAGGCCGCCTCACCTATGATCGTTCGCGGCCGCGGGCACTGTGCCTGCGAGCCGCACGGGTGCTGTTTTTCCCGCGGCCAACCAGGCGGCTAACTTTCCTGCGCAAGTCGCAGATGGCGAGGGCATCCCCAGCCAACGAACAACTACGCCGCCAGCATTTCCTTCGCGTGCTTGCGGGTGGTCGGCGTGATCTCCAACCCGCCGAGCATCCGCGCGACTTCTTCGACGCGGCTCGCCTTGTCGAGCGAGGTTACGCTACTGACCGTTCCGCCTTTGCCGTTGCCCGCCTTGGCTACCTGGAAATGATGATCGCCGCGCGCGGCGACTTGCGGCAAGTGCGTCACGCACAGCACCTGGCGCTGTTGGCCAAGCTGATGCAGAAGCCGCCCGACCACTTCGGCGACGCCGCCGCCAATGCCCGTGTCCACTTCGTCGAAGATCAGCGTGGGCGTCGGGCTCGCGGCGCTGGCAATGACCGCGAGCGCGAGGCTGATCCGCGCCAGTTCCCCGCCTGAGGCAACCTTCGCAAGCGGCCGCAGCGGCACGCCGGCATGACCGGCGACGCGGAACTCGACCTGTTCGAGCCCGTGCGCGCCGCCTTCGGGCAGCGGCACCAGCGCGACTTCGAAGCTGCCGCCTTTCATCGACAGTTCCTGCATGCCGGTGGTGACCGCCGCGCCCAGTGCCTTGCCGGCCTTGGCGCGTGCCTTCGAGAGTTTCTTTGCTTCGGTCAGGAAGGCTTCCTTGGCCTTGGCTTCGGCGGCGTGCAGGCTGTCGAGGTCGGCGGCCGCGTCGAGCGCGGCCAGTTGCGCGCGACGCGCCTCGTGCTCCTCAGGCAACGTTTCCGGCCGTAGACGGAACTTGCGTGCGGCCGAATGCAGCGCGTCGAGGCGCTTTTCGACTTGCGCGAGCCGGTCCGGATCGAGTTCGAGCTTTTGCGCGTAGTGGCTCAGCGAATAAGCCGCTTCCTGCAACTGGATTTCGGCGGGCTCCAGCGCGGCCAGCACGTCGTTCAAGGCCGGATCGATTTCCGCCAGGTCGCGCACCTTCGAGACGATCGAGGACAGATGCGTGATCATGGCCTCGTCCGATTCGGACAGCGCGCCGAGCGCGCCTTGCACGCCGTCGATCAGATTGGCCGAATGCGACAGCCGCCGATGCTCGGTGTTGACCTCTTCCCACTCGCCCGGCTGCGGCGCGAGCTTGTCCAGTTCGGTGAGCTGCCACGCGAGGCGCTCGCGTTCCAGTTGCAGTTCACGGTCACGCGTTTGCGCGTGCTCGACCGCCTGAACCTTCTCGCGCCATGTGCGCCATGCCCGCGTGACGGTTGCCGCGGTGTCCGACAGGCCCGCGTGGGTGTCGAACAGTTCGCGTTGCGCGTCGGGACGCATCAGCAACTGGTGCGCGTGCTGGCCATGAATATCCACCAGCATTTCGCCGACCTCGCGCAACTGCGCGAGCGTCGCCGCGGTGCCGTTGATAAAGGCGCGCGAGCGGCCGTTGGCATCCACCACGCGCCGCAGCATTACCGTGCCGCCGTGATGGCCGTCGTCGCCGGTCGTGCCGAGCGCCTGCTCGTCGAGCCATTGCTCGACCTGCGCGTGGGTCTCGAACTCCGCGGTGAGGTCGGCGCGGCTTTCGCCAGTGCGCACGACGTTCGCATCGGCGCGGGCGCCGAGCGCGAGCGCCAACGCGTCGATCAGGATCGACTTGCCGGCGCCGGTTTCGCCGGAGAAAACACTAAAGCCGCTGTCGAATTCGAGATCGAGCGCGGCGACGATGACGAAGTCGCGTATCGAGAGGTGGCGAAGCATGGAGGTCGTCTGGTGAGCTTGATGTTCGGGTTTCGGCAGCGGCGGCGTTCGCGTTCCGGTGTCCTTGCCGCTCAGGGCTTGGGGTCTTCTTCGTGCGACGGGTATTCGTTCCAGTGCAGCTTCTTGCGCAACGTGGCGAAGTAGCTATAGCCGACGGGATGCAGCATCGGCACCGTATGACGCGAGCGGCGCACTTCGATCGTGTCGCTCAATTCGAGCGACGTGAACGACTGCATGTCGAAATTGACGTTCACTTCGCGCCCCGAGACGATCTGGATGCTCACCTTCGAGTCGTCCGGCAGCACGATCGGCCGGTTCGATAGCGCGTGCGGCGCGATCGGCACGAGCACGATGCCCTGCAATTGCGGATGCAGAATCGGCCCTTGCGACGAAAGCGCGTAGGCGGTCGAGCCGGTGGGCGTGGCCACGATCAGACCGTCCGAGCGCTGGTTGTACATGAAGCGGCCGTCCACCGAGACATGCAGTTCCGCCATGCCCGAGAAGCCGCTGCGGTTGACTACCACGTCGTTGAAGGCCAATGCGTGATAGATCGGATTGCCGCCGCGCATGATGCGCGCTTCGAGCAGCACGCGTTCTTCGCGCTCGAAATTGCCGGACAGCATTTGCGGCACGATCTCGCGCATGTCGGAGATCGGAATGTCGGTAATGAAGCCGAGCCGCCCGTGGTTGATGCCGATCAGCGGCGTGCGGTAAGGCGCGAGTTGGCGGCCGATGCCGAGCATGGTGCCGTCGCCGCCCAGCACGACCGCAACGTCGGCGCGCGCGCCGATCTCGGCGGGACGCAGCGCCGGATAGTCGGTGACGCCGATCTCGGCGGCGGTGTCGGCTTCGAATACGACCTCGAAGCCGCGCTTCGCGATGCACGAGGCGAGCGCGGTCAACGGCTCGGCGATGCCCGGCGTATTGTTGCGCCCGACGAGCGCGACGGTCTTGAACTGGCTGGTCACTTGCATGCCGGCATTACACCATAGGTAGGGCCTGAAAAGAACCGCAGACAGACCCGGTAGCGGGCCGGCGCGCGCGGGCCGTCAGCGCATCTCGCGATTATCGTTAGAATGGTGAAGCCTTGATGACATGTGCGCCGGTTAAAGTGCGGCGGGGTGCCGGCAGCCGGGCCGCCCAGAAGGTGGCCCGCGAAGCGCTGGGCGGAACGCCGGCAAGTGTGCCGGACCGAAGGCAATGCGCCGCCTTGGCAAGCGGCGGCGCGTTCGTCAGGGATGGGCGCCCCTAGCGCTCGCGGTAGTCGTGCCATTGAGCTAAAATTTTCCGTCATGCTAGATCCTCGCGCACAAACCCTCCTCAAAACGCTGATCGAGCGCTACATCGCCGAAGGTCAGCCGGTCGGCTCGCGCACGTTGTCGCGCTATTCGGGCCTCGAACTGAGTCCCGCAACGATCCGCAACGTGATGTCCGACCTCGAGGACTTGGGGCTCGTGATCAGTCCGCATACTTCCGCGGGCCGCATTCCCACGCCGCGCGGCTACCGCCTGTTCGTGGACACCATGCTCACAGTGGAGTCCGCCGCGGACGAAGAAGCCGTGACGCGTACCGTCAAGACTACCCTGCAGGCAGGCGAGCCGCAGAAAATCGTGGCGGCGGCGGCCAGCGTGCTGTCTAACCTGTCGCAGTTCGCCGGTGTGGTGCTCACGCCGCGGCGCAGCCACGTGTTCAAGCAGATCGAGTTCATGCGTTTGTCGGACAAGCGCATTCTGCTGATCATCGTCACGCCGGAAGGCGACGTGCAGAACCGCATCATGGCGACCCAGCGCGATTTCTCGCCCTCGCAACTGGTCGAAGCGTCCAACTACATCAACGCGCACTTCGCGGGCCTTTCGTTCGACGACGTGCGGCGCCGCCTGCGCGAAGAAATCGACGAACTGCGCGGCGACATGACCACGCTGATGCACGCCGCCGTCACGGCCAGCACGGACGAATCCGACACGGGCGAAACCGTGCTGATTTCCGGTGAACGCAATCTGCTCGAAGTAGCCGACCTTTCGTCCGACATGGCGCGCCTGCGCAAGCTGTTCGATGTGTTCGACCAAAAGACCAGTCTCCTTCAATTGCTCGACGTATCGAGTCACGCGGCGGGTGTGCAGATTTTCATCGGCGGCGAGTCGAATCTCGTTCCCATCGAGGAAATGAGCGTGGTGACCGCGCCGTATGAGGTGAACGGAAAGATCGTCGGCACGCTGGGCGTGATCGGACCGACCCGCATGGCCTACAACCGCGTGATTCCGATTGTGGATATCACCGCACGCCTGCTCTCGCTGACCCTCAGTCAGCAATAGAGCCGTTCATTCCAGGCTGCGATGCATCCTCACGCAAATGATGCGTGACTGCGCGCGGCTTGCCAATTGGCCGAATGGCCAGGGGTGTCCGGCGGACCGGGGCACGAACCACGCCGTTATAATGAATCTCACCTGAACCGACATTCCGCCCAAACCGGTTACCCCTGCTGCCTATGCGCTTCGACCTCGAGCGGCCCTCACAGAACGCCACATCACACCGTGTCGCCGTGCTGCTGATCAATCTCGGCACACCCGACGCGCCGACGCCGCGTGCGGTCCGCCGCTATCTCGCGCAGTTTCTGTCCGATCCGCGCGTGGTCGAAATTCCGGCGCTGCTCTGGCAGATCATTCTGCGTCTGCTGATTCTGCCGTTCCGGGGCGTCGCTTCCGCCAAGAAGTACGCCGCGGTGTGGATGCCGGAGGGCTCGCCGTTGCGCGTCCACACGGAGAAGCAGGTGGAAGGCCTGCGCCATCTGTTGCAACTGAACGACTACACGGTGCTGGTCGATTACGCGATGCGCTACGGCACGCCGGGTATCCCGGCCATGCTGAACCAGCTCAAGCTGGCGGGCGCCGAGCGCGTGCTGCTGATGCCCATGTATCCGCAGTATTCGTCGTCGACCACCGCCACCGCGTTCGACGACGCTTTTTCGGCGCTCAAGCGCATGCGCAATCAGCCGGAGATCCGCACGGTGCGCCAGTACGCCGACCATCCGGCCTACATCGCGGCGCTTGCCGCGCAGGTGCATCATTATTGGCATCAGCACGGCCGGCCGGATTTCGCCGCGGGCGACAAACTGGTGCTGAGTTTCCACGGGGTGCCCAAGCGCACGCTGGATCTCGGCGACCCGTACCACGAGCAATGCCAGCAAACCGGCGCATTGCTGATGCAGGCGCTCGAACTGACGCAGGTGGAATGCCGCATCACATTCCAGTCGCGTTTCGGCAAGGCCGAATGGCTGCAGCCGTACACGGCGCCCACGTTGAAGGAACTGGGCGCGGCGGGCGTGCGGCGCGCCGACGTATTCTGTCCAGGCTTCACGGCCGATTGCCTTGAAACGATCGAGGAAATCGGCATGGAAGTGCGCGACGAATTCCTCCACGCGGGCGGCAAGGATTTCCATCGAATTCCCTGCCTGAATGCCTCGCAGGCGTGGATTGCCGCGCTGGGCGAAATCGTTGCGCAGAATCTGCAGGGCTGGCCGGTGCAGGCGTTGCCAGTGCCGCATACGACAGGAGCTTGAACAGGCTCATGAATTACAGGATTGCAACCGACGCGGGCGCTAAGCTGCGCATCGACAAATGGCTTTGGGCGGCGCGCTTCTTCAAGACGCGCTCGCTCGCGGCGGACGCTGTCGAAAAAGGACATGTGCGTATTGGCGGTGCCAGCGTCAAGCCGGCTAAAGACGTGCGGGTCGGCGACCTGGTCGAGATCGAGATCGAGCGGATTGTCTGGCAGGTGGAAGTGCTGGGCGTATGCGACGTGCGCGGCCCGGCGAGTGTCGCGCAAACGCTTTATGCGGAAACCGAAGAGAGCAAGGTGAAGCGGCAGGTCGAACAGGAGCGGCGCAAGACGTATCGCGAACCGGCGGCCGCATTGCACGGCCGGCCGACCAAGCGCGACAGGCGCACTATCGACAAACTTTCAGGTGGGGATTGAACAGCTGTTCCATGGTCGCGTGCACACCGCCGTATTCGGTAGTGTGGTCGTTGACAGCCCCGGACATGCAGATGGTCGTGGTGCCCGCAATCAGAACCAATGCGACCACCGAGATTGCAAAGGTCAGTTTCACGGTACTCCCCTCGGGAAGGTTCAGGATAAAGACGGGCGAATCAGGTGGAAATTGCAATATATCGGAAAGGTTTACGTCAGATTAGGGTTAACGCGTCTTTTCCGATGCTTAAGTGGAGCATAGGCCACTTGTCAGCAGCACTCAATCTCAATCTGATTGCGCAGCAATAATGGTTGTAACCGGGCATTTCCGCGGCACGTCCGTGGTGCGAAAAGATCCGGGAGAACCGCTTGAAATGGTTGTTCCCGGCCTCATCTGCCGTTCTGATTTGCGGTGACTCGCGAAGTTGTCTGTCGCGATTTTGCAACGCACAAACCGCGCCAGGTTTGATGTGCTGCCGGCCACCGTTGGCTTTTACCTCGCTTTCACCCATTTAACGACTTTCAGCGACATGGAAAACACGCAAGAGAACCCGACGAGCCAGAATCCCACGCCCGCCGACGAAACCGCGCGCCAGGCCGCCGAGGCCGCAGCACCTCAGCAGGAAGCGGCTGCCAACGCCGCGACCGACTCGCCGGTCAACGCTGAGCAGGCGGCCCTGGCCGAAGCTGAAGCGAAGATCGCCGAGTTGCAGGAGAGCTTCCTGCGCGCCAAGGCTGAGACCGAAAACGTTCGCCGCCGCGCTCAGGAAGACGTCACCAAGGCGCATAAGTTTGCAATCGAGAGTTTCGCCGAGCATCTGCTGCCGGTGATCGACAGCCTCGAGGCGGCCGTCGCTCACTCGTCCGACGACCTGCAGAAGGTGCGCGAAGGCGTCGAACTCACGCTGCGTCAGCTCACCGGCGCGCTGGAAAAGGGCCGCGTCGTCGCCCTGAATCCGGTTGGCGAGAAGTTCGACCCGCACCGCCATCAGGCGATTTCCATGGTGCCGGCCGAACAGGAGCCGAACACCGTGGTGGCCGTGCTGCAAAAAGGCTTCGTGATCGCCGATCGCGTGCTGCGTCCGGCACTTGTGACCGTCGCTGCACCGAAGTAAGCGCCAGAAGGCCTGGTAAGCCGTTTCGTCCGGCAGGCAGCGCGCCATGGCTGACCTTCCCGACGACGCCACCGCGCTCGGCCTCAAATGGTTTCACAGCAACGTTGACGGGCATCGCGAACCGGGCCGGCGCTTCATAGTGCACGGCGTGCCCACATGGTTCTTCTTCTACCGCGGCAAGCGGCTCGGCTGGCACGGCCTTGGGCAGTTCCAGGCCACGGTCACGGCCGCACGGGAGAAGATTCGGGCAGGCCAAGCGGGCAAAATGGCCGACGCCACGAGCGGCGCTCAGGTTGATGGAACAACTTCGGGCAAAAGTTCGTCCGATTGAAAAAAATTAAAGACCGCATCGTAAAAGAGGTCTTGAAAACGATGCGGACGCACTTATGTTGAGTGCAGGTAGGAATTGAGAGCGGATCGCCTTACCGCCAGCAGGGCAAACAAGGCGCTTCCCGCAGCGATCAAAGTTAGGAGAATAGTAAAAATGGGCAAAATCATCGGTATCGACCTCGGCACGACCAACTCGTGCGTGGCGATCATGGAAGGCAATTCGGTCAAGGTGATCGAGAACTCGGAAGGTGCGCGCACCACGCCGTCGATCATCGCTTACATGGAAGACGGCGAGATTCTCGTCGGCGCGCCTGCGAAGCGTCAGTCGGTCACGAACCCGAGGAACACGCTGTACGCGGTCAAGCGCCTGATCGGCCGCCGCTTTGAAGAAAAAGAAGTACAGAAAGACATCGCGCTGATGCCGTACAAGATCATGAAAGCCGATAACGGCGATGCATGGATCGAAGTGCGCGATCAGAAGCTCGCGCCGCCGCAAATCTCGGCGGAAACGCTGCGCAAGATGAAGAAGACCGCTGAAGACTATCTCGGCGAGCCGGTCACCGAAGCCGTGATCACGGTTCCCGCGTACTTCAACGACAGCCAGCGCCAGGCAACCAAAGATGCAGGCCGCATCGCCGGTCTGGAAGTGAAGCGGATCATCAACGAACCGACCGCAGCCGCTCTGGCATTCGGTCTGGACAAGGCCGAAAAGGGCGACCGCAAGATCGCGGTGTACGACTTGGGCGGCGGTACGTTCGACGTGTCGATCATCGAAATCGCTGATGTCGACGGTGAAATGCAGTTCGAAGTGCTCTCCACGAACGGCGATACGTTCCTGGGCGGTGAAGACTTCGACCAGCGCATCATCGATTACATCATCGGCGAGTTCAAGAAGGAACAGGGCGTCGATCTGTCGAAAGACGTGCTCGCGCTGCAACGCCTGAAGGAATCGGCTGAAAAGGCCAAGATCGAGCTGTCGTCGAGCCAGCAAACCGAAATCAACCTGCCGTACATCACGGCCGACGCGTCGGGTCCGAAGCACTTGAACCTGAAAATTACGCGCGCCAAGCTGGAAGCGCTGGTTGAAGAGCTGATCGAACGCACGATCGAACCGTGCCGCACGGCGATCAAGGACGCGGGCGTGAAGGTCGGCGAAATCGACGACGTGATTCTGGTCGGTGGTATGACCCGCATGCCGAAGGTGCAGGACAAGGTCAAGGAATTCTTCGGCAAGGATCCGCGCCGTGACGTGAACCCGGACGAAGCCGTGGCCGTGGGCGCCGCGATTCAAGGCCAGGTTCTGTCGGGCGACCGCAAGGACGTTCTGCTGCTCGACGTGACCCCGCTGTCGCTCGGCATCGAAACGCTTGGCGGCGTGATGACGAAGATGATCAACAAGAACACCACGATCCCGACCAAGCACGCACAGGTCTACTCGACGGCTGACGACAATCAGGGCGCCGTGACGATCAAGGTGTTCCAGGGCGAACGCGAAATGGCAGCCGGCAACAAGCTGCTGGGCGAGTTCAACCTCGAAGGCATTCCGCCAGCACCGCGCGGCACGCCGCAGATCGAGGTGAGCTTCGACATCGACGCGAACGGCATTCTGCACGTCGGCGCGAAAGACAAGGCGACCGGCAAGGAAAACCGCATCACGATCAAGGCGAACTCGGGTCTGTCCGAAGCCGAAATCGAGAAGATGGTGAAGGACGCCGAAGCGAACGCGGAAGAAGATCACAAGCTGCGTGAACTGGCCGATGCCCGCAACCAGGGCGACGCGCTGGTCCACAGCACGAAGAAGGCGCTGACCGAATACGGCGACAAGCTGGAAGCTTCTGAGAAGGAAAAGATCGAAGCCGCGCTGAAGGACCTCGAAGAAACGCTGAAGAGCGGTTCGAGCGACAAGGCCGCGATCGAAGCCAAGATCGAAGTGGTGGCCACCGCCTCGCAGAAGATGGGCGAGAAGATGTACGCCGACATGCAGGCTGCGCAAGGTGCCGAAGCAGCGGCAGCGGGCGCGGCAGGCGCGGGTGCTTCGGCGGGTGGCGCGAGCCAGCAGCAGGACGACGTGGTCGACGCCGACTTCAAGGAAGTCAAGAAAGACTAAAGCCAGGTCGCCTTTCGACCGTAAAGCCGCACACAGCCTTGTGTGCGGCCCGGCTGCACCAGAGACTGCGCCTGGTTGGACAGCAAACGTGCAAGAGCGGTTATCTCGCCTGGCGAGCCTTTTAGGCTCTCCGGGCACATTTGTTTTATGGAGGGCGTTGTTTTGAGTCGCATTCAGGCGGCATGAAACAGCGGCCGGACGAGTCGTGAGACTCCAGCATTCAAGAGGAGCCACCGTGCGCATTGCGCGAGTGGCGTTGAACCGATATGGCGAAACGGGATTACTACGAGGTTCTGGGCGTCGCAAAGAACGCGAGCGACGACGAAATCAAGAAGGCTTATCGCAAGCTGGCGATGAAGCACCACCCCGACCGCAATCCGGGCAACAAGGATGCGGAAGGGCATTTCAAAGAGGTGAAGGAAGCCTATGAAATGCTCTCGGACTCGCAAAAGCGTGCCGCGTACGATCAGTACGGCCACGCGGGCGTCGATCCGAACATGGGCGGTGCCGGCGCGCAGGGCTTCGGCGGCTTTGCCGACGCATTCGGCGATATTTTCGGCGACATCTTCGGCCAGGCGGCCGGTGGCGCCGCACGCGGCGGCGGCCGCGCCGGTCCGCAGGTGTACCGCGGCGCCGACTTGCGCTACAGCATGGAAATCACGCTGGAACAGGCCGCGCACGGCTACGACACGCAGATTCGCGTGCCGAGCTGGGTGTCGTGCGAAATCTGTCATGGCTCGGGCGCCAAGCCCGGCACCAAGCCGGAAACCTGCCCGACCTGTAGCGGTTCGGGTTCGGTGCGGATGTCGCAAGGTTTTTTCAGCATTCAGCAAACCTGCCCGAAGTGCCACGGCACCGGCACCTATATTCCTGAACCGTGCGGCCACTGCCACGGCGCGGGCAAGGTGAAGGAAACCAAGACGCTGGAAGTGAAGATCCCGGCAGGTATCGACGACGGCATGCGGATCCGTTCCGCCGGCAACGGCGAGCCGGGCATCAACGGCGGCCCGTCCGGCGATCTGTACGTCGAGATTCATATCAAGCAGCACTCGGTGTTCGAACGTGACGGCGACGATCTGCATTGCCAGATGCCGATTCCGTTCACCACCGCGGCACTCGGCGGCGAAATCGAAGTGCCGACGCTCGCGGGCCGCGCCAGCTTCACCGTGCCGGAAGGCACGCAGTCGGGCAAGACGTTCCGTCTGCGTGGCAAGGGCATCAAGGGGCTGCGTTCGAGCATTGCCGGCGATCTGTACGTGCACGTGCAAGTCGAAACGCCGGTCAAACTCACTGACCCGCAACGCGATCTGCTCAAGCAGTTCGAAAAGGCGCTGGTCGAGGGTGGCTCGCGGCATAGCCCGCAAAGCAAGAGCTGGTTCGACCGGGTGAAGAGCTTCTTCGATTAACGGCGGTTTGAAGTTGGCGGTAGGTATGACGGCAGATGAGCGCGGCGCGGTGTTCGCGTTGCTCGACGATTGCGACGCGACGGCGGCGCGCCGTTCGAGTCGTCTTTACACGGGTTTTGTGCATGAACGGATGTGTGCGGACGCCGCGCAGCTCGAAGCCGTGTGCGAGACCGTTGCCGCGGAGACGCAGCGTGGTTTGCATGCCGTCGTGCTTGCCGACTATGAGTTCGGCCGGAATCTTCTCGACGGAGAAGCACACCGGTCTTTAGAGACGCAGCGTGGCGATGCCACGCTGCGTTTTTTATTGTTCGAACGTTGCGAGAAGCGTTCGCGTGAAGAGGTCGACGCGTGGCTCATGGCGCGCGACGAAGGCGCGGCCGAGCCATCGGTGGCGGGCACGGCCAACGTGCGCGCGAGCGTCGATCCGGCGCAGTTCAATGCGGCGATCGATGCGATTCACGCGGCCCTGCGCGCGGGCGATTCCTATCAGGTCAACTACACGTATCGGCTCGGCTTCGATGTATTCGGCTCGCCCACCGCGCTGTATCGGCGGTTGAGGGCGCGTCAGCCGGTGCCGTACGGCGCGCTGATCGGGTTGCCGGGCGGACAGTGGGTGTTGTCGTGTTCGCCGGAACTCTTCATCGAAAAGCAGGGCGCGACGTTGCGTGCGCGGCCGATGAAAGGCACGGCGCCGCGCTCGGACGACCCGGCGGTGGACCGCCGCACTGCCGAATTCCTCGGCAACGATCCGAAGAACCGCGCCGAAAACGTGATGATCGTCGACCTGTTGCGCAATGATCTGTCGAGGGTGGCGCAAACGGGCTCGGTCAAGGTGCCGGCGCTGTTCTCGGTCGAACCGTACGCGTCGGTGTGGCAAATGACTTCGACGGTGGAGGCGACGTTAAGGCCTGCCACGTCGTTCGCCCAGACGTTGCGCGCGCTGTTTCCGTGCGGCTCGATTACCGGCGCGCCGAAGCATCGCACGATGCAGTTGATCGAAGAACTCGAGAGCACGCGGCGCGGGCTCTATACCGGCGCGATTGGTTGGCTGGATGCGCCTTCATCGTTTGCCGATACGACTGACGCAACCACAACCTCCGCGCATCAAACCGCCTGCAGCGACTTCTGCCTGTCCGTCGCGATTCGCACGCTGACGTTGAGCCGGTCGACGCAAACCGGCCAACTGGAGGGCAAGATGGGCGTCGGCGCGGGCATCGTGCTCGACAGCGTCGCCGCCGACGAATATGCGGAGTGCCAATTGAAGGCCAGCTTTCTGACCGGCGCCGAGCCGGGTTTCGAGCTATTCGAAACGATGTATGCAACGCGCGAAGAGGGCGTACGGCATCTGTCGCGCCATCTCGCGAGACTCTCATCGAGCGCTGCGACGTTGGGCTTCAAACTCGACGATACAAAAGCCATTCGCGCGGAGATTGCGGCGAAGTGTGCGTCGTTGCCCGCAGAGACCCCGCATCGCATGCGGCTTGCGTTGAGCAAAAACGGCACGGTCCAGATCACGGCCGCAGTGTTGACGCCGTTAGCCGAATCGACCGTCGGCGTGCTGCTTGGACCCGATCACGCTTTCCCGGCAACCGACGCCGCCGACCCGCTGCTACATCACAAAACCACGCGCCGCGCCGACTACGATCGCGGCTGGCGCGAAGCCGAAGCGAAGGGCGCATTCGATACGCTGTTCTTCAACGCGCAAGGCGAGTTGACCGAAGGCGGCCGCTCGAATGTGTTTGTGAAGTTGGGCGGGCGCTGGTGGACACCGCCGCTTGGGTCGGGCGTGTTGCCCGGCGTGATGCGCGGCGTTCTGCTCGAGGACGCGTCGGATTTGCAGGCGGGCGAACGTGTGCTGACCCGGACCGATCTGCAAAACGCCGAAGCGCTAATGGTGTGCAATGCGCTGCGAGGCGCGGTGCCGGCGCGGATCGTGGACTGAGAGAGGCGAGCGAGTAAGCCGCTAACGGCAGCAGGCAACGCGGCGCAGGTCCGTCACCCGCGCCTCAACCGTGAAATACATGCAGCAACCGAGACATCAAGCCGCTCAAACGCGCATGCCAAGTGGATTCCCGCACGTCATGCGGCACGGTGGCGTGGTCGCGGATTCCCGCTACGTCGATCAGGCAAAATGGGCTCACGGTGGTCTCTCCTCGGCTCGCGGCCAGGCCGCATAAACAGGAAGACGAAGATAGACAACCGGCTTTGCATGCAATATCGGATCGGTCTCAAAACGGGCACGGAGAGGCCCGTTTTGTTCGACGCGTTATCGCCTGAAGCTCAGAACGTATGCTCCGGCCCAGGAAACGAACCATCCTTCACCGCGGCCACATACGCTTCCACAGCCGCCAGAATACTCGGCTGCCCATGCATGAAATCCTTCACGAAGCGCGGCCGTTTGCCGGGAAAAATGCCCAGCATGTCGTGCAACACCAGCACCTGACCCGAGCAATCCAAGCCCGCGCCGATGCCGATCGTCGGAATACGCAACTGCTTCGTGACGTCGCTTGCGAGCAGCGTCGGAATCGCTTCCATCACGATCAATTGCGCGCCGGCCTGCTGCACGGCGAGCGAGTCGCGCACCAACTGCGTCGCGCCCGCCTCAGTTTTACCTTGCACCTTGAAGCCGCCGAACGCATGCACGGATTGCGGCGTAAGACCGACGTGCGCGCATACGGGAATCGAGCGCTCCACCAGGAAGCGCACCGTGTCCGCGAGCCATTCGCCGCCCTCGAGTTTCACCATCTGCGCGCCGGCGCGCATCAACTCCACCGAACTTCTGAAGGCGTCTTCCGGCGTGCCGTAGGTGCCGAACGGCAAGTCGGCCACGATCAGCGCCGCGGGCCGCGCGCGCGCCACGCTAGTCGTGTGATACGCGATGTCGGCGAGCGACACGGGTAGGGTGGTCGTCTGGCCTTGCAGCACATTGCCGAGCGAATCGCCGATCAACAGCACGTCGACGCCCGCGCGATCCAGCAGCGCGGCGAAGCTCGCGTCGTAGCAGGTGAGCATGGCGATTTTTTCGCCGGCATCGCGCATTGCCTGCAGTTTCGGCACGGTGATGGCGTTCCGGCTCGCTTCCTGCAAATAGGTCATGGGGTCAATCCGTTGAGAAAAGAGAGGTGGCCGCGCCGCTTACAGCGACGTGCCTTTGACGAAGAATTCCTTGCGGCCGCGCATGGTTTCGATGCGTTCGGCGAGCAGCGCAAGGTCCGCGTCCGAGTCGAGCGGATTCAGGTGTTCGGCGTTGACCGTCAGCACGGGCGTGCGGTCGTAGTGATAGAAAAACTCGTTGTACGAGTCGCACAGGGCGTGCAGATACGCGTCGGAAATCTGCAGCTCCATCGGCACCGCGCGCTTCTGGATACGCGCGAACAGCACTTCCGGGCTCGCCTGCAGATAGACCACGAAGTCCGGCGCCGGCGCACTGACTTCGATCCGCGCGGCGAGCGCGCGATACAACTGCCACTCGTCTTCCTGTAGCGTCAGACGCGCGAAGATGTCGTTCTTCTGCGTCATGAAATCGGCGACCAGCGGCGTGCCCGAGACGTGCGCCACGCTCACGTCCTGAGCCTGCTGCGCGCGCTGCAAGGCGAAGTGCAATTGCGTAGGCAACGCGTAACGCGCGGTGTCGCGATAAAAGCGTTCGAGGAAGGGATTGTCCTGCGGCCGTTCGAACAGTTCCTGCATCGACCAGCGTTGCGCGAGGCGTCGTGCGAGCGATGTCTTGCCGACGCCGATCGGCCCTTCGATCGCAAGATAGCCGAACGGAGGCCGCAGTTGCGGCGCCGTCACGGTGAGCGGCGTTGAATTCATTCGCAACCGCCCTTGGACGGAGTGTTTTCGTCGCTAGTCAATGCATTGAGCATAGGGCACTGGCAAGGCCCCTTCACTTTCTCGATGCGCTGATCGCTCACACCGCTGAGCAGCGCTTCGGCGCGGCCGCGTTGCGGGATCACGAGTGCGGGATCGATCTCGACGAGCGGCACCAGCGCGAAAGCGCGTTCGATCAAACGCGGATGCGGCACGATCAGATCGGCTTCGTCGATCGATTGATCGCCGAACAGCAGGATGTCCAGATCAAGCGTGCGCGGTGCATTGCGAAACGGCCGCTCGCGGCCGAACTGATGCTCGATCTTGTGGCACAGCGCAAGCAGATGCCGCACGGGGAGCGTCGTATCGATCTTCACGACGCAGTTGAAATAATCGTCACCGCCCGCGTCGATCGGGGCAGTGCGATACAGGCTCGACTTGGCGAGCACGGAGATGGTGTGCTGTTGTGCGAGGCACACCACCGCGTCTTTCAGGGTCTGGCGCGCGTCCCCGAGATTCGCGCCGAGGCCGAGATAAGCAACCGTCATGGCATAACTTCCTGCAACTATCGTTCGACGGCTTCAGCCAACGCCATGTCAGTCTTCGTGCGAGCCGTCATGGCCCGCGTCGTCGGCTGTGCGTTCGGCTGGCGTGCCGCCCTCCAATCCGTCCCCCGGCTTGCGGTTTCTACCGCCACTGCTGCGCCGCCGCCGTTTTCTGGGGCTTCGGTCCTTCCCGCCTTGCGTAAGCAATACCTCACGCGCGGCGATGTCTCCTTCTATGAACTCCGTCCACCACGCGCCGACCGACTCATCGAGTTCGCCCGATTCGCAGCGCAACAGGAGGAAATCATACCCCGCTCTAAATCTTTGGTGTTCCAGCAGCTTCAGCGCACTTCTTCCGGAGCGTTTTTCAAGGCGCAACTGCAGGCCCCAGATCTCGCGCATATCCGACGAGAAGCGCTTGTGGATCGCGAGTTTCTCCGTTTGCATGTCGAGGACGTCGTCCATCGCGCGATGCAATGCGGGTACCGGATATTCGCCGTTCGCTTCAAATTTTTGCCAGCGCTGCTGCACGTCGTGCCACAACAGCGTAGCGAACAGGAAGCCCGGCGATACCGGCTTGCCGGCACGCACACGGGCATCCGTGTTGTTCAGCGCGAGCGTGATGAATTTTTCGCCGATGGGCTGCTCTAGCACCACGTCGAGCAAAGGCAGCAGGCCATGATGCAGGCCTTCCTGGCGCAGGCGTTTCAAACACGCGAGCGCGTGGCCCGACAGCATCAGCTTGAGCATCTCGTCGAAGAGACGCGCGGCGGGCACGTTGTTGATCAGATCGGCCATGTTGGCGATCGGCTCGCGGGTGCTGTCCTCGATCTCGAAGTCGAGCTTCGCCGCGAAACGCACCACGCGCAGCATGCGCACCGGATCTTCGCGATAACGCGTGGCCGGGTCGCCGATCATGCGCAACAGACGCGCGCGCATGTCGGCCATGCCGTTGTGATAATCCAGCACGGTTTGCGTGGCCGGATCGTAGTACATCGCGTTGATCGTGAAGTCGCGGCGCGTGGCGTCTTCATGCTGCTCGCCCCACACGTTGTCGCGCAGCACGCGGCCGCTCGCGTCCACCGCGTGCGTGCGGCGGTCGAGCTCGTCGCGCTTCAGGCGGCGAGCCGGAGGCGCGTCGGCCGCGGGCGGATCGACCAGCGCGCGGAACGTCGAGGTCTCGATGATTTCCTGGCCGAACTGCACGTGCACGATCTGAAACCGCCGGCCGATGATGCGCGCGCGACGGAACAGTTTCTGGACCTGTTCGGGCGTGGCGTCGGTGGCGACGTCGAAGTCTTTCGGCTTGATGCCGAGCAGCAGATCGCGCACCGCACCGCCGACGATGAACGCGCGGTGCCCCGCCTGTTGCAGACCCTCGGTCACGCGAATCGCGTTCCTCGAAATCAGCGCCTGGTCGATGCCGTGCACGTCGTGCGGAATGATGACCGGCACGTCCGGGTCACGCACGGTGTTGACGGGCGCGCGGGCGGGCTTGCGGCGCGCTTTGCTGGCGCTCGACGTTGTGCGCGCCGGCGTGCTGCCGGTTTCGTCTGCTTCGGCTTCGGCGGGCGGGTTGTCCTCAGCGGGCGCCGAGTCCTGGCCGAATAGCTTGCGGATAAGTTTTTTGATCACGAGGGTTGAAAGAGTTCGAGGATGCGCCAGCCTTTGGCTTGCGCATGGGCACGCAATGTGTCGTCCGGATTGGTCGCGATCGGGTCCGTGACTTTTTCGAGCAGCGGAATGTCGTTGTGCGAATCGCTATAGAAATAGCTGCGCTCGAAGTCGCTCCACGTCTTGCCGAGCGAGGCGAGCCACGCTTCGGTGCGCACGATCTTGCCTTCCTTGTAGCTCGGCGTGCCGGTGGGGCGGCCGGTGTACGGCGAATGCGGCTCGCCGTCGACGGTTTCCGCTTCGCAGGCGATCAGCGCGTCGACGCCGAATGCCTGAGCGATCGGGCGGGTGATGAATTCGTTGGTGGCGGTGACCACGCAGCACAGGTCGCCGGCTTCGCGGTGCTGCTTCACCAGCTCCAGCGCGACGGGGAAAATCGCCGGCTTGATGACTTCGTGCATGTACTGCGCGTGAAGGTCGGCGAGCTGCGCGCGCGTGTACTTCGAAAGCGGCGTGAGCATCGCGATCAGATAGGCGTGAATGTCGAGCTTGCCGGCTTTGTAGTCGGCAAAAAAGCGGTCGTTTTCACGGGCGAAATTTTCGGCGTCGACCATGCCCTGTTTCACCATGAAGCGGCCCCATTCGTGGTCGCTGTCGGTGGGGATGAGCGTGTGGTCGAGATCGAAGAGTGCGAGGTTAGCCATGGGGGCCTATTTTACTTGAAGCGGCGGACGACGCGGATGAGGCCGGCCCGGCGCGCCGTTCTTCGGCGTCGGGCGAAGCCAGCATGGTACGCAACAGCGGCAGCGTGACCGCGCGTTTCTGTTCGAGCGAGAAGCGGTCGAGCGCGTCGAGCAGCGCCATCAGACTGGGCATATCGCGGCGAAAATGCGTGAGCAGGTAGGCCGGCACGTCGTCGGCGAGCATGATGCCGCGCTCGCGCGCCGCGTGTTTCAGCACCGCGGCCTTGCCTTCGTCCGGCAGCGGCGCGAGATGGAACACGAGACCCCAGCCGAGCCGCGTGCGCAAATCCTCGCGCACCGTCATGCCGATGGGCGGCGCGTTGCCCGCGGCGACCAGCGCGCTGGTGGGATGCGCGCGCACTTCGTTGAACAGGTTGAAGACGGCGATCTGCTGCGCGGCCGACAGGCCGTCGCAATCGTCGATTGCATAGAGTGCGACGCGCGGGTCGAAGCTGAACGCGGCGAGACTGCTCTGCGGGCCGGCGAAACGCGCGTGCCCCGGCGACGCTTCGTGCACGAGCGCCTGCAGCAGATGCGTGCGGCCGCTGCCGGACTCGCCCCAGAGGTAGAAGGTGCGATCGGCGACCGGCCCGGCGGCGAGCGCGTTCTCGAGCTCGCGCAGGCGCGTGACCAGCTCGGCGTTGGCGCCGGCGAAGAAATTGTCGAATGTCGATGGCGGCGGGGTGCCGAGATCGAGCGTCAGTTGACGAAGCACAGTAGGTGAATGCCGAAAATGAGGCTTGGGCCGCAAATGGCCGTATGACGGGCCGAAATAGTCAAGGACGAGTCAGTTGTTATAGAGCGTGCTCGTTAGATAGCTTTGCCGCAACTCGCGCACGGCGACCGACAGAATCGCGCTGACCGGCAACGCCAGCAAGACGCCGAAAAAGCCGAACAGCTGGCCGAACGCGAGCAACGCGAAAATCACCGCGAGCGGGTGCAGGCCGATCCGTTCACCGACAAGGCGCGGCGTGAGAAAAAAGCTCTCCAGGATCTGGCCGACACCATAAATTACCGCGACCGCGCCGAAGCCGTACCAGTCGCCGAATTGCAGCAGCGCCGCGAGCAGCGCCAGCGCGAGGCCGGTTGCAAAGCCGATGTACGGGATGAACACCGCGAGCCCCGTAAAAATACCGACCGGCAACGCGATCTCGAAGCGCGCGATGGTCAACGCCACCGCGTAAAACACCGCCAGCACGCCCATCACGAGCAACTGGCCACGCAAGTATTGCGACAGCATCTGGTCCATGTCACGCGCGAGCTGCAGCGTCTTGTCGAGCCAGCGGCGCGGCACGACGCTCTGTGTGCGGGCGAGCATGCGGTTCCAGTCGTACAACAAATAGAACAGCACGAGCGGCACCAGCACGAAGTTGCCGACCACGGCCATCATCACGTTGCTACTCGTGCGGAGATAGGTCCACGCGTAAAGCGCAACGGTTTGCGCGCTGCCTTCCAGTTGCCCCATGACGAGATCGCGGATGCTGGCGAAATCGAGCGAATCGGCGAGTCCCAGCATGGCCAGCTTGGGTTGCAGCCAGGCGTTCACGTGTGCAAAGAATACAGGCACCTGTTGCTTGAGTTGCGGCGCTTCTTTCTGGATGACAGCCAGAACCAGCAGCACGAGCAGCGTCATCACGAGCGTGAACAGCAGCATCATCAGCAAGGCGGCCAGACTGCGCGGCACGCGCCGGCGCACCATCCACGCCACGCCCGGCTGCAGAATGTACGCGAGAATCGCGCCGAGCAGAAACGGCGTGAGGACCGGACTCAGCAGCCAGAGCAGAATGCCGACACCCAGCGCGATAGCCAGCCAGATGAAGGCGCGGCGCTGAACAGGCGTCAGTATCGAGGAGTTCTCTTGCAAGTTTGTTTCCCAGGTGTCGTCGCGACCGGATCAGTCAGGATGATTCAAATTCCAGCCAGCGGGCCGGCATCGGGTAAAATCGCATTTTACCGACCTTCGAGCTCTTCCCCATGAATCAACCGAAATCCGCCCCGAATTCAACTGATTCGGCCCAAGGTCTGTCGTATCGCGACGCCGGCGTGGACATCGACGCGGGCGACGCGCTTGTCGACGCGATCAAGCCCTTTGCCAAAAAGACGATGCGCGACGGCGTGCTGGGTGGCATCGGCGGGTTCGGCGCGCTGTTCGAAGTGCCGAAGAAGTATAAGGAGCCGGTGCTGGTGTCCGGCACCGACGGCGTCGGCACCAAGCTGCGTCTCGCCTTTCAACTGAACAAACACGACACCGTTGGCCAGGATCTGGTGGCCATGAGTGTGAACGACATTCTCGTGCAGGGCGCCGAGCCGCTGTTCTTCCTCGATTATTTCGCCTGCGGCAAGCTGGACGTGAGCACGGCGGCAACGGTCGTGAAGGGTATCGCGCATGGCTGCGAACTGTCGGGCTGCGCGCTGATCGGCGGCGAGACGGCGGAAATGCCGGGCATGTACCCCGACGGCGAGTACGATCTGGCCGGTTTCGCGGTCGGCGCGGTTGAAAAGAGCAAGATTATCGACGGTAGCACCATCGCCCCCGGCGACATCGTGCTGGGTCTGGCTTCGAGCGGCATCCATTCGAACGGGTTTTCGCTGGTGCGCAAGATCATCGAGCGCGCGCAGCCGGATCTGAACGCGGATTTCGACGGCCGGTCGCTCGCTGATGCGCTGATGGCGCCTACGCATATTTATGTGAAGCCGTTGCTGGCGCTGATGCAGCAGATCGCCGTCAAGGGCATGGCGCACATCACCGGTGGTGGCCTGGTCGAGAATATTCCGCGCGTGTTGCGTGAAGGCCTGACGGCTGAGCTGGACCATCGTGGCTGGCCGTTGCCGCCGCTGTTCTCGTGGCTGCAAAAGCATGGTGGCGTGGCGGATGCGGAAATGCATCGCGTGTTCAACTGCGGTATTGGCATGGCGGTGGTCGTGTCGGCTGCGGATGCTGATGCGGCGATCGGTTCGCTGTCGGCAGCCGGCGAGCAAGTCTGGAAGATCGGCGTGATTCGCGACAGCGCGGCCGGTGAAGCTCAGACTGTAGTGGTCTAAAGCAAAAGCTTTTGGGACCCGCGTGGTGTGAGAATAGTCTTCACCTCGCGGGTTCAAAACTTCGCAGCAATCTCAAAGCAACGCCTCAATCGCTTCAAGCACCCGCGCCGTCGCGTGCGGATCGCAGCAATCCACCACCACCCGCTCTGTCATGCTTCGCAGCCATGTGAGCTGTCGCTTGCACAACTGCCGCGTCGCAAAGACGCCTTTGTCGCGCATGGTCGAATAATCGACCGCGCCATCCAGATACTCCCAGACTTGCCGGTAGCCCACGCAACGCATGGACGGCATCTCGGGCAATAAGTCGCCGCGTTCGCGCAACTTCACCACTTCATCGACGAAACCGCCGGCCAGCATCGCATCGAAGCGCTTCTCGATGCGCGCATGCAGCACGCTGCGGTCGGACGGCTCCAGCGCAATGGGCACGAAGCGCCACGCGGCCGCGGAGTCATCCTGACGGGCGGGCGCGGCCAGCAAGGTGGACATGGCCTGTCCAGTCAGCACGAAAACTTCGAGCGCCCGCTGAATCCGCTGCGAATCGTTCGGCGCCAGTCGCGCAGCCGTTATGGGGTCGATCGCGGCAAGCCGCGCATGCAGGGCCGGCCAGCCTTCGCGGGCGGCGTCGGCATCGAGCGTGGCGCGCACATCCGCGTCGGCGGCGGGCAGATCGTTGAGCCCTTGCGTGAGCGCCTTGTAGTACAGCATGGTCCCGCCGACCAGCAGCGGCAGCCGCCCGCGCGCGTGGATTTCGCCGGTGAGCCGCAAGGTGTCGGCGCGAAATTGCGCGGCGGAATAGGCGTCGGTGGGATCGACGATATCGATCAGATGATGCGGCGCCACCGCGCGTTCTTCAGCGGTCGGCTTGGCCGTGCCGATGTCCATCTCGCGATAGACCAGCGCTGAATCGACACTGATGATTTCCACCGGACGCCGCACGGCGAGCGCCAGCGCCGCAGCGGTTTTGCCGGACGCGGTCGGGCCGAGCAGGCACGGGATCGGCGTGGGCGTGCGCGACGTCATGTGCGCGGTCATGGGCAAGCGGGTACGCGTCGAAGCAGCGTCACGTCATTGACCGCGCATGAACAGCCGATCGAGATCGGACAGCGTCAATTGATACCACGTGGGACGCCCGTGATTGCATTGATCGGCGCGC
This sequence comes from Paraburkholderia aromaticivorans, assembly GCF_012689525.1. NCBI lineage: Bacteria > Pseudomonadati > Pseudomonadota > Betaproteobacteria > Burkholderiales > Burkholderiaceae > Paraburkholderia > Paraburkholderia aromaticivorans. The sequence goes on from NZ_CP051516.1 coordinate 582,220, forward strand.
TCGGTGGCTTCCATCTGACGCAGCAGCGCGTTCATTTCATCGAGCGTCAGACGACGGTTCGCGCGCACCGCGTGATGGCAGGCGAGCGTGCCGAGCAGTTCGTGCTGACGCTCGGTCAACACGCGTGAGCCGCCGAACGCATGCAGGTCGGACAGGACCGCGCGCGCCAGCACTTGCAGATCGGCGTCTTTCAGCAGCGCCGGCACGGCGCGGATCGCGAGCGTGGTGGGCGACAGCACGGCGAGGTCGAAACCGAGCGCGTCGAGCGTGTCGCGCTCTTCTTCCACGGTGCCGATCTCGATCGGGTCGGCCTGCATCGATTGCGGGATCAGCAGCGGCTGCACGGCAATCGTGCGATCGGCCAGTGCGTTCTTGAACTGCTCGTACAGAATGCGCTCGTGCGCGGCGTGCATGTCGACGATCACCAGACCGTGCGCGTTCTGCGCCAGCACATAGATGCCATGGATCTGGCCGAGCGCGAAGCCGAGCGGTTGCTCGTCGGCGGCATGGAAAGCGGGCGCCGGGTAGGGCGCGGACGCGTTGTACGGCGACGGTGATTCGGCGGCCGAATCGCGCGCCTCGAACAGCGTGGCGCCTTCCGCTGTACCGGCGTTGGTGTCTTTGCGGCCGAAGAGCGCGTCGTAAAACGCGAGCGGTTGCGCGACCGGCAGCGTGCCTTGCGTCATGCGCGCCTGGCGCATCCACGTGTTGCCCGGCTGGCCTTGCTGCGACGATCCGAAGCCGCCGCTTGATGCTCCGCCGAAGCCGCCGCCGAAGCCGCCTGCGCCGTTGCCCGCACCAAAACTGGCGCCGCCGCCCGCGCCAGCCAGCGGCGTCGCGCCGAACGAAGCCGGTCCGCCGGCCGTGGGCTCCAGATGCGCCGCATGGCCGCCCGCCGTCGTTTCCGGCGATGCGCCCGCATGCCGCGCCAACGCGCGCTGCACGGCGTGGAAGACGAACTGATGGATCGAGCGCGAATCGCGAAACCGCACTTCGATCTTCGACGGATGCACGTTCACATCGACCGCTTCAGGCGGCAGATCGAGGAACAGCACATAGGACGGATAGCGCTCGCCGTGCAAGACATCTTCATAAGCGGCGCGCACGGCGTGCGTGAGCAGCTTGTCGCGCACAAAGCGGCCGTTGACGAAAAAATACTGCTGATCGGCCCGCCCGCGGCTCGCGGTCGGCAGACCCGCGCAACCATATACGGCAAGCGGTCCGGCGGATTCGTCGAGCGGCAGATGGGCCGTCGCGAACGTATCGCCGAGAATCTTTGCGACCCGCACAGGCGGTTCGCTGGCGTTCCAGTGTTCGACCGCCTTGCCGTTATGCAGCACCGAAATCGCGACATCCGGCCGCGCTAGCGCCGCGCGGCGGATCTGTTCGAGACAATGGCCGAGTTCGGTCTGCTCGCTCTTCAAAAACTTGCGGCGCGCCGGCGTATTGAAGTACAACTCGCGGACTTCGATCGTGGTGCCCTGAGTGCCCGCCGCCGGGCTCAGCACGCCGGTTTCCGCATCCACCCGCACCGCGTGTGCCGCGTCGGCCGTGCGGCTCGTGATGGTCATCTGCGCGACCGAGGCGATCGAGGCCAGTGCCTCGCCTCGAAACCCCAGCGTAGCGACGGCTTCCAACTCGGCGAGCGAGCGGATTTTGCTGGTCGCATGACGCATCAGCGCTAGCGCGAGTTCGTTTTCGGGAATGCCGCAGCCGTCGTCGGTGATCGAGATGCGCTTGACGCCGCCTTCGTCGAGCAGGATGCGCAGCGACTGCGCGCCCGCATCGAGTGCATTTTCCAGCAGTTCCTTGACGACCGAGGCCGGCCGCTCGACCACTTCGCCGGCGGCGATCTGGCTGATCAACTGATCGGGAAGGGGCTGGATCGCGCGTAACGGGCGTGGGGCGGGCGCGGCGGCGGAAATCGCGGCCGCGGCGTCGAGGCCGGCAGGCGTTTCGGAGAATTCGGACATGGCGAAATTATAGCGATTCGGCGCGGCAAGCCTGCAGCGCGCGTAAGCGCACGCACGCGAGGGAGATTTTTAATTGCGGCCGGGCACTTTCTGTATCATGACGCGGTCAATTTCCGGCGGCGAGTGAGCGCTTGCCGCCATCGCCAACAGGCCTGTTCACACGGCTGTTCTTGCCATCGTCATATTCGCTTCATAAAGGATTCTCTTTGGACACGTTGCTACATTTCGTCAACCTTGTCTTGCATATCGACAAGTTCCTCGGAGACTTCATTCATGTATACGGCGCCTGGGTCTACGCAGTGCTGTTTCTGATCGTGTTCTGCGAAACCGGGCTGGTCATCCTGCCGTTTCTGCCGGGCGATTCGCTGCTGTTCATCGGCGGCGCGTTGTGCGCGAGTCACGAAATGAACCTCGGTCTTTTAATCGTGCTGCTGCTGGTAGCGGCGATCGGCGGCAATACCGTCAACTACATGATCGGGCGGGCTATCGGGCCGCGAGTGTTCAACTCGCACATTCCCATACTGGAGCGCTTTCTTGATCGTGCCGCCTTGCAGAAGACGCATAACTTCTACGAGAAGCACGGCGGCAAGACCATCGTACTGGCGCGCTTCATTCCTGTCGTGCGTACCTTCGCGCCGTTCGTGGCGGGCGCTTCGGCAATGACGGTGAGCCGCTTCCAGTTATTTAACGTTCTCAGCGCGTTTCTTTGGGTGTTGTTGCTGACATTGTTGGGATATGCATTCGGCAATGTTCCGCTGCTGCGTGACCATCTGAATGTTATCGCGCTGGTCGGGATTGGCGCGGCGGTGGTGCCGCTCGTGCTCGGCGCACTGTGGAAGATGGTGCGCAAGAACGCGTCCAACGCAGCGAACCGCTGACAGTCGAGCCTGGTCTAGCTAAATGAACAACGGCGTCGCGAATCTCGCGACGCCGTTTCGTTTGGTACTTCTGAATCTCGTCGATTTAACAATTGACCGTGCGGCGAGAGCCGCGTCGCGCGACGATGTTCAGGTCACCACACGCGGCGCCAGCGGCGTTTCCGGCGTCGGGTAGCCGGCTTCCTTGAACGTCTGGATGATCGCGCGATTGGTGTCGAAGTAGACCTGCCAATAGTGCTCATTGCTCGTGTAAGGCCGCACGCAAAGCAGGGGGCCTTCCGGCGTGAAGCTCAGCACTTCAATGTCCGGCGCGGGACTCTCGGCCACATTCGAAATCTGCGTGACGGCCGCCTTTAACCGGTTCATCGCGTCGGTCGGATCGACGCCGTTGGCGATCTTCGCCGTGAGCTCAACGCGCCGCACGGGCAGGATGCTGTAGTTCGAGATCGTGTCGGAAAAGATCTTGTTGTTGCCGACGATGGCCGTGACGTTGTCCGGCGTCACGATGGTCGTGCCGAACAGACCCAACTCCGAAACCGTGCCGGTGACGCCGCCCGCGGTGACGAAATCGCCGACCTTGAACGGGCGCAATACCTGCATGAATACGCCCGCCGCGAAGTGGGCAAGCAGGCCGCCCCAGGCGGTGCCGATGGCGAGGCCCAAGCCGGCGAGCAGCGCGGCGAACGACGTCGTCTGGACACCGAACACCTGCAGGATCGCCAGGATCAGCAGCAGGTTCAGCAGTGCGCCGAGAATTGAGCCGAGGTAATGCGCCAGCGTGGGATCGACCCGGCCGTTGCGCGCCAGCACCTTGCGCAGTAAGCCGGTGATCAGGCCGATGAGCCAACGGCCGACGATCCAAAGAACGATCGCCCCGACGACCTTGGTGCCGAGGTCGATGCCTCGGGTCATGATGAAGACGCGTACGGTTTCGAGATCCAAGATGTTCCTCGTTGGGTGAGTTGCCTTCGACTGATTGAACAGCGGTGGTGCAATACAGCGAGCCAATGCTCGGCGACGGGCGCAAACGGTAACTCGGGGTAACACTCGGTCTTCGGAAGTTATAGGCGACGGCGCGGGCATCCGCAAGGACCGTTCCAGTTGCTCATCTGGCGTATCTGGCGGGAAAAGCAGGCGGTTCGGCGGACGCGTTCGATGAGATGGCGCTTGCCGTGCCTTACATCGGCAGATTCGATTTCGAATACGGCGAAGTGTGGATGACGAGCGCTTTGCCGGTACTGACTTTCGCGCCGCGCGCGACACAACGCCACGTGAAAGCGGCGATGATCGCGAGCAGGTACGCGCCGCCGCGCTCGAAGAAGGCAGTCGATGTGCTGAACTGACCGTAGCGGCTCTGCGAGTCGGCGAACACTAAAAAGGTCAGCGCGGCATCGAGAAGGAATGCGACCGATGCCAGCGCGGCGAATATATGCGAGCCATTGAGCGAAGCGCCGGGGATCAGGCGATTGCACAGGTGACAGACGGCCAGCACGAAGGCAAGCAAAGCCAGGTTCGAGAACAGGTCGAACAGAAAGTTGGTCATATCGGTGAAATGAAAGCGCGGGGGGCTGCGGCATTGCCAAAGAGTCTGCTCACGCAGAGTCGCAGCGTGTTTCGCTGAACCGGCGGCGATCATTGCACGTCTTTATGTCTCAATAAATGTCCAGTTCGGAGTCCGTTGTTTCCTGTCTGTACCGATAGCGTTGGTGCGGGAAAACGCCGGTCTTGTCGCGGGAAATGGTGGCGAGTGTTGCGGGAAATGTCTGCGGCCTGATCGGCAATTATATGTAGCTGTGATATAAATTTCGCGAGCGTTCTTGCGTGACTTTTTGGGTGTTGATGCGCGCAAGAGGAGGGAGTGCGGGAGAGGTGGGCGTAAAAAGCCATACTTGCCGGTGACGGCAGCAGCGCCACGCGGGGTTGCATCGCGCAACCCGAGCCGCAAAAAGAAAAGGGCTCGCACGCTAACGCGTGCAAGCCCTTGAATCTTTTGGTAGGCCGTACGGGATTCGAACCTGTGACCAACGGATTAAAAGTCCGCTGCTCTACCAGCTGAGCTAACGACCCAAAAGAGAAGCGAAATTATAGCGATAGCCTCGACAGGCTGTCAACCCATCGCGGCCATCCAAGGTATTCGCACTTCAGATAGTGAAAAGCCCGGGCATTGCTACCCGGGCTTTCCAGCGAGAGGCGCGCGTGGCTATGACGTCGGACACTACGCGTTACTGCCAGCTACTCAACCAGTATGAACTACTTGATCTGCGACAGCTTGCTCTGGGCCGACTGCGCGACGTCCGAGCCGCCGTATTGCGCGACGATCTGCTCCAGCGTCTTCTTGGCCGCGGCCTTCTGACCTTGCTCGAGCTGATTGTTAGCAATGGCCAGCAGCGCTTCCGGCGCCCGCGGATGCTGCGGATATTTCTGCACCACACCCTGCCAGGTCGCCGTCGAACCCTTGTAGTCGCGCAAGGCATACAGCGCGTTGCCGAGCCAGTACTGCGCGGTCGGCTGGTAAGGGCTGTTCGGGAACTTGGAGATGAAAGTGCGGAACGACGCCGCCGCATTCTTGAAGTCGCCGTTGCGGAACTGCTGTGAAGCCGCGTTGAACGACTCCGTCTCACCCGGCTGCACCTCGCCCTGGACGCCGTCCACCGTCTGCTGCTGCGGCTCGAATTTCTTCAGGCGCGTGTCCAGATCGGTGTAGTAGTCCTTTTGCTGCTTTTGCAGCGTGGTGAGCTGATTGCCCATGTCCTCGTTCTGTCCACGCAATGTGGCGACCTGCTGATTCAACTGGTCGAGACGGTTGGACTGATCGAGGATGGTGCGCTGCGCGGCCGACAACTGACTCGACAGGCTATCGGTCTTCGAACGCAGATCGAGAATGGCCTGACGGGCCTGATCGTCGTCGAAGATGCCCGCATGCGCGGGCACAGCCGCGAAGGCCGTGCCTGCGACGCAGGCCGCTGCGGCAAACCGCAGCCAGGAGAAACGATGCGTCATTCGGCTCATCACCCGTTACTTACTGTTGGTACACGAGGTCGGCGCGGCGGTTTTGTGCCCACGACGATTCGTCATGACCCGTAGCTTGCGGCTTTTCCTTGCCGAGGCTCACGGCTTCCATTTGCGAGTCCGTCACACCCATCAGCGACAGCGAACGGCGCACCGCTTCAGCACGCTTCTGGCCGAGTGCCAGGTTGTACTCGCTGGTGCCGCGTTCGTCGGTGTTGCCCTGAATCAGGACGTGGCGTTGCGGATGGCTCTTCAGGTATTGCGCGTGTTGTTGCAGCAGCGATTGATAGTCGTCCTTGACCGAGTAGCTGTCGAAGTCGAAGTAGATGCTGCGCTTGGCGAGCGGGCTGTTCGGATCGTTCAGCGGGTCGACATTGACCTGTGCGACATCGGTCGGGTTCGGCTGCGTCGACACTGCGCCGCCCTTGTTAGCGTTTTCGTCGAGCTTGACGCCCGAGTGACATGCGGCCAGCGCACCGACCATCAATACGGCGAAAGCGAAGCGAAGTTTTGACATCATTTGAGTACTCTCCTTGTGTTATTGCAGAAACGTTATTGCATAAACGGGCCCCAGGATGGCTCGCGTACGCTGCCACCCTGAACGGACAGGACCTGCCGAGTGCGACCGTCGGTCGATACTGCGGCCAACACGCCACGGCCGTTCACCTGTGTGGCGTAAAGAATGTACTGACCGTTCGCCGCGAAGCTCGGCGATTCGTCATGTGTCGTGTCCGTCAGGCCTGTGGCGGTGTTGCCTTGCAGGTCCTGGATATACAGCTTGAACCCGCCGCCGACACGCGAAATATAAGCGAGCTGTTTGCCGTCCGGGCTTACGCGCGGGCTGGTGTTGTAGCTGCCCGTGAACGTGACGCGCTGCGCGGCGCCGGAGTTTTCGCCCTGGGCCGACATCTTGTAGATCTGCGGTTGGCCGCCACGGTCGCTGGTGAAATAGATCGACTGGCCGTCAGGCGAGAAGCACGGTTCGGTGTCGATCGAACTGCCTTGCGTGAGACGGCGCAGGCCGCTGCCGTCCGCATTGACGGCGAAAATCTGCGTGTTGCCGGTGCGCGAGAGCGCGACCGCCAGCGTGCGTCCGTCCGGCGACCACGCCGGCGCACTATTGTTGCCCTTCTGGTCCGAAACGACCACGCGACGGCCCGTAGGCAGATCGTGGATGTAGACGATCGGCTTCTTCTTTTCGAACGAAACGTAAGCAACCTTGGTGCCGTCAGGCGACCATGCCGGCGAGATGATCGGCTCGGGGCTCGACAGCGCGATGTGCGCGTCCTGGCCGTCCGAATCGGAGATCTGCAACTGATAACGGCCGCCCGTCTGGATGACGTACGACAGACGCGTGGCGAACGCGCCGCGGCCGCCCATCAGCTTCGCGTAGATGTAGTCCGCGACCTTGTGCGCGCTCATGCGCAAGCCGCTTTCGGGGCTCACCAGCACGAGGCCGCCGAGGCTTTCGCCCTTGACGGTGTCGTACAGCTTGAAGCGCACTTCGTATTGGCCGTTCGGCAGGCGGTTCACGCTGCCCGACACGAACGCGTTCGCGCCCTTGGCCTTCCAGCTGCCGAGGTCGACGGAATCCGTTTCGGAAATCGGCGTGGAGCCCGCGTCGATGTTCGTGAATTTGCCGCTGCGTTGCAGATCCTGACGCACGATCGTGCTGACCTGCTGCGGCGAGTTCGCTTCATTGGCGAAATTCGCCGTTGCGATCGGAAACTGGGTGGACCCGACGCCTGTCACGAGGACTGTTAGTTCGGCGTGTGCGGCACCGCCGACGGCAATAAGGCACGACGCCACGAGTGTCCGTAGGCCTAGCTTGGTCATCAAACTCATGCTGTATGGGTTCCCAAAAAACAAAATTTGAACGGTTATCGACAGCTGAAAGACTCGGGAATGCCAGAATCGTTCCCATGCACGCGGCTTACGGTGCCTGCAACTACCCTGCAGGTACCATTCTTATCGTAAAGCTTGCAGGTGTCTTTCCATCCGTGTCTTGTGGCAACGGGTCGGACTGCCGAACTGCGCGGAGCGCGGCGGCGTCCCATTCAGGGTTGCCGCTGCTTCGCTTGATCGCTGCGTTAAGGATGGTGCCCGACGGAGCGCAACGCACGGATATCTCGGTTGCAAGCCCTTCGGTCGGCCCTGACCAGATGACGTTCGGGTGAACGCGTCGTTGTACTTTGTCGTTAAACCCAGGCGATGCGGCCGTGCCGCCCGAACCACTGCCCGTGCCGCTCTTGCCAAGCCCGTCGCTGGTGGTCGAGCCGGTGCCGCCGGTCGCGAGGCCTTGCATCTGCGCGAGACGTGCGCGACGTTCCGCATCCACTTTCTTCGCTTGTGCCGCGGCATCGGCTTGCGCCTTGGCCTTCGCAGCTTTCTGCGCGTCGGCCTTCTTCTGCGCTTCAGCTTCGGCTTGCTTCTGCTGTACCTGCTGCTGTTCTTTCAACTGCTGTTGCTTTTGCTGCTCAGCCAATTGCTGTTGCTTCTGCTTGTCGGCCTGCTGTTGCTGCTGCTGCTTCTGTTTGGCCGCCGCAGATTTCTGCGCGGCGAGTTGCGCAGCCTGGTCAGCAGCAAGTTGCTGCTGACGCTTCGCCTCGGCTTCCTGCTGCGCCTGCAGCTTCTGCTGACGTTGCTGTTCAGCCAACTGCGCCTCGCGAGCCGCTTGCTGCTGCTGACGCTTCTTTTCCTGCAACGCGATGTCGGCCTGTTCGTCGCGCACCGGCGGAGGAGGGGCCACCGGCACGGGCGGCGGCGGAACGGGACGGGGGATCGCCGTATCGGGTATTTCGGTCCACAGCTCCGCTTCCGCGCCTTCCGGTGTGCTGTTTTGCCACTGAATGCCGTGATACAGGAAGAACCCGAGCAGCGCGTGCATCACCAGCGCGAACGCAAAGGCTCGCCCGGTGCCGCGTTCACGCGGTGGCTGGAGCGGGTATTCGGAATTCTTGCGGATCATTGCGATTTGACGAGCAATCCAACGCGCTTGACGCCGCGGGCTTTCAGCTCGGACATCACGTTCATCACGACTTCGTACTTGACGGTCTTGTCGGCGGCGATCACGACGGGCTGATCAGGATGCGATTGCGCGCGATCGGCGATGAAGCCGTTCAGATCCGCTTTCGTCATGTTCTGCTGCTGTTGCGCGCCCGAATCGTCCTTGTATTTGACGCTCATGTTGCCGTCCGCGCGAATGTTCACGATCACGGGCGGTGTTTGCTGCTGCGGCGCCGCTCCGCCGACGGTCGGCAGATTGACGATCGACGGTGCCACGAGCGGCGCGGTCACCATGAAGATCACGAGCAGCACGAGCATCACGTCGATATACGGCACGACGTTGATGTCGGCCATCGCGCGGCGCGAGCGGCTGCCGCGCATGCTGGAGGAGCGAGAGCCTGCCATCGTGGACTCCTTACTGTGCCTGGCGCTGCAGGATGTTCGAGAACTCTTCGATGAAAGTCTCGAAGCGGATTGCCAGACGGTCGATGTCGTGCGCGTAGCGGTTGTAGGCAACCACGGCCGGAATCGCAGCGAACAGGCCGATCGCGGTGGCGGTCAGCGCTTCGGCAATACCCGGCGCGACGTTGGCCAGCGTGGCCTGCTGCACGTTGGCGAGGCCGCGGAACGCATTCATGATCCCCCACACCGTGCCGAACAGACCGATATACGGGCTGACCGAGCCGACCGACGCGAGAAACGCGAGATTGGCTTCGAGCACGTCCATTTCACGCTGGAACGCGGCACGCATGGCGCGCCGTGCGCCGTCGAGAATCGCGCCCGAATCGTTCAGACGCTTTTCCTTGCCTTTCAGGAATTCGCGCATGCCGGATTCGAAAATCCGTTCCAGCGCACCGATCGTGTGACGGTTGTTCGCGGCGCTCTGGTACAGCGCCTGCAGGTCGCCGCCCGACCAGAAATCGCGTTCGAAACGTTCAGTTTGCGCGCGCGCCCTGCGGATCGCAAACCACTTGCGGAAGATGAAAGTCCACGACAACAGCGACAACAACAACAGCAGAGCCATGACAGCCTGCGCCAGCAGGCTCGCGTTGAGTACGAGTGAAATGATCGACAGATCTTGTGTAGTGTTCATAAAGGTTCGTTTTAACGTCCCGGAAGGGGGCGTCCGGCTGCAAGGCCGCTCGAAGCTTGCCGTGAGCAAAACGGAAGCATCGGCGATATTGCAAGCCGAACCATGCTTTGTGTTGCTTGATCGTTACGAGTTCACTGGCCCCGTAACAACGGGGTTCAGTCATTGTTCGTTGACACGCCTGGCTCGCTCACGCCCGGCCCGCGCCGCAAGGCGGCGAGAACCGGCGGAGGAATCGCGGCCGGCCGCAGCGCAATGCGGTCCACGCAGCCGACCCGGATGGAACCGGTAGCAAGCAGCGTGCCGTCCCGCCACGCTTCCTGCGCGAAATCAACCGACGCTCTGCCGAGCCGCTCGATCCGGCAGACCACGTTGACCACGTCGTCTAGCCGGGCCGGCGCCCGATAATCGACCGCGGTGCTGCGGACGATGAAAATCGCACCCGCTTCGTCCGCGAGCCGATTCTGGTCGACGCCGCACGCGCGCAGCCATTCGGTGCGCGCTCGTTCAAAAAACTTCAGGTAGTTCGCGTAAAACACGATGCCGCCGGCGTCGGTATCTTCGTAGTACACGCGGATCGGCCACGTGTAGCCGATTTCCGCGCCGGGCTGGCTGGTCGACATATTCATGCGGCGCATTTTACCGGAACGCACACCCCTAGGTCTGTTTCAAGATGTGTGCCCCGTCCGGCGGGCCTCAGCCGGGATTTCAGCCGCGATGGACGGATAAAGCGGAGAACGATTGAGCCACCGGCATCAGTTCGATCGTGTTGATGTTGACGTGCGCCGGGCGCGTGGCGATCCAGTAAATCGAGTCGGCAATGTCTTCAGGCGTCAGCGGCTGCACGTTTTCATACATCTTGCCGGCCTTTGCATCGTCGCCGCGAAAACGCACGTTCGAGAACTCGGTACCGCCGCACAGGCCCGGCTCGATGTTCGTCACCCGCAGCGCCGTGCCGGCGACATCGGCACGCAGATTCAGGCTGAACTGATGCACGAACGCTTTGGTGGCCCCGTACACGTTGCCGCCCGCGTAAGGCCAACTGCCAGCCGCCGAACCCAGATTGAAGATGTGGCCGCGATTGCGTTCCACCATGCCGGGCAGGAGGGCGTGCGTGACTTGAACGAGCCCTGTGCAGTTGGTCTCGATCATGGTGTTCCATTCGTCGAGACTCGCTTTTTGCGCCGGTTCGACGCCGAGCGCGAGGCCGGCATTGTTGACCAGCACATCGATTGCGGCGAAATCGGCCGGCAGCGAGGCCGGCACGGCTTCGACGGCGGCGCGGTCGCGCACGTCGAGCTCGTACGGCAGAAGCGCGTCGCCGAGTTCGTCGGCGAGCTCTTGCAGGCGGTCCTTGCGGCGAGCGGTGGCGACGACACGATGGCCGCCTTTGACGAAGGCGCGAGCGATGGCGGCGCCGAATCCCGCGGACGCTCCGGTGACGAACACGATCATTGCAGTGGTTCCCAGGCTGGTAAGAGAGAAAGGCCCCAAGCCTACTTCCATTGCGGCGCTGCGGCAAGGATGAACCAACCGTACAAGAGGCCGTGGCAGGGATGCGCCGCGAGTTTCCGTAGGATTTTCCTCAGACGTTTGTGCGCCGGATAAGACGGCTCTGCGGCCCGTCTGGCGGGCGCCCGCGGGAGCGGCCGGAAGCTGGTTGCCTATTCGATCCTCTTCCAATAAACTAACGCGCTCATCCCTGCGTGACTGGCGATAGAACCGGTTCAAGCAACCGGGTTCAAGGTGGAACAACCCACCGTGAAGCGCAGGGTGCCGTTTTGCCGTTCGCCTGGGCAGCCGTGATCCGCGCGCATTGATCTGCGCTGACGGTGGCTGTCCTGCCTCGCGTGTGCGGCGACTCTCCATCCGCCACGTCAGGGCTGGCCCAGCCGCCAGCAGCGCTGCGTACCCTCTACGCAAGATTCGGCGCACGATCCGGTCAACCTGAACACATTCAACGGAATCCGTATGTTTGACAGAGCCCAAAGCACCATCGCCAACGTCGATCCTGAACTCTGGAAAGTCATCGAGCAGGAAAACCGCCGTCAGGAAGAGCATATCGAACTGATCGCGTCGGAAAACTACACGAGCCCGGCTGTCATGGCTGCGCAAGGCTCGCAACTCACGAACAAGTACGCTGAAGGGTATCCGGGCAAGCGCTATTACGGCGGCTGCGAGTACGTCGACGTGGCCGAACAGCTGGCAATCGACCGTGTGAAGCAACTGTTCGGCGCCGAAGCCGCGAACGTGCAGCCGAACTCCGGCTCGCAGGCCAACCAGGGCGTGTTCTTCGCCATGCTCAAGCCGGGCGACACGATCATGGGCATGAGCCTCGCGCACGGTGGCCACCTCACGCACGGTTCGCCGGTCAACATGTCGGGCAAGTGGTTCAACGTGGTCAGCTACGGCCTGAACGAAGCCGAAGATATCGACTACGACGCTGCGGAAAAGCTTGCTCAGGAACACAAGCCGAAGCTGATCGTGGCGGGCGCCTCCGCGTTCTCGCTGCGTATCGATTTCGAACGCATGTCGAAAATCGCCAAGTCGGTTGGCGCGTACTTCATGGTCGACATGGCGCATTACGCTGGTCTGATCGCCGCGGGCGTCTATCCGAACCCGGTGCCACACGCCGATTTCGTCACCACCACCACGCACAAGAGCCTGCGCGGCCCGCGCGGCGGCGTGATCCTGATGAAGGCCGAGTTCGAAAAGCAGATCAACTCGGCAATCTTCCCCGGCATTCAAGGCGGTCCGCTGATGCATGTGATCGCCGGCAAGGCCGTTGCGTTCAAGGAAGCGCTGTCGCCGGAATTCAAGGAATATCAGCAACAGGTCGTCGAAAACGCGCGCGTGCTGGCTGAGACGCTGGTCAAGCGCGGTCTGCGCATCGTGTCGGGCCGCACCGAAAGCCACGTGATGCTCGTCGACCTGCGCGCGAAGAAGATCACCGGCAAGGCCGCGGAAGCCGCGCTCGGCGCCGCTCACATCACCGTCAACAAGAACGCGATTCCGAACGATCCGGAAAAGCCGTTCGTGACGAGTGGCGTGCGTCTCGGCTCGCCGGCCATGACCACGCGCGGCTTCGGCGTCAAGGAAGCCGAGCAGGTGGGCAATCTGATCGCCGACGTGCTGGACAACCCGGAAGACGCCGCCACGATCGAACGTGTGCGCGGGCAAGTCGCTGAGTTGACCCAACGCTTCCCGGTTTACCGCTAAGCCGCCATGCACTGCCCCTTCTGCCGTCACGCCGATACGCAAGTCGTCGACTCGCGCGTATCCGAAGACGGCGCGACGATTCGCCGGCGCCGCCGCTGCCCGGCCTGCGACAAACGTTTCACGACGTATGAGCGGGTCGAGCTGGCGTTGCCGTCGGTCGTCAAGAAGGACGGCAGCCGCACCGAGTTCGACCGCCGCAAGATCGTCGCGAGCATGCAACTGGCGCTGCGCAAGCGCCCGGTGGCAGCGGACGCGATCGACGCGGCGGTTGCCCGCATCGAGTATCTGTTGCTCGGCAGCGGTGAGCGCGAAGTGCGCAGCGAGCGCCTCGGCGAACTCGTGATGAACGAGTTGCGTGCGCTCGATACCATTGCCTACGTTCGTTTTGCTTCCGTCTACCGGCGCTTCGAAGACGTCTCCGAATTCGAAGACGTGATCGAAGAATTTCGCCGCGCCTCTTCTCCTCCCAAGCCTTCCCGCAAACGCTGAACGCAGTCGCATCGCGCGTTGCGTTTGAATCGCCGTTTTGTTCCGCGTTGTTTCGCGCATCCGTATCTCCCGCTGCCGTTAAGGTTCGTCGCGTGCATTTTTGCGCGGGATAGCGTCTGAGTGCCACCTGGCCGTTCGGCCGATTGTTGGGCGACTTGCAAATCGCTAGATTGGCTGCATTCTTCGAATCGATCAGGGATGCAGATGAATCGGAATGCAGTCCGTCCGCCGCGATACCGTGGCTTCACGCTTGTCGAAACGCTGGCCGTTGTCGCGCTGCTGGCCGTGGTCGCTGTGATGGCCACGCCGTCGTTCGTGGCGTGGTACGTGCGAGATCAGGTCGACGCCCGCGCGAAGGCGCTTGCCTCGACGCTCGCTTATGCGCGCAGTGAAGCGTTACGCCGAGGCGCGCGCGTCACCGTGTGCCGCATCGACGCCGCGCGGCATTGTCTTGCCGCGGGGCAGCCGTGCGGCAATGGCGTCGCTGACTGGTCGTGCGGTTGGGCCGTGCTGGCCGACCGAGGCGGCACGCTATCGCTATTGCGTGCGCAACCTCTGCTTGCGGCCGTGAGCATCGTCAGCACGCAGACGAACCTCACGTTCACGCCGCCGGCGGGGCAATTAATCGGCACCTTTCGCAGTTTTGACATCGCGCCGCGTACGCCGTCGAGGGCGACGCAAGGGGACAAGTGGCGACGCTGCATTCGCATCGCAGCGGGCGGCCGCGCGCGGATCGTCGAGGGCGCATGCGGAGCAGCGTCATGAGCCGATATTCGCAGACTCCGCACTCGCGCCGCTGCAAGTCCAAATGTGGCGGCAGCTCATTGATCGAAGTCATGCTGGCCGTCGCGTTGATGGCGGTCACGGCGCTAGGCTTGATCGCCGGTCAGTTATGGACCGCGCGCGAAGCCCGCGCGATGTCCCTGCGCGAACATGCCGCCTGGATAGCCGATTCCGTCGCGGAGGCGATGTGCGCTCCCACCTCGGGCGACTCCGCAGTCAGGCAATGGAGCGCGCGGGCAGCGACACTTTTGCCGCATGGCGAAGCCTCGGTGGATGACATCGGCGGTGTGTCGGCTGCCCGTGTGACATGGACATCACTGCGCGACTTGCCACGTTCCGACGACGTGATCGACAAGCCCGCGTCCTGCGCCGGCGCGGATCTGCCCGTGGGCTCGTCGTGCGTGGTGTTGGCGTTTGCGAAATGACGCGGCGTTCGAATCCTGCTTACGGCCATACCCTGGTCGAATTCGTGATCGCCATGGCGCTGGGGCTGCTGGTGACTGCGGGTGCCGTCTCGCTCTATACGACGCAGCGGAGCGCATTCGAACGCGCGAGTGATGCGATGCGGATTCGCGAAGCCGGTCTGACTGCGCTGACGCTGATTGGCCAGCAATTGCAAATGGCCGGCTTCGTCCCCGCGGACATTGCGCGGTACAACAGTCCGCCGCCGATGTTCGGATGCTCGGGCGGCCGCCCGACCGGCGCCGACGATAGCCTCGCCTGCGAGACCTTGCCCAGTCACTCGGACGGCATCGCGGTCCGTTATGTCGGTGACAACGTCTCCACATGGCCATCGACCAGCGGGCAAACAACCGACTGTCTCGGACAGGCCGTGTCTGGCAGCAGCGCCGCACTCGGCGACCAGGGCGTCCCGGTCGTCAACCGGTACTTCGCGAGGGTCAGCGGTTCGACCGGTGAGCCGGAACTTTACTGCGAGGGCAACGGCAAGACGGGATCCGCGCAGCCGCTGGTCGAAGGCATCGAGCGTTTGCGGATCAAGTACTGGCTAGCCGATGGGCTGGCCGCGATCGACGCGTCGGCCGTGACGGCCGATCAATGGGCGAAGATCGTCGCCGTCGATCTTTGCGTGCTTGTACGCGGCGCGCCACGGGGACAACAGCGTTCGCGCTATATCGATTGCGATGGCGTGAGCGCTCTCGCTGCGGATTCACGACCTCGCCAGGCGTTCTCGCGGCGTGTGGCGATACGCAATCACGCGGAGGATTCGCTGTGACGAAACCACGAAGGGAAAAGCAGCCGAGCCGCACGCAGGGGAAGCGCATGAGACGTCACGGTCATCTGGCAAACCCGGCAAACCCGGCAGGCCTTAGTCGAACGCGGTGCAACGCGCCACGCACCAGGCAACGAGGCATGGTCCTGCCGATCGTCCTGCTGATTTCAACAATGATGCTGGTCACTTCCGCAGTCTGGTTCGAAACATCGCTCGCGGCGGCGCGTGGCACCACTAACGTTCGCGAGTACTTGCAGGCCTTTCACGCCGCGGATTCGGCGCTGACCTTATGCGCCCGCAGTGTCATCGCGGCTGCCAGCGCGCAGTCCACAGCACCGCTGCCGGCCGCGTCCGGTGCGCCGGCGCAATGGAAACTCGCAGCTGCATTCGAAGCAGGCGCCGTCACACCCGTGGCGCAATGGCCAGGATCGCTGCGCGCGCCGCAATGTCTGATCGAGGCCTGGCGTCTCGCCACTCGTGCCGATGCCAGGGCGTATTTATTGACTTCGCGCGGTTTCGGCCGCGCCAGCGAGTCGCAGGTATGGCTGCAGATGGAACTGGTGATCGACGGCGGGAAGATCGAACGTCATTGGCGCCGCATTGCCGCCAGGCCCTTTTGACGGAGGCGACATGAAGCCGCATGCATCCGGATTCACGCTGCTCGAGTTGATGATTACGCTAGCAATTGCCGCCACGCTGGCCGTCTTTGCCGTGCCTTCGTATCGCAGCCATGTTGCGCGAACTCATCGAATCGACGCGGCATCCGCGCTCTATCGCGCGGCTCAATTCATCGAGGGAGCGACAAACGACAGCGCGTCGACATTGCCCGCGGGCCTCGATCAGGCGCCGCAATTCGGCACGGCTGTCTACCGCCTGCATGTAATGCCCGCGGACGATGCAAACGGTGGCTATGCGATCGAGGCAACGCCGAACGAATCCGGCCCGATGCGCGACGACACATGCGGCATTTTTACGCTTGATGCGACAGGATTACGCGGCAACAAAAACGCGGCAGCAGGTTCGACAGCCGCTAGCGGCGACTGCTGGAATACGAGCTAGTGAACGGAACGGAACCGAACCGACACGAATCGTCGCGCGTCAGTAACCACTATCCGTCGACTCAACCTTGCTGCCCGACGACGCCGCCGAATCGCGCTTCATCTGCTGCCAGATCCGATAGGCTTCCCACCCGGCAAGCCCAAGGCTGCCCCACTTGAGCACGGGTTTGGCGCCGGCTACGACCGTTGCGCGCAGCGGCTTGGCAAGCACGATCGAGGCGATCGAGCTAATGAGCGGATATTGTTTGAGGAGGGCGCCGATGCTGGCCGCGTTGATAAAACTCGCCTTCGAGCCCTTGCCGATGCGCATGCCGCCGAAGCCCGGCAGGATGAATTTGAGCCAACTGAAGTGCGTGACCGCCTGTCGCAACTCCATGGTCGCCTGAGCGAGTTCCATTCGCTCGACATCCGCGCGCACCAGCAGCAGTTCTTTGCGCAGTGCGCGCAAATGCGGCGCGCTCAGATCTTTGGCCTGGTGGCGCTTGTTACGGAACGCGGTATCGGAATGGATCTGGCTCATGGCGTGTCGGCGGCAGTGAAGGTGGAGCAGTGGAACGGCGCTGCAAATCGCGCGAGTTTCTAAGCAAGACGCAGGACCAAGACGCGTAGAGCACGCCGTTGCGTCTTCCGGGTCACGGTTTGCGAAACACGTCGCGGTCTTTCTCGAACTCGGCGAGAGTCGCTTCGAACACCATTGGCGCGTTACGCAAACCGCTGCGCGCTTTTAGTGCACAGACTAATCCCGCAATCGCGTAGACCGCCGTGATGCCGGCAAGCGCCTGCCAGCGGTAGGTGTCCCAAAAAGCGATGGCGATCAGCGCCGTCAACGCGATCAGAGCCATGGTGGCGAGCATCATGGCGGCAAGGCCGAGGAACAGCACGGCGAGCAAACGGTCCTTTTCTTCGGCGAGTTCGATGCCGACCAGTTCCAGCCGCGTTTGCAGAATGGCAAACACGGAACCGATTATGCGGCGCAACGGACTATGTTCTCCGCGCTGCGATTGTGTTTCGATCGTCATGGCTGTGGGCGTTGCGCGTGAAGGCCTAACCGGCGCGCGCGCGCGCCAGAAGAAGCGGACCGGCCAGGCGTGCGCCGGTCAACTCGATTCGATGGTGCGCCGGACGAGACACGCCCGGCGGCATCGCCAGTGTTACTTGCGGTTGATCAACAGCCCAAGCAGCACACCGGCGCCAGCGGCGATGCCGATGGATGCCCACGGATGCTCGTGCACGTAGTCGTCGGTGGCGCGGGCCGCCTTCTTGCCTTTTTCGACCACCACGACCTGAACGTCGGCCGCCTTTTCCTTGGCTTGCTTCAGGCGCGTCAGCGCCGTTTCACGCAGTTCCGAAGCACGCTCGCCGGTGGCGCTCGCGGCCTGTTTCAGCAGATCTTCAGCGTCCGCGAGGACGGTTTTGATATCCGACATCAATCTCTCCTTGTTGATTTCCGACATTGACAACTCCCCTTCGTCTCACGCCACGCGTGAATCGTAACCAAAGAAACGGCCGCTGGCGAGCGCAGGGCTCGGTTGGTTCACAACTCCGCACGAACCGTTCCCGGTTGAAGCATAGCCACAAACAACGCCACCGCCGCACAACGTGCACACAAAGTTTGCTTAAGATGGAGTTGATCTGTCCCGCAAAGTTTCCACTAAATCGGTGAAAATTACAAAAACGCATAAAGTAGTGACGCAATGTTGGTTCGTCATACACCGTCACTCCCGTATGCTTTATCGTTGCGGGGCGCCGCGTGTGAATGCTTGTGCGGCAATGTCCAAACCCATAGGAGATGCACAATGAGTCTACGTCTTGGCGATATCGCGCCGGATTTCGAACAGCAGTCGAGTGTCGGCCCGATCAAATTCCACGAATGGCTGGGCGATAGTTGGGGCGTCTTGTTCTCGCATCCCGCCGACTTCACGCCGGTCTGCACGACCGAACTCGGCTTGACCGCCAAGCTGGCCGACGAATTCGAGAAGCGCAATGTGAAGACCATCGCGTTGTCGGTCGACAGCGCCGAGTCGCACAAAGAGTGGATCAAAGACATTAACGAGACTCAAGCCGCCAATGTCGGCTTCCCGATTCTCGCGGACAGCGATCGCAAGGTTGCCGAACTGTACGACATGATCCACCCGAACGCGAACGAGACGCTCACGGTGCGCTCGCTGTTCGTGATCGACCCGAAGAAGAAGGTGCGCCTGATCATCACCTATCCGGCCAGCACCGGCCGCAACTTCGACGAAGTGCTGCGCGTGATCGATTCGCTGCAACTCACCGACAGCCACTCGGTCGCTACGCCGGGCAACTGGAAGCAGGGCGATGACGTGGTGATCGTCCCGTCGCTGAAGGACGAGGAAATCATCAAGCAGAAGTTCCCGAAGGGCTACAAGGCGCTGCGTCCGTATCTGCGCATGACGCCGCAGCCGAACAAGTAAGCGGCTGATGCGCCACGAAGCGGGCCGTTAGCCGCGGCGCGCTGTGTCGAACGAAAAAAAGCCAGTTCACGAGTGACCTGGCTTTTTTATCGTGCTGCGCAAACCTGCCGCAATCGGAGCAATCCGCGCGATCCGCGCTTCAGAAAACCTTCAGAAAAAAGCCTGAATACCGGTTTGCGCGCGCCCAAGAATCAGCGCGTGAATGTCGTGCGTACCTTCGTAGGTGTTCACCACTTCCAGATTCACCAGATGCCGCGCGATGCCGAACTCGTCCGAGATGCCGTTGCCGCCGAGCATGTCGCGTGCGAGCCGCGCAATGTCCAACGCCTTGCCGCATGAATTGCGCTTCATGATCGAGGTGATCTCGACGGCCGCGGTGCCTTCGTCCTTCATGCGGCCGAGGCGCAGCACGCCTTGCAGACCGAGCGTGATCTCGGTTTGCATGTCGGCGAGCTTCTTCTGGATCAACTGGTTCGCGGCGAGCGGCCGGCCGAACTGCTTGCGATCCAGCACATACTGACGCGCGGTATGCCAGCATGATTCAGCCGCACCGAGCGCGCCCCAGGCAATGCCGTAGCGCGCCGAGTTCAGGCACGTGAACGGACCGCGCAAGCCGCTGACTTCGGGGAAACGATTCTCTTCCGGCACGAACACTTCGTCGAGCACGATCTCGCCGGTGATCGACGCGCGCAGGCCTACTTTGCTATGGATGGTCGGCGCCGACAGCCCCTTCCAGCCCTTCTCGAGAATGAAGCCGCGGATCGCGTCCTTGCCGTTTTCTTCGAGCTTCGCCCACACGACGAACACGTCGGCGATCGGCGAATTAGTGATCCACATCTTCGAGCCCGACAGCGAATAACCGCCGTCGACCTTCTTGGCCCGCGTGACCATGCTGCCCGGATCGGAGCCGTGATTCGGTTCGGTCAGGCCGAAGCAGCCGATCCATTCGCCGGTGACGAGCTTCGGCAGGTATTTCTGCTTCTGCGCTTCCGAGCCGAACTCGTAGATCGGCACCATGACCAGCGACGACTGCACCGACATCATCGACCGGTAGCCGGAATCCACGCGTTCCACTTCACGTGCGATCAACCCATACGCCACGTAGTTCAGACCGGGGCCGCCATACTGCTCAGGAATGGTCGGGCCGAGCAGGCCGAGTTCGCCCATCTCGCGAAAGATCTCGATGTCGGTCTTCTCATGACGGAACGCTTCGAGCACACGCGGCTGCAGCTTGTCCTGCGCGTAGGCCGCGGCGGCGTCGCGCACCATGCGTTCGTCTTCGGTGAGCTGCTGATCCAGCAGCAACGGGTCTTCCCAGTGAAACTGCGCGGCCTCGGCCATGGCTTATCTCCTGATTCCTTGCTTGACGGAAACGTGTTTGCGCTTGACTTGTGTTCCGCTATGCGAAACAATGTTTTGCAAACCACGTCCGAGTGTATCACCCCATGACGCCAACATCTACTCCCTCTGAACCGCTCGACGAGCGCAAATTTGTCGTCGCCCTGGCACGCGGGCTGGATTTGCTGCGTGCGTTCAAGCCGGGCGAAACGATGCTCGGCAACCGCGATTTCGTCGAGCGCACGGGTTTACCGAAGGCGACCGTCAACCGTCTGGCCTACACGCTGACTGTGCTCGGCTATCTGCGGCTCGACGAAACGCTGGGGAAATACGCGCTCGACGCCGGTGTGTTGTCGCTCGGTTTCGCGCTGCTCTCGGGTACGGACACGCTCGAACTCGCGCGCCCGCACATGCGCGTGTTCGCACGCGAGGTGGGCGCGGCGGTCTCGCTCGGTTGCCGCGACGGGCTTGACATGATTTATCTGGAGACAATCCGCAGCGAAACGGCGTTGACGCTTGGGCTGGCATCCGGTTCGAAACTGTCGATGCTGACGAGTTCGATGGGCCGCGCCTATCTGGCCGTGCAACCGTTCGACGTGCGCGCTGCGTTATTGGTCGAACTAAAAAAGGCGGCGGGCAAGGAAGGCGCCGAACTGGTCGCCGACGCCGAGAAAGAAATCGCCGCCTTCGCCGCGCAGCGCTGCTGCTATTCGTTCCGCGCGTGGCATGACGATGTCAACGCGGTTGCCGTGCCGTTTCGCGAGCCGCGCGAAGGGCGCTGGCTGGTGCTGAGTTGCAGCGGGCCGGCGTCTTCGATGGGAGAGGATGTGTTTCGTGACAACGTCGCGCCACGGCTGAAGGCGCTCGCGCGGCGTTTGGGCGATACCGGTTGAAGCGGGCGGCGCGTGTGCCGACGCGTCAATCCAATGACTCAAACGGCCCGGTCGTGATAATGCGCATTGAACAACGGCCCTTGCACGAAACGCACGTCGTACTGCTGCAACGCCTCGAATTGCGTTTCATCCACGACACGGTTGAAGATCAGCGGAATCCGCAACCGGCCTGCATAACCCACTAGCGGTTTAACCGTGGCATCGCGCAAAGCGGTCCCTGCATCCATCTTGAGAAAGTCGAGCCGCGCGGTCTCCGACACCGACAGAATCTGCCCCGCGTTGGACAGATTGCCCGCCACCTTGAAGCCATAGTGCTGGTAGCTCTTGGTCAAATAGCCGAGAAAGGTCTTGTGCGCAACCGCCGCAGCCGGCAACTCGATGACCACCCGCGACGGGTTCAATCCGAACGACACCAGCACGCTCGAAAAATGCCGCCCGTGGTCGTACTTCACGCTCTTGAGCAGCCGCTCGTGCACGCGCAGAAACAGCATTCCATGCCGTTGCGCGCCAAAGAAATTGATGGCGTGCAGCGCACGTGACATGCGGTCGAGCGCGACCAACTCCTGATCGTCGGCGATACGGTCGAACGGATCGAACACGTCGAACGGCGCCGCGTCGAGCCGGTGCGTGACGGCCTGGAAGCCGAGTTCATCGCCGAAACGGTCCACTCCCTCGACCCCCGACGAAAGCGACTGCGCCAACGCATGCACGCTGATATCGAAGATCGGCTCGTAGGCACTGGCGAGTTCGAAGCCGTCGAATTGCGCCAGCGCGACGTCGTGATGCAAGCCTTGCCCCATCACCAGATGCTCGCCGAGAAACGGATGATCGGCGGAGCGGGCAATGAGGTTGGGGATGGTCGGCGGAATCATGTAGACGTGTGAATGGCGATAGAGAGGCGCTCGGCGCGGCAACTCGACGCTTTGCCGCATCCATTGATGGTAGCAGTCTGCGCCGTGCTCACATGAACAAATTGCTCATAACGTTATCCGCCGAACGCTTGTGCCGACGGGCCGTCCGAGGTTTTCAGGCGACTTTTCAGGGTTTACGTTAATTTCACTATACGTAATTCGTTTTACTATACGTAACTTGCGAT
Organism: Paraburkholderia aromaticivorans; assembly: GCF_012689525.1. Lineage (NCBI taxonomy): Bacteria > Pseudomonadati > Pseudomonadota > Betaproteobacteria > Burkholderiales > Burkholderiaceae > Paraburkholderia > Paraburkholderia aromaticivorans. The sequence continues at coordinate 604,718 of NZ_CP051516.1, forward strand.
GCGGCTGCGATCACGCGCTGGCTTGTGCCGTGCGCGCAGTCGAGGCGCCGATCACAGGCGCTTTCCGGCAGTGTTCAGCCCCACCGCAACCAACGAACAATCCATCCAGTCAGCATCAGGAGACGACCCAATGAGCGCGAAACCGGCCGCGGCCGCCGCCAATGTGATCGAAGTCGAGCACGTGCTCGGCGAAACGCATCACCCGGCATTCCAGTTGCTGCTGCTCGCGCTATGCGGGCTGTGCCTCGTGATCGACGGCTTCGACGCGCAGGCGATGGGCTACGTCGCGCCGAGCGTGATCGGAGAATGGCACGTGTCGAAGGCGGCGCTCGGTCCGGTGTTCAGCGCCAGCCTGTTCGGCATGCTGCTCGGCGCGCTCGGGTTGTCGGTGCTGGCGGACCGCATCGGCCGCCGTCCGGTGCTGATCGGGTCGACCTTCTTCTTCGCGCTGTCGATGCTGGCCACGCCTTTTGTCACCACGATCCCCGCGTTGATCGCGCTGCGCTTCATCACCGGTCTAGGGCTCGGCTGCATCATGCCGAACGCGATGGCGCTGGTCGGTGAATTCTCGACCCCCGCGCATCGCGTCAAGCGCATGATGCTGGTGTCGTGCGGCTTCACGCTGGGCGCGGCGCTCGGCGGCTTCATCAGCGCCGCGCTGATTCCGGCATACGGCTGGCGCGCGGTCTTTTGGGTGGGCGGCACGGTGCCGCTGCTGCTCGCGCTGGCGATGCTTGCCGCGTTGCCGGAGTCGCTGCAATTCCTCGTTCTCAAGGGCCGCAGCGAGCGCGCGCTGCGCTGGCTCGCGAAGTTCAACCCGGCGCTGCCGATCGACGCGAACACGCGCCTCGTCGTGCGTGAGAAGGGCAACGGCGGCGCGCCGGTCGCCGAACTGTTCCGCGCCGGCCGCGGTCCGGTAACCTTGATTTTGTGGGCGATCAGCTTCATGAACCTGATCGATCTGTACTTCCTGTCGAACTGGCTGCCCACCGTGATGCGCGACGCCGGCTATTCGCCGGGCACGGCGGTGATCGTCGGCACGGTGTTGCAAACGGGTGGCGTGGTCGGCACCTTGCTGCTCGGCTGGTTCATCGAACGTTTTGGTTTTGTGCGCGTGCTGTTCGTGTGTTTCGCGGGCGCGGCGCTGGCGGTCGGCACGATCGGCACGGTGGCGCATGCGTTGCCGTGGCTGCTGCTCGTGGTGTTCGCGGGCGGCTTCTGCGTGGTCGGCGGACAACCGGCGGTCAACGCGCTGGCCGGCCATTTTTATCCGACCCCGCTGCGCTCGACCGGGATCGGCTGGAGCCTCGGCATCGGCCGGATCGGCTCGGTGATCGGGCCGCTGATCGGCGGTCAACTGATCGCGCTGAACTGGTCGAATGCGTCGCTGTTTCATGCGGCGGCTCTGCCGGTGCTGTGCTCCGCGCTGCTGGTGATCGCGCTGGCGGCCGCGACGCGCCAACGCGGCCAGCCGTCCGAGCCGCGGACCGCATGAGATGACGAGATCGAGTATCAACGGAGAACCTAGCATGGATACCCAAACCCGTACGCCGCACACCGCCAACTCGCGGCTCGAAATCGAGCCGGGCTATCAGTCGGGCTTCGCGAACGAATTCGCCACCGAGGCCTTGCCGGGCGCGTTGCCGGAAGGCCGCAATTCGCCGCAGCGCGCGGCTTATGGTCTATACGCTGAACAACTGTCGGGCACGGCGTTCACTGCGCCTCGAGGCCATAATCGCCGCTCGTGGTTGTACCGGATTCGTCCGGCGGCGGTGCACCTGCCGTTCACGCAACTGCCTTCAGAGCGGCTCGTCGCCAACTTCGCCGAGGTGCCGCCGACGCCGCCCAACCAGTTGCGTTGGGACGCGTTGCCGATGCCGGCCGAGCCGACCGACTTCATCGACGGCTGGGTGACGATGGCGGGCAACGGCGCGGCCGAGTCGATGAACGGCTGCGCGATTCACCTGTACGCGGCGAACCGCTCGATGCAGGACCGCTTCTTCTATACCGCCGACGGTGAACTGCTGATCGTGCCGCAGGAAGGACGCCTGCACATCGCCACCGAGTTCGGCAAGCTCGACGTCGAGCCGTTCGAGATCGCGGTGATTCCGCGCGGCGTGCGCTTCGCGGTGAGCTTGCCGGACGGCACGGCGCGCGGCTACATCTGTGAGAATTTCGGGGCGTTGCTGCGGTTGCCGGATCTCGGTCCGATCGGCTCGAACGGGCTCGCCAATCCGCGTGACTTCCTCACGCCGCACGCGGCCTACGAAGACCGTGAAGGCGACTTCGAACTCGTCGTCAAGATGAACGGCAACCTGTGGCGCGCGGACATCGGCCACTCGCCACTCGACGTGGTGGCATGGCACGGCAATTACGCGCCGTACAAGTACGATCTGCGCCGCTTCAACACGATCGGCTCGATCAGCTTCGATCATCCGGATCCGTCGATCTTCCTCGTGCTGCAATCGCAAAGCGACACGCCGGGCGTCGATACGATCGACTTCGTGATTTTCCCTCCGCGCTGGCTCGCCGCCGAAGATACCTTCCGCCCGCCCTGGTTCCATCGCAACGTCGCGAGCGAGTTCATGGGCCTCGTGCACGGCGTGTACGACGCCAAGGCCGAAGGTTTCGTGCCGGGCGGCGCGAGCCTGCATAACTGCATGTCGGGTCACGGCCCGGACGCGGAAACGTTCGAGAAAGCCTCGCATGGCGATACGTCGACGCCGAAGAAAGTCGGTGACACGATGGCCTTCATGATCGAGACACGCACGCTGATCAAACCGACGCGCTTTGCGCTCGAAACGGCGCAATTGCAAGCGCATTACTACGAGTGCTGGCAAGGTCTCAAGAAACACTTCAACCCGGAGCAACGATGAACGCATTGAGCGATCTTCAGGCGACGCTCGATCCGTCGCGCAAGAGTTGGGTCGAGTCGGCCAACCATTCGGCCAACGATTTTTCGATTCAGAATCTGCCGTTCGGCGTTTTTAGCGACACCTTGAATGCGACACGCCGCGTGGGCGTCGCGATCGGCGACAGCATCGTCGACCTGGCCGCCCTTGAAAGCGCGGGTCTGCTGAGCGTGCCTTCATCGGGCGCGGGCGACAGCGTGTTTGTGCGCGACGCGCTGAACGATTTCATCGCACTCGGCCGTGACGTATGGCGTAGCGTGCGCATTCAGTTGAGCAAGCTGCTGTCGCGCGATAACGCGACGCTGCGCGACGACGCCGAACTGCGCAGCCGCGCGCTGATCCGCCAGGCCGACGCGCAATTGCATCTGCCGGTGCAGATTCCGGGCTACACCGATTTCTATTCGTCGAAGGAGCACGCGACGAACGTCGGCTCCATGTTCCGCGATCCGAAGAATGCGCTGCTGCCGAACTGGTCGGAGATGCCGATCGGTTACAACGGACGCGCGTCGTCGGTGGTGGTGAGTGGCACGCCGGTGCGTCGTCCTAACGGGCAGTTGAAGCTGCCGGATCAGGAGCGTCCCGTGTTCGGCGCGTGCCGCAAGCTGGATATCGAACTGGAAACCGGCTTCGTGATCGGCGCGGGCAATGCCTTGGGCGAGCCGGTTGCAAGCACGGATGCCGAAGCGCATATCTTCGGCATGGTGCTGCTGAACGACTGGAGCGCGCGCGATATTCAGAAATGGGAATACGTGCCGCTCGGACCGTTCAACGCAAAGACCTTCGCGACCACGATCTCGCCGTGGATCGTGACGCTCGACGCGCTCGAACCGTTCCGCGTCGCGCAGCCCGTGCAGGAACCGCAGCCGCTCGCGTACCTGCGCCACGACGGCGAGCACGCATTCGATATCACGCTGGAAGTGACGCTGCGCCCGCAGCAGGCGAAGCAGCCGAGCACGATTTCGCGGACCAACTTCAAGCACATGTACTGGACGATGGCGCAGCAGCTCACGCATCACACGGTATCGGGCTGCAATACGCGCGTGGGCGACCTGATGGGCTCGGGCACGATCAGTGGACCGACCGAAGATTCGTTCGGCAGCCTGTTGGAGTTGACGTGGAACGGCAAGAAGCCGCTGGAGTTGCAGGAAGGCGGCACGCGCAGTTTCATCGAAGATGGCGACGAGCTGACGCTGGCCGGCTGGTGCCAGGGTGAGGGTTATCGTGTGGGTTTTGGCACGTGCGTCGGGGAAATTTTGCCGGCGCTGAAGTAAGGCTGTCATAGCGGGCGAGGCGCCCGCTACGGGCATGACGAAAAACGGGGAAGCCACGATAAATGGCTTCCCCGTTTTGCTATCCACGTAGCATCTTGCTTCGCCGGAGCATGCTGATCGATCCGCAATTCGCACCGACGCACGCCGTCTCTCTCTCTACGCCGCCACAAGAAACGCCAAAGCCGCGGCGAGCAGCAAGTCGGCCATGGCATCATTTGCGGCGCCGCAGAGCCGCTCCTGAACCTGCCGATCAACCCGCGACCCGCACCGGCGCACGTCGTCTTTCCCACCAGACCGACACAAGAAACGCCAACGCCGCAGCAAGCAGCACAGCGACCATCGCGTCGTTACCGACACCCTTCATCAGCGCGCCAGCCACCAGCGGGCCGCCGAAACTCGCCGCGCTCCACGCCGCGCCCACCAGAGAACTGGCCGACACCAGCGCGACACCGCGAAAGCGTTCGCCGCAGGCAACCAGCGACAGCGTATAAATCGCGCCTGCTGCCGCGCCGAGCACGTATAGCAACGGCCAGCACAGCCACGGTGTAGTCATCGCCCACGGCAGCAAGGGCAGCAGCGCCACGACGATCACACCGCAACCGATATGCACGCGTTCGCGGCCGAGCCGGTCGGCAAGCCAGCCGATCGGGAATTGCATCGTCGTATCGCCGAGCAGCAGCGCCGACGCGAACAGCACGGCCACTTCGCTCGTGATGCCGTGCGACATCGCGAAGAGCGGCAGCAGCGAGAGCGCGATCGTGTCGAACAATGCAAAGAAGCCGGTGCCGATCACGAGCGCCGGCATCTGCGGCAAAACATGACGCCAACTGCCGTGCGCCGCGTGCTCATCCTCCGACGCTTGCGGCGTCTTTCGGATCGTGGCGAGCATCG